>JBCCFD010000134.1:0-16557 GCA_039029915.1 Chloroflexota bacterium
GATTATCTTTTCACGGTTTTCTTTAAGGCTTTTTTCAAATCGAGGGGTGTAAAACTCGTTCCCTTTTTGAAGCGTAATGCTGTAGATGTGCGGTAATTCATGATTGCCAAGCACGCACCGAATCTTATCTGGGTGCTTTTCTTGCAGGCGAATTAAATCCAAAACGATATCAACCGAGCGATCGCTGGCTTCTGGGCCAGTAAAGTGGATCATATCGCCCAAAACGCAGAAGAAGTCGGCTTGATTCTGACCGTTTAGCTCAAAAAACTTGTCACGGTAGCGACGATAAGCGTCCCAATCACCGTGCAAATCGGTGACAATAAAGGCACGCCCTTCTTCAACATCAACAATGCGTTTTGTCTTTGTTTTGACCGCTACTTTCATCTCATTTTTTACCGACTACGTTTGGATAGTTCTTGTAAAATATCATCCCATGATACCCCTTTATCGACAAGCATGACAATGGTATGGTAAATCAAATCAGCAGTCTCCTCAATGATACGCTGGTGGCCCTGTCCCTTTGCCGCAAGGATCACTTCTACGGATTCTTCACCGATTTTTTTTAAAATTTCATCCTCACCATCTCGGAATAAGGACGCTGTATAGGATTTTTCAGTTGGGTTTTCTTTGCGATCTTCGATGACCTTTTGTAGTTTTTGTATTGTGTCTAACATTTATGCTTACATTTCCTATCTATTCATCAATTGTTGTGAAAAAGCAGCTTGTTTCACCCGTATGGCAAGCAGGTCCAGCTGGCTCGACAAGCATAAGCAGGGTGTCTGCATCACAATCCACGCGAATCTCTTTCACCCTTTGCACATTGCCAGAAGTGGCCCCTTTATGCCAAAGCTGTTGACGGCTACGGCTCCAAAAATGAGCCTCTTTGGTTTGTTGCGTTAATTCAAACGCTTCTTCGTTCATCCAAGCAACCATCAGGACTTGGTTAGTATTCGCATCTTGAACAACGGCCGTTATTAAGCCACGATTATCAAATTTTAAGTTCATCATAGGTCCGAAACGGCCTCACCGGAATCTTTTGTTCAACCAAATAATCTTTAACTTCTTGAATGGACAGTTCTTTATAGTGAAAAAGAGAGGCCGCCAGCGCCGCATCAGCCCCGCCCAAAGTTAACGCTTGAGCAAAATGGGCTTTTGTGCCCGCCCCGCCTGAGGCAATCACGGGAATATTGACAACTTCAGAAATCGCCTTGGTTAAAGAGAGATCATACCCTTCTTTTGTTCCATCACCATCCATGCTGGTCAGAAGCAGTTCCCCGGCCCCTAGCTGTTCTGCTTTCATAGCCCACTCAACGGCATCGAGACCCGTGGGCTTGCGGCCGCCGCTTACATAAACTTCCCAACGGCCGTTTTCAATCATCTTGGCATCAATAGCCACCACAATCGCCTGACTACCAAACGCTTCAGCTCCTTCAGAAATAACCGTTGGATTTTTAACCGCAGCCGAGTTGATACTCACTTTATCTGCCCCCGAGCGGAGCATTTCCCGCATATCATCAACCGTACGAATGCCACCACCGACGGTAAAAGGAATAAACACCTGATCAGCAACGGCTCTCGCCATGTCAAGAACCGTCTTGCGAGCTTCATGTGTGGCAGTAATATCGAGGAAAACTAGCTCATCGGCACCGGCTGCATCATACACCTTCGCCTGCTCAACCGGATCACCGGCATCTCTTAGTTCAACGAAGTTGATCCCCTTGACCACACGGCCGTTTTTTACATCTAAACAAGGAATAATGCGTTTTGCTAGCATTGTTTCTCCTAATTCCCCTTCTTTTCCGCTAAAAGTTGTGGCAACTGATCTAGGGATTGAATTTCATAAGTTAATGGCAACCGATCAGAATTTGGCTTCCTACTGGGATTGTACCAGCAGGTATCAATGCCATAATTGATGCCGCCCAAAATATCAGATGAAAGGCTATCACCAATAATCAGCACCGACGCCTTGGCCGGATTCCCCATTGCAGTGAAGGCAACATCAAAAATCTTTGTTTCTGGTTTTTTGCTCCCGACCTCTTCAGAAATAATCACTGGATCAAAATAAGATTGAATGGATGAACGGGCTAAGCGGGAGCGCTGCACCTTTTTTAAGCCGTTGGTGATCAGCCCCATTTTATAAGTTGGTGCGAGCGTGGCAAGTAACGCTTCTACCCCATCCAGCAAATCATCCCGCAGGCTAAGCTGGTCTGTGTAGGCAGTGGAGAAACGCTTTGAATCTTGCTCAATATGAAGGGCTTCAAACAAACGCTCAAACCGAGTCACTTTAACTTCATCAGGGGTCAGTAGCCCTTGCTCAAACTGTTCCCAAACAATCTTGTTAATCTGCTTATACTGTTGGAAAGTCTTGTCAGAAAATGGCAGGTTTTGGGCAGCAAAAGTTGCCTGAAAAGCTTTTTCCTCCGCGAGGGAAAAATCAAACAAAGTGTTATCTGCATCGAAAAGAAGCCATTGATACATTTCAGTTAATCCATTTGTTGGCACACCAGTCAATCACTGCCGTAGCTTTGTAAATGCCTCGGCAAGATTGATCCGGCCGTCATAAATAGCCCGACCTGTAATCACACCTACCACGCCATCATTCACATATTTTTGACATAGCGCAATATCTTCAAATGACGCCACGCCACCGGAGGCAATCACATTAAGTCCCGTATCTTTTGCTAAATGAACGGTGGCTTCGGCGTTGACGCCCGTTAAGACACCATCACGATTAATATCTGTATAAATAACGGTTTTGATGCCGTTTTCCGCCATTTGTTTGCCTAACTGGGCGGGTGACACGGCCGTATCGGTCTGCCAGCCGCGCGTTTTTACTCGACCATCTCGGGCATCAATACCAACAACGATCTTTTCTGCCCCAAACTGGGAAACGGCCGTTTTCACAAGCTCAGGATTTTCAATCGCCACTGTGCCTAAAATGACGCGGTCCACACCAGCGGCAAGCGCTTTTTCCACATCCTTCAAAGACCGAATACCGCCGCCAAACTGCACGCTACAGCCAAGCTGGGCTAAATCAGGCAGGATGCTCCAGTTCGCGCTACCCGCTTCATCAAACGCCCCATCGAGATTAACAATGTGAAGCCATTCAGTGCCAGCGTTTAACCAACGTTGTCCCATGGCAACCGGATCATCACTAAAGGTGGTTTGCTGATTAGGATCCCCATATTTCAGGCGCACAACACGGCCGTTTCGTAAATCAATGGCGGGAAAAATTGTGAATTTCATAACGTCATCTCGAGGTAGTTTCGCAAAATTTGAAGCCCCGTCGTCTGGCTCTTTTCAGGATGGAATTGAATACCATACACATTGCCCCGCCCCACAATCGCTGAAAAATTCTGGCCATACGGCGTAGAGGCAACCGTATCCTTTGACTGCTCGGGAATGCAGTGGTAAGAGTGCACAAAGTAAGCATAGCTTTGGGGCGGCACGTTAACCAGCAGAGGATGCTCTTCATTAAAATGGATTTGGTTCCAGCCAATGTGAGGCACTTTATAGTCACCTTCTGGAAACCGAGTTACCTTGCCAGGAATCAACCCCAACCCCTGATGAATTCCCATCTCATCCCCTTCATCAAACAAAAATTGCATACCGACGCAAATACCCAGCAGTGGTTTGCCCTGCTTGACAGCGGTTTGAACGGCCGTATCCACCCCTCGCTCGCGCAAAGCCGCCATACCAGAGCCAAACGCCCCAACACCGGGCAGAGTGAGTCGTTCCGCCTGCAGAATTTCCTCAGGATCAGAGGTGACATGGACATCAGCACCTACCATTTCAAACGCTTTATAGGCTGAGCGCAAATTGCTTGCCCCATAATCGATCATGGTCAAATTAATTTTTGTCATGCCGTCACTGTCCCTTTTGTTGACGCCACACCCTGTCGCTGCTCATCAATAGCGACTGCTTGCCGCATGGCTCGCCCTAGTGCTTTGAATAGTGCCTCTGCTTTGTGATGATCGTTTCGACCGTGAAGAATCTTGGCGTGTAGGGTTAGTTTGGCGTGCACAGCCACCGATTCAAAAAAGTGTTGCACCAGATCAGTTGGCATTTGGCCAATTGCTGGGGTGTTCCAGCTAGCCTCGAAAACCGTATACGGCCGTCCACTAAAATCAAGCGCCACAAATCCCAAAGATTCATCCATCGGCACATAAGCATGACCCATCCGAAAAATTCCTTGGCGATCGGCGAGGGCTTCATCTAGCGCTTTACCTAATACGATGCCTACGTCTTCGATGGTATGATGGGTATCGATGTGCAAATCTCCCTGACAGGCGACAGTTAAATCAAACAGACCGTGCACAGCAACGGCCGTTAGCATATGATCCAAAAAGCCGACACCGGTTGCAATATCACAGCTACCTTGCCCATCCAGGTTAATGGTTACACTAATCTGAGTTTCTTTAGTTTTTCGCTCAATTTTTGCTGTTCGACTCATATTTTCAACGCATTCCTTATTTTAAGCAGGAAGTTCGTTTCACTTGATTGCTCAATCGAAACGTTAAGTTTACCACCTTCAAATTAAAAAGTTGAGTCACTATCATAAATTCTGGTGTTTTCACAAATTAAGCTGGCAAAAATTAGGCACTCTTTACAAAATAGGGCAATGAGAAAAAGAAAGTCCGTTTCCTTATTAAGCTTACTCGTACTCTGGCTTCTCGTCTCCTTAAAACCAGCCCAAGCCGTTCAAACATCTCCCGTTCAAATTTCAATCATGCCGGGTGACAGCTGGGAAAGTTTAGCCTGGCGATTCCAGCTTGAAAAAGACCCCCTCATTGCCCAAAACAGCCTTGTCAATCCATACCTTAATCCGGCCATGGGCAGTTCGATCACTGTCTCTTCAAACGAGTCTGAACGAAGTGGCACGGCCGTATTCCTCCAAGGGGAGAGCTTACTCAGCACAGCTATTCGGCACAATCTTTCGCCGTTCGAAGTTGCCTATGCGAATAAATTATCAAATCCTTATCAACCTTTCTATGGCACTCTTTTCATTCCAAATCAGACAGGCATTCCAAGAGTGTTGCCGCATGGCTTTGAACAGCTTGAGCTGTCCCATATTCCTGCTGAACCGGGCATAGCGATTGGCTGGCGTGGCATCGCTAATGAAGAAACGTCTGTTGAGAGTCGGTTAAACGGCCGTTTAATAACTGTCGCTCAAAATGAAAAGTCGATTGTTGGATTAACCGGCACTGGGGCATTTCAAGGATCAGGAGCACCGCTGCTTGAGATTATTGGCACAGACGGCGCATATTGGACCCAACCTTGGCGGTTTGAGGACCCTGATCTTTGGAGCTATCAGCAAATCACGCTGACCGGCACGGCTGCTCAAATTGACCAAGAAGCCATCCAAGCAGAACGGGAGTGGCTATTTGAACAGTGGGAGATTGTGACACCTCAACCCAAGTGGCGCACGCCATTTCAAACGCCGGTCAACAGTTTTCTGAGTATTAGCTCTCCCTTTGGCGCGCGTCGATCGTATAACGGTGGACCCTATCGAACCTATCACGAAGGCGTTGACTATGCCGCCTATGGGGGAACGGCCGTGTTGTCGCCCGCCTCAGGCACAGTCATCGTGGCAGAGTTTTTATACGTTCGAGGCGGAACGGTAATCATTGACCACGGCTTAGGTATATATTCTGGCTATTACCATCTATCCTCCGTTGCGGTCACTCCGGGAATCTTAGTCGAACAGGGCGCATTGTTGGGCGAAGTAGGCACAACGGGCTTATCAACTGGCAATCATTTACACTGGGATTTACTCGTCAACGCCATTTGGGTCGATGCTCTATCTTGGCAAGAAGACGGTATGGCCAGTTGGATTCTAGAAGGCTGGCGCGGTGAGAGTGTGGAATAGGAACTCTAGTTAATGTGCTAAGTAAGACTTCGTTAACTAAGAAGTTTCAATTTTTCCAAAGAAGAAGTATTTAAGTGTTCTAAAGTTTCTAAATTGAAAACCATGTTAGATAAATGCTTCGGATCCCCGAGGAAACGAAGTTTAAAGCCAGCACTTTATTCAAAACAGGAACTTCGTTTCACTTAAAACTTTGGTAACAAAGTAGTACCCAGTGAATCCATTAGAAGCTGCTACATTGTGAAATCTTATGAAGCGGTGAATAATTACACGAGGTCAAATCACAAATAACCCTCAATATTATGGAGACTGTATCTATGGAAGATATGGGATATATTGAACTACAGCTTGAAGAAATTCAGGACTTACTCAAACAAAACAAGCTCAATGAGTTAGCTGAAAAGTTAACCCATGTTCATCCGGCAGACTTGGCCGCTCAGCTTGAAGAACTAGAGGCTGTTGAAGCAGTGGCTGTTTTTCGCCTGCTCCCCATCGAACAAGCCAGTGAGGTTTTAGACGAAACTGGGGCGGAAACAAGGCCAATCCTTGTCGAGAAAATCGATGACGAACGACTAGCAGATCTTCTCGACGTGCTGCCGATGGATGACGCAGCTGAGTTCCTTTTTGACCTGCCTGACCCTATTTCAGATCGTCTTATTCAACTCATGGAACCGGAGGAGGCCGCTGACGTTCAAGCCCTTCTGAGCTACGATGATGAGACGGCTGGTCGTTTAATGAATCGGGATGTGGCGGCGCTGCGTCGAAGCTGGACAGTTAATGACACCTTAGACCATCTACGTCGGCTTCAAGATGCTGAAACGCTTCACTACCTCTATGTCGTTGACCGCTTTGGCAAGCTCATTGGGGTAGTCCCGCTACGAACCTTAATCCTCTCCCCGGCTGAAGCCACAATTGACGAAATCATGTCACCAGAAGTCTTTGCTGTTAATGTATCTGCGGATCAGGAAGAGCTAGCTGAATTAGTTTCTCGCTACGACTATTTTGCAATTCCTGTCGTTGATGATCGGGAACGCTTGCTGGGTATCGTCACAGTTGATGACGTATTAGATGTTTTTGAAGAAGAGGTCACAGAAGATATTCAGCGGCTTGGTGGGTCCGAACCGCTTGAACAGCCCTATTTTTCCGCCTCAATATTCCGAGTCATTCAAAAACGCATTGGCTGGCTATTATTGCTGTTTGTGGCCGCTATTTTTACGGCTCGCGTTGTTCAGAATTTCGAAGCAACACTGCAGGCAGTTGTTGCGCTTGGGTTTTTCATGCCGCTTGTTACCGGAACTGGAGGGAATGCAGGGTCTCAAACGGTTGCCACAATTATTCGGGCGATCACGCTTGATGAAGTCCGCCTTTCAAACTTGGGGAAAGCATGGCAACGAGAGGCCGCCGCGGCTGTTACCCTTGGTCTAGTAATGGGTGTTTGTGGGTTCGGTGTCACAGCTTTACTCACGCAGGATATTCAGGTTGCTTGGGTTGTCTCCCTCACCCTGCCTATCGTCGTCACTTGGGCAGTAACCGTAGCAACAATAGTACCAATCTTAGCAAATCAATTTAAAATCGACCCTACCGTTATCAGCGGCCCCATGATTACGACCCTTGTCGATGCGTCAGCCTTATTAATTTACTTCTTGCTTGCCCAAGCGATTTTAGGATTATGAGATGACCCAAAGAAATTCCCACATTATCAATCTATTTCGTCAGGCTAAACATATTGCCGTTTTAACGGGTGCCGGCGTTTCGGCTGAAAGTGGGATTCCCACCTTTAGAGAAGCCCAAACTGGGCTGTGGGCACAGTATGATCCGGAGGCCCTGGCTACACCCCAAGCATTTGAAGCGAACCCAAAACTCGTTTGGGACTGGTATCAGTGGCGAGCAGAACTTGTTGGGAAGGCGATGCCCAATCCAGGGCATTTTGCGCTGGCTGAATTAGAATCTTTGGTGCCGACCTTGACCTTAATCACTCAAAATGTAGATGGCCTGCACGCTCAGGCAGGTAGCCAAAACATCATTGAGCTACACGGCCGTATCAACCGCTACAAATGCTCCGCAGAGCATCGCATTGTCACTCATTGGGAATCTACTGAAACGCCGCCCCGCTGTCCTCACTGCAGCGCCTATCTTCGTCCAGATGTGGTTTGGTTTGGCGAAGGGCTACCGCGAACCGCCATCGAAGAGGCTTTTGAAGCTGCTGAACAGTGTGATTTGTTTCTTTCAATCGGGACATCATCGCTCGTTCAACCGGCAGCTTCCTTACCTTTGATTGCTCTTGAGAAGAATACGGCCGTTATTGAAATTAATCCTAATCCAACTCCCCTATCGCGCTATGTAACGCATACGCTCTCTTATCCAGCCGGTGAAATATTGCCTACATTGATTGATCAGCTACAAAACGAAGTTTAAGGGAAACGAAGTTCCTGTTTTGAATAAAACGAGGGCTGCAAACTTCGTTTCCTCGATGTTCCGAAGCTTTTATCTAAGGCGTTTTTCAATTTAGAAACTTCGGAATACATAAGCGGTATCTTAGCCAGTGCTCCTTTCTTTACATAACCACAAACCTCGTTTATACTACGCTTTATGTCATCCAGTTCAAGTGAAGGGAATATTCCGGTCAGTTTATTTTTCATTGCTATCGGCTTAATTGCTGTGGTTACGGCCGGTTTGAGCTGGTTTATTCTTAATCAGCTTGGCAGTAACCAAACGGCTGAGGCTTTGCCAACTGCGGTTTCTGAGCTGGTCCTGCCGACAGAAACGGCCGTTCCTCCCGCTGAAGACGAAGATGACCTGGCTCTTCTCCCTGAAACGCCCCTCGAATCGACACCGTACCCAGACCACTTTGTCAACGCCCTTGAGGCAGCTCAGCCAAATGTTGGTCAACCCGTGCGGCTCATTATTCCAGAGATCGAGCTTGATGCTCCCATTAATCCAATTGGATTACAGGCGATTGAGCATGAAGGAGACACTGTATTTCAGTGGCAGGTTCCCAGCGATTTCATTGCGGGTTGGCATCACTCAAGCTCCCGCATTGGGCAAAATGGCAACACTGTTCTAAATGGACACCACAACATTCATGGTGAAATATTCCGGGATCTAGATGAACTTGAAGTCGGTGCCGAAATCACCCTGTTTGATCCATTACAATCCTACAGTTACACTGTATCTGAGGTGCTCATCATCGAAGAAAGAGACCAACCACTTGAGGTTCGGCTAGAAAATGCTCAGTGGATTGAACATACCGACGATGAGCGTTTAACCCTAGTCACCTGTTGGCCCTACACAGATAACTCACACCGTTTAATCGTCGTTGCCCACCCCACAGAAACAGACGCAGAGTCATAATGCTCCAAAGTAAAATATCAGCATGATTTACCAATTAATCATAAAGTTGAGGATTAGTTTATGAAGAAAATGAACGTTATTTACACCTTACTCTCTCTATTTGTTTTGTTATTTGCCGCCGCCGGTTTAGCAAACGCACAAGAAGAGCGGGGCGCCATTCACGGCGCCATTTACATTGATGTCAATGGTGATGGTGTTTGTGTAAACACAGGCGTTGAAGGAGAAGATCCGGTCGCTGGTGTTCCCATTGAATTTGTGAGCAGCGATGAAGCTGTTGTCATTAATCTTGAAACAGGTGCGGATGGCACCTATGGTCTGGTGGCAGCAGGCCAAAGCATTTGGCGTGTTACCGCCAAGCCTGACGCCAGTGAATGGACTGTTACCTCAGAAAATCCACTTTATCCCCCTGTCTTACCTGAAACGGGCCTTATCCAAACGGATGTCAACTTCTGTGTGGCCAATGGTTCTGGTTCTGGCGTAGGTGGCGATGCAGTCATTGTTTTACCTGAATCAGGTGCACCGGCATCAACTGCAGGGCTTGGCACGCTTATCCCGGCCCTTTCAGTGATGGGTATTCTTTTCATTGCAATTGGGGTTGTTCTTGAAGTACGCCGTCGTCAAACTATTTCGTAAACAAGAGACCAAAATACCAAGACATCGTAAGTCTAAGTATATTTAGCCCAGTTTTGAGTATCATAGACTTACGATGTCTAATTAGACCAACTTTGCACCACACGAAGTTTGACGGGTAAGTTTGATGCATATTTAAGTAGCTTTCACCGTCCTTCTAACGGGCAAAAAACCTTTGGATGGCTACGGGGTCACCATTAAAACGACTTTCCCTTTATTTTGACGGTTGTGTAAGTAACGGTGGGCTTTTTCAGCCTCACTTAGCAAAAACTCTTTGTCAATGTTAGGTCTAAATAAAGCCTCATCGTACCAAGAAATGATTTGCTTCATCCATTTCTGGTATAGATGAGGCTCTTCGATTAATTGAAGCATGTTTACACCTGAAATGGATCGATTTTGGCTAGTGAGCTGAAACAGATGGAAGATTGGCGTCATGATCAGGTTCCGCCAGTGGGCCAGTTTGGAATAGGTTTGGCCGTTCACACTACTCTGCATGCCGTAATAAATGTGTCGTCCCGTTTTTGATAGTAAACGGCCGTTTTTTGGCCAGTGCACCCCGCCAAGCCCATCTAAAATCACCTGCACACCATTTTTCCCCGCCAAATCCTTAACCACTCGCTCGTAATCTTGATTCCGATAATCGATGCAATTTTGAACCCCCTTTCCACGCAAGTAATCAAACTTCTCTGGTGAAGCAGTGCCAAATATTTCAGCCCCCATGATGCGGCAAATATCAACCGCCGCTGACCCCACGCCACCCCCAGCATTGTGGATTAAAACCTTGTCACCAGATTGCACGGAACCAAATACGCGTACTAACAAGTAAGCGGTTAAATAGTTAAGCGGTAAAGCAGCCGCATCTTGAACCGGCATCCACTGTAACCGTTTAAACACCTGATAATAGGGAACGCAAATTGTATCTGCATATCCCCCAAAGCGTGTGAGTGCAAAGACCGAATCACCTTCTTGGAAATCTGGAACGCCTTGTCCTACTAGCTCAACCGTTCCCGCAACTTCAAAACCCGGCACGAAAGGTGCTGTTGGCACCTGCTCCCCTTTCCCCATACGCGCCTCAAGATCTAAAAAGCTGACGCCGCTGGCCTCAACTTTTATACGCAGCTCTCCATTGCGTGGAATTGGATCATGAGATTCTTCAAGCTTCAAGACATTTGGTGTACCATATTTTGTCACCCACATTTGCTTCATGACTGGAGTATAGCGATAACGCCCATTGCGTACCAATGTTGAAAAATGTTGAAAATGCAACTGATTTTTCGGATTGAATTAGAAAGCAAATGGGTTAATTTTGTTTGGTACTAATGCGGGAGTGAGTTCTCAAACAACAACGTTTAAAATGAAAAAACTGTACTGGAACCTATGACGTAGGGAGTTACGTATGCCGCGTATATTGTTAATTGATGATGACCGGATTATCAGAAAACTTGTTGAGAACTCATTAACAAGTCTCGGATATACAGTGACCACGGCAGAAAGTGGCGCTGAGGGTTTGAAAATAGTCAAGGATGTCAATCCTGACATAATCGTAACTGACAAAATGATGCCAGGCATTGATGGATTTGAGGTAACAAGGCGTCTTAGGAGAGAGCCAAAATTTGCCAACACACCAATTATTGTGCTGACAGGGGAATCTGATCTTGAAGATAAATTAGGTGCCTTCGAAGCCGGCGCTGACGATTATTTAAGTAAGCCTTTCGAGCAAAAAGAGTTGGCGGCCCGAATTACAGCCCTGTTGCGTCGTTCAGAAGCACTAAAAGCAGCTCAAAACCAGATTGAAGAAAATAAAAATAAAGCGCATATTATTGCTGTTCACACGCTTCGAGGTGGGATTGGTTCATCGAGCATTGCAGTCAATTTAGCAATGGCGCTTCAAAATCTTTGGAATATGCCAACCTTATTGGCTGACCTCGTTATGGGAACAGGGCAACTTGCTTTGATGCTCAACAAAACTTTAACGACGTCGTGGGCTAATTTAGAATCAATTCCACCCGAAGAATTAGACCTACCGAGTGTGGCCAAGATTATTTCCAAACACCCTTCCAATTTACACTTTATTGGGGCACCGAACGATCCAATCATTGCTGAGCGCGTTTCAGGTGAAACCATTAACGCAGCCATATCATTGATTCGGCCTCGTTATCAATATATTGTGGCTGACTTGCCCCATAATTTTAGCAACGCCACTTTAGAGCTGCTAGACATTGCAGACCAAATATTCTTAGTTTTAGCGCCAGATATGGCTTCGATTCGAGCTGCTTCAACAGCACTAAACGTTTATAAAGAGCTGGGTTATGACCCAGAGAAAATCAAGATTGTTTTAAATAATACATTTGAGTTTGGTGCGATTCCAACAAAGAAAATTGTTACCGCCCTCAAACACGGTGTCATATTAGAGCTTCCATACGCGCCAAAGCAGTTTTTAAATGGAATCAATCGTGGTACAACGATTATTGAATCAGACCCTGAAGGTAAGATTAGCACTCAATTCGAACTGTTAGCCTTTTCAAATAGTCAGGAAACTCACCAATCCATTCCACCAGCCAACCCCAGCCTCACATGGCACCGCGTTAATTCTCATCTCAATCTATTTGAGACACCTGCTGCCAAGAAAAAGCAAAAATCAAGGACAAGATTGCTATTTTCCACTGGCTAAATTTGTCTAACAACGTCAAATTTTAGGAGAATCTAATGACTGTATTTAATGCAGAGGTCACACCAAAAAACGAAATTATGCAAACGATGAAAGAATGGCTATCTGAGTCCTTAGGTGATGCATTTGATATTATGCTCCCTGAGCTTGCTGAGATGTACCTAGAGGACGGACCAGTTCTGTTGGGTGAAATAAAAAGCGCAATCGCAGAACAAGATCCAAAAGCATTGAAGGAATCTTCTCATGCCCTCAAAGGAAGTAGTGCTAGCATGGGCCTCGCCAACTTAGCCCAACATTGCCAAGTTGTAGAAAATTGCTCAAAAACCGCCGATTTTGCAACAGCCACGATGAAAATGCCCCAAGTTGAAGCTGAATTCAACCAAGTCATCTCCTTGTTTCAAGAAATGGTTTAAGTGCAAACTAATAAGATTCGATGGGTAAAAATTTGGCTGACCTGTTTTCGTTTGCATTGAAGTACAGCTCAAATCTTTTCGTACCCATCAAAATAGTTTTGGCTGTACTTAACAATCACACGACTAAGGAAATCACGACCAATGCTTGATTGGCAACAAGTTATCGACAGCATTTCTCATGCTATCATCGTTCTTGATCATCAAAATAAAGTTTACGCTTACAATCATTTAGCCTGTTCATTTTTTGATCATACGGTAGAAAATCCAATTGGTCTTTTTATCGATGACTGTGTTTTACCTTGGGTTTTTCAATCAGATCGATTAGATAATACAGTGCTGAATTCTTTCCAACTTTTAGACCAAAGCAAAGCAGATGCTTCTTTTTGGGTCACGATCAAGCCAATTTTTGATGAGCACCAAAATATTAACGGCCGTTATATTTCAATCGAGCCTTACGAAAAGCAACATCTAGATACGGCCGTTGAGGCTAAGTCAAACTTTCTAGATATTGTCAGCCACGAACTACGAACACCTCTCAATGCCGTCACCGGTCACATCAACATGCTGCGAAACACCAGTCTCGATTCTGAACAAATCGACTTGGTAAAATCAATCATAGAAAATGGGGATCGGCTTGGTAATATCATCACCCAGTTAATCGAATATTCCCAAGCGGAAGATTCTAACTACGACTTGCATCCCCAACCGTTTAATCTTCAAACACTTCTTTGCGATATTGTGCCAACATACAACACAAATATTTACGGAAAACCTATCACTATCAACTGGTCAATTTCTGAAGGAAATCCTCAGGTATTGTTAGCAGACTCCATACGAATACGTCAGCTCTTAAAATATTTAATGGACAATGCCATAAAATTCACTGAAGAAGGTCAAATCGATGTAACGGCCGTTGTTGAAAAGCAGGAAGAATCTGATGCCCGTCTGCTAAAAATATCCGTTGCTGATACCGGCATAGGCATTCCTACCTCCCAACATTCCCAAATTTTTAAACCTTTTTATCAAAATGATACGTCTCTTACACGCCAATATGAAGGCTTAGGTATCAGTTTAGCAATTGCAAAAAAGATATGCCATCATATGGGTGGTGATCTTGAATTTACCAGTCAAAATGGTACCGGATCAACATTTACTCTGTCAGTTTTTGTCGAAGAGACCAACATCATCCCCGATAAAACCCCCTCTGAAAATAATCTCGCCTTGCGGAATAAGCGCATTCTGATCATCGGCCGTCACGTTGATTTTCGGCGAACGATTAGCCGAGACGCTAAGCTGGCTGGCATGCATCCTTATGTGGCTAGCAGTCATGCGGAAGCCCAATATTGGTTAAGCAAAGATAGTTTCGACATGATCTGCATTGAAGAGTCATTACTGGACGAAGCTTTTGACTTTTTACGCCAGCTAAAGGAGCAAAATAAACCGATTGCGTTTATCTTAATCGACCAAAACATCAATCAAGCTGAAATTGAGTTTCCATTTGACAGTATATTAAAAACCCCTTTCACTTCTTCATCAATATACGAAATATTTATTCGTTCTCTCCACGTATCCAAGAATCATTCATCTCACCAAACCTCTGAGCTTAAAGAAAATGCGCTGATGGCCAATCACCATCCCTTGAAGATCATTTTGGTCGAAGACAACATGATTAACAAAAAGGTAGCAGAGCGGATGTTGGAGCGATTAGGTTACAAAATCGACCACGCAACGAATGGGCAAATTGGTTTAGATCTAATCTTAGAAAATGATTATGATGTCGTCTTGATGGATATTCAAATGCCGATTATGGATGGTATTACTGCAACAAAAAAAATACGTCAGCAAAATGAAAAAATTAAGCAGCCAACCATAATTGCAGTCACGGCCCATGCGAGAGAAGGCGACCGTGAAAAATATTTAGCAGTTGGGATGAATGCTTATGTAAGTAAACCAATTAAGATGGATGCACTTGTTGAAGCACTTTATGCCTGCCAACCCACCACGCCAGTCCAGTCATCCGGTAAATCAAACCAAAAAAAAAAGTTAAGACAACACACGGCATTAATTTCTTGATTTTAAAAGATCTCTTTGGTGAAGATATTGATGTTTTTTTAAATGAAATGGCACCGATCTTTCTCGAAGATAGTCATAGCCTCATGGAACAACTTAATTCGGCTATTCCGCTCGGTGATTTCAAAACAGTCAAGGAAGCGGCCCATGCGCTAAAAGGATCAAGCGCCAGTTTAGGCATGGAAGTCCTTGCTCAATTATGTACCGAGCTGGAGGGGTGTGATGCTGGCAAAGTGCCAGTGGACCTTGATAAGGTATTTTTAGAAATGCGGATAGAACACGACCGTATTTGCAAATTCTTATCAAGCCAGTGTCAATATGCACCTGCGTAAGTATCGCAAATAACAAAATGTAGAGAGTTCTTTTCGATTACTGAATAGGCGGATAAAATCGTCCCTTAGGATGAATAATCAATCAAGACTACCCAATCCTTTCCATCTTGAAGGAGACCCGATAAACGGCCGTTTATTTGTGGGTCGCCAATCCATTTTTGATTGGCTATCTGAAAATCAGAACAATCAAGATGGCACCCGAATTTTGCTTCTAATGGGTGAGCCTCAAATTGGGAAAACTTCCCTTCTCCAACAGCTAAGAAACAGTCAAGACAGCGCAGAGCACAAATCCATTTACGTTAATTGCCACACGCTAAACAGTACAAGCATTAGCCAATTTTTGTTTAGCTTCACCAAATCCATACTGGAAGCGCTAAATTTCATAAACCTTCCTGCATTTTCAAACCTACGCCAGGCTGATTTTGTTGCAAAGCCGTTCAAAAAGCTTGGTGAAACGCTCCGGGAAATTGAAAATCATGTTGATACCGCAAAGTTAATCTATCTAATAGACAATTTTGATGGTGCTTGGTCAGAACTTGCTGATACAGATAGGCCTGAATCGATCATAGCCAAGCTCAATAAGCAGCTGAATACAACTCAATTTAGTCAGTTTATTTTAACCACGCTGATCAATCCTATTTGGTACTCAGACGAATTTGAATCATTCAAAGTTGAGGAAATCCCTTCCCTTTCCCCATCAGAAACAGCCCAATTATTTCGCTTGGCCATGCGCGCCACTATCGTCGACGATGTCGCAAAATATATTCATGCGCTAACCGATGGGAAACCCATACTCCTTCATAAGATTGGTCACGCGTTATTTGAGTGGCAGCAATCTGCAAACATACAGCAACTCACCCGGTCCGATGTTGCTAAAGCAGCCTTAGATATAGATCTTGTCAAGCCTACCGAGCTATCAAACTTTCAACCAAGCCCCGTCATCACAAAGGTTGGTCGATTCCGCCCATTTTCACCCATTCAGATGGCTGGGTTAGCGCTGGGTCTGTTATTAATTCCTCTTTGGATGTTATTTTCGTTTGGCCCAGCGGATGCGCAAATTGAGGAAACCTCAATTTCGTTTGCTAACCAACCAACAGAAACTGAAAATTTAGCCAACTTAGCAATCGAGCCAACCATTGAACTAGAAAATATTAGCACGAGTCAGACCGAAACTCCGGAGCCACTACAAGACCCAAGCCCAACTGTTGAACCGACCCTCACAAACAC
>JBCCFD010000135.1:0-16551 GCA_039029915.1 Chloroflexota bacterium
CAACATTAGGCAGTTTGTGATCTGCAACTTGTAACAAGGCCGAAGACTTCTTATGTTTGACGAATATTTTTCCAAAGCAAATGAATTAAATAGCCAAGGGATTCCGTTTGCCACGGCCGTTGTGGTCCGTGCTGAAAAGCCAACCTCCGCCAAGCCAGGAGATAAAGCGATCGTAACGGTAGATGGGGTGATGCACGGGTGGATAGGGGGCAGCTGTGCCCAACCCACGGTGATTAAGGAAGCTAAGCAGGCGATAGGCGACGGGGGAAGCCGACTCATCAGGCTATCTGTTGATCCGACAATGGTGGAACCGCGTGAGGGGCTAGTAGATTTGCCAATGACTTGCTTTAGTGGCGGCACGCTCGAGATTTTTATTGAGCCACAACGGCCGTTACCGCATCTTATGGTGATTGGCAATCTGCCGGTGGCGCAGGCGCTGGTGACGGTGGGGAAGGCAATGAGCTATCGGGTAACGGCCGTTGATCCCGATACGCATGGCGCTGGTCTAGAGTCGGCTGATAGAGTCGTCACCCAGTTGACCGATATTCCGCAGACGTTGACCCCTCAAACCTTTGTGGTGGTGGCGACTCACGGTAATTTCGACGAAGCGGCGCTGGATATGGTGCTGCGTTACCCCATACCGTATGTCGGGTTGGTTGCTAGTCAGAAACGTTTGGAAGCGGTAAATGATTATTTGGGAATGCAAGGGCTTGGAGAAAAAGAGACGGAGCGATTAAAGTGTCCGGCGGGTCTTAACATCCATGCAAAGCGAGGGGATGAGATTGCCCTCAGCATTATGGCAGAAATTGTACAAAAGCGGCAGGAAAACCCTGAAATTGATGTGGATGCGTTTTTTTAGAAGGTGGAAACGGCCGTTGTCGAACTACAACCCACAATTGAGCTTTCCCCCAATGCGATAGACCTCAGCGGCATGATGATGAGCCGTGAAGCCGCCCTTCCATCAGCAAGTACGGCAATCGATCCTATTTGCCATATGACCGTAGACATAGCAACTGCTAAATACATTTCGGAATACGAAGGTCAAAAAGTCTATTTTTGCTGCGCTGGCTGTAAAACAACCTTCGATAAAACACCTGCTGAATATCAAATTTGATTTTTTATACCCCATTGGCGTATAATCACAACTAAGTCGCAATTTAGTTGGGGTATATATGGTTATTGTTGAAACCTCCGTTTTTACAAAACAGGTTCAGAAATTACTAGAAGATTAATACATGAACAATGAATTGTTTGAAGAATTAAAAGAAAGCATTCGTGAGGGGGGGGCAATTCTGCGTGGAGAGCAAAAAGCATCGCGTACTTTTAATGTGGAAGAGCCAAACGTCAAAGAAATTCGTACAAAGTATAAGCTGTCCCAAAGCGAATTTGCGGCTTTGCTTGGCATAAGTATTAAAACTTTGCAGAATTGGGAACAGGGTCGCCGCTCCCCACAAGGACCTGCCAAAGTTTTACTTCAGGTTGCTGCAAAACATCCTGAAGTAATCTGGGATGTTGTAGGGATAAAATATTCTTGAGCATGTTGTTACCTGTATTGGCCAGATAAAAACATCTGGGGAGACGTTAAACCGCTTTGTTAGACGCCTAATTGGGCGGACGCATAGGTCTCTTTTCCCATTTAAAATTTCAGACACAATCCCTTGGGAGCCTATTTCTTGGAGATCTGTACGTCGCATCCTGTGCTCGTCCATGAGATACGCTAATATATCGCGACTGGTTACGGCTGGTGTAGATGTGTAAAGTTTACTTTAATTGATTTGATGGTGAGAGGGTGATTTTGAGGAAATAAAATCTCAAAGCTGAATAGTTTTATTTTGCGCGGAGGCATGATAGACGGCTTCAACGAGGTTGATTGAGTTCATGTAGTCTTGAAGGCTGCTTTCGAATGGCCGTTTCTCCAAAAACGATTCCACAAAATGCCGCTGCAGCGCATAAACGCAGTCTCCGGCAAAGCCCGTTTGAGGAATGGGGTAGCTGTGTTCTTGTACGGGTTGGCCCAGCTTCTTGATCAATAAACGGCCGTTTTCATCCATTCGCAAATGCCCTTCACTGCCGTCGATGCGCATTGTGCCAAACGTGAAGCGGGGATTGTCTGCTTCGCTTTCGTTGTACCGATTGCTGTTGAGAACGGCCGTTTCGCCCCCCGCAAACTGTATCCAAATATGCCCGCTATCTTCCCCCTTGATGACTGGATTGAGCTGGCGAAGATGCGCAAAAACGGAAGTTGGCTCACCAAATAGATAGCGGAACGTGTCGAGGAAGTGAATGCCCGTTTCGTGTACCAACAGCCGAGGATAGTCGCGGAAAAAAGGTTGTCGAGAGAGATACGCATCTTGCCCCCAGCCGTCTCCCATGCGCATAAAAAACTGTAGCGAAAATGGCTGACCGATAGCACCCGCTTCGATTAATCGCTTGGTTTCCCGATACCAAGGCTGCCAGCGCCAATTTTCGTGCACCATAAAACGGACATTATATTTTGACATCATTTGTGCCAAAGCGACGGCTTCTTCATAGGTATCAGCCAATGGTTTTTGGCAAATGATATGAACACCCTGCTCGGCGGCAAATTGGGCGATGGCGTGATGCGTTTTTGGCGGCGTGACAATGTCAATGAAATCTGGTTTTTCGGCCAGAATCATCTCTTGTACGTTTTGATAGGCGCGAGGGATGCCGTACTTTTGTTGAAAAACGGCCGTTTTTTCGGTAGATAAATCACAAATGGCTGAAATCTCAACCTCTGGAATACGTGACCAAGCGTCGAGCTGGAACTGACTAAAATAGCCGGTGCCAACAAGGACGCCTCTTAATTGTGCACGGGGTTGCATAGTTACGCACTCTCACCTGATAAGATGGAGACGGCCGTTGCTAAAGCGTCGTCATCCCCCACATTTCCCGGGAAGACGATGTAAGGTAGGTTAGGGAAGCGGCTGCTTTCCCCAGCTTGCCAGACAGGAATTCCGGGCAATATTTGGCCCAACACCATGGCTCGCTTGATGCCTAAACCCTTGGTAGCAATATCACTTGATGTGATACCTCCCTTCGCAATTAGGTAACGGGGTGCCTCAGATAATTGCTGAACAATGTGAACGAGACAGTCGGAAACGATGTTGCCAATCGTAAGCGGATCAAAGGCGTCAGATTGGGTAATGAGTTTTCGGCTTGTGAAGAGAACAACGTCTTTTTGTTGATTGAGTTGAGTTTCAATCTCTTGTGCGGTTTGCTGAATGGTTAACGGCTGTTTAACGTCGTCTAGAAGTTCGGGCACGCTTAGCTCAATAAGAACAATATTTTCTTGCTTTTTCAATTCACCGAGCTGGCGGGTTGTTTTGGGCACGTAGGAGCCAATCACAACCAAGCCCCCTCGCTGCCGCTGGGGGGTAACAAGCTGGCTGTGCTTGAGTAACGTCCGCTGTGCCAGCCCGGCTCTAGCTCGTACAAATGAGGCTGCCGTCCGAAATAGATACTGCTTCCCCTGCTTTTCTGCTCTTTGTAAACCTGCCACAAAAATTTCGATATCTCGATATTCGGCTGCATTGACGATACAGATGGCACTTGCTGGCATCGTCAGTAGGTGATTGGTCACAGCTTCAACGCCACCCTGTCGAATTTGGATGAGGGAAACGGCCGTTATCTCTCGCTCGACGTTCCCACCAAACTTTTCCGCGACCCACTCTTTGAGATTAGAGGCGTTATAGCCAAACGTGTGGTCTTGGGCAAAGGGGGTGTTTCCCGCTGGAACAAGCTGATCCCCTTCTGCTACAAAATGGACGTTATTAAGCGTAAATCGTCCCCCTTCTTCAAAAAAAGGAGCGATGATCCAACCGTCGAAGTCACCGTCTAGTTCATTCTCTAAGACGTTCATTTCTAAAGGGAAATGGCCGCGCAGAGTGGAATCACTCCGGCTTATGACAGAAAACGGCCGTTGAGTTAATTGGCTGACCTCATTCAATCGTTGTGCAATTTCGATATTTAATTTTTCTGCATCACTTTCAGGAAGACTGCGGGAGTTGGTTAGGATGTAAAAAACCTTGGTATTTGCATCAGAAAAAGCTCGCTTTAAAACATCAATTTCCCAGCTCGTGACCACGGGCACATCATAGACCGTTTGTGTTCCCGTGGGATCATCATCAAGGACCACAACAATCTGCTCATCATCTTTCAGGTTAGCCTGAATTTGAGACAGCACTTTATCCGGTTGCTCAAAAGGGGGTAAACCGCTAAATAATACTTCTTTTGAAACAGATTCCATACCGTTATTGACCTGTTAGCTCAACAACAACATTTTGTGATAACGATGCATCTAAAAATAAGGCGCGTTTGCCCAACGTGCCTTGATGTGGCTCGGTCTGTTTGGTGCCTAAGCCTAATTGTTCCAAACCAGCCTGCGCGTCGCCAACATCGTCAACCTTTAAGCAAAAGTGGTGCAGCCCTGGCCCATGCTTTTCGAGCCAATCCTGTAGAGGATGGTCGTCTACCAAAGGCTCTACCAGCTGTAGCTGGGTATTGCCTAAATTAAGATGAGTCAGCAAGACGGTCTCTTGGTTGACCTTTTCTGAGACAACCACCTCAAAACCAAATCGATCGCGCCAAACTTTTAGCGCTTCTTCACTGTCTGGGACAACAATAGCCAAATGATCTAATCCTTTAAACATGTGCTTACCCTTTGACCGATCCGGCCGTTAAGCCCGCTAAATAGAAGTCCATCAAAAAGGCATAGATGATAACCACGGGCACCGATCCTAAGATGGCAGCCGCCATTAACTGCCCCCAGAAGAAAACATCACCAACCTGCAATGAATTAACGACGCCCAAGGCAACGGGCATTTTGGACGATGAGCGAATAAATGTAAAGGCGTAAAGATACTCATTCCATGACAGCGTAAAGGCAAAAAAGAGCACCGAAATAACGCCCGGTAGCACCAAAGGCATATCAATCAGCACCATTGCCTGCCAGCGGCTGGCGCCATCAATGCGGGCTGCGTCGGCTAGCTCTTTCGGCAGGCTTTTGAAGTAGCCTGATAGCATCCAAGCGATAAATGGAACGAGAAATGTGAGGTAGACAAGAATCAGAGACCAAAGCGTGTTCGACAGCTGCAGCCGATTCACCACATCATTTAGCGGGATAAATAGCAGAACGGGCGGAATGAGGTAGGTGGCAAAAACAACCAGCGCCGCCACACCGCCTCCCTTATATCGCAGCCGTCCTAAGCTGTAGGCCGCAATAAGCCCAATCACTAGCGCAATGGCTGATGCGGCGAGGGCTATTGTTAGGCTGTTTAGCATCCAGCGAACGAACTGCGTTTCAGCGAGCAATTTTTGATAATGGTCAAGCGTCACTTCACGGACTGCAAAAGGGCTTTGGTTGACCGTGTAAAGCTCTCCTCCAGCTCGAATGGATGTCAAGAACATCCAGGCAAATGGAAAGAGCGAGAATAGGCCAAAGATGATAACGGAAATGACGATGGCTGTTTTCTTGGTTAACTCGAACTTTTGAATTTTTTGCATCATGATGAATCAGTCCTCCCGTCTCAGATACCGTATTTGCATGTAGATGATAAACATAAGGAATGGGAATAAGAAGGCCGCAATGGCGGATCCACGTCCCACATCTGCGCTGCGGATGGCGGTGCGGAAAGCGAGGGTGGCAATGAGGTGGGTGCTGTTGAGTGGGCCCCCTTTGGTCAAAATCCATACAATTTGAAAATCACCTAACGTCACCACAAATGAAAAGAGCGTCACAACGGCTAAAACGGGCGCGATGTGCGGTAAGGTGACGGAAACAAAGCGATTCCACGCGTTTGCACCATCAACAATAGCCGCTTCATAAAGCTCTTTGGGCACGGTGACTAAGGCGGCCAGAATGGTCATGCCAAAAAATGGAATACCGCGCCAGATATTGACGGTTTGTACGGCGGCCATTGCTAGGGCAGGTTGTCCAAGCCAGGCAATTTTGCCCTCTACAAATCCAAGCTGATTTAAGAAGTAGGTAATGATGCTAAATTGGGAATCGAACATCCACACCCAGGCGAGGATAGAGAGGGAGGAGGGGGCCACCCAGGGCAGTAGAAAAGCGGCCCGCACGATACGCCGCATCCGCACAACCTCGTTTAGGACAAGAGCCATAATGAGGCCAAAGAAGAGTTTGGCGATAACGGCCGTTACTGAGTAATTAAACGTGTTTACTAGAGTCCGAATAAAAATCGGGTCTTCGAGCAAGCTTGCGTAATTTTTGAGGCCAACAAATTGAAAATCTGGCTGGGCTAACAGTTTATCGGTTAGGCTAAAGTAGACGGATAGAACAAAGGGATACCCGATCAATCCGAGGACCACAACCAGCATGGGGATTAAAAGCAGATACCCAAACAAGCCTTCCCGCTCGAGGCCAGTTTGCCACCAGCGTTGGAACTTGGCTCTTTGTGATAAATCATCAAGTCGTGTTGAGTTGTTTATTGCGCTCATAGGCAATCCAGAAGTAGAGATGTTCCGTAAACCGGACAGGTTTTTAAAACCTGTCCGGTTTGGTTACATGATTAGTTACAAGAGTAGACTGCGTTTAATTCAGCTTCTGCATTCTCAACGGCCGTTTCGATATCCGTTCCGGTGAGAACACTGGCAAACATGTTCACAATTGTTTGGTTCTCGTAGGCGGCTGCCGATTCGCGAGATGCAGGGCCAGGCCAACCAGCTAAGTGACCACCGTCTGCGGCCCCTTTAAGTGGCTCAAGTACGGGATCAATGTTCCAAGGCATGGTGGGGGCATCGTCGTAGCTGCGAAGCAATGGCGTGTAGAAGGTTAAACCAACCTGCGCCAGCGGGCTGAGCTGCTCTTCTTGCATCATCCAGCGCAGGAAGTTCTTGGCGGCTTCAGGATTGTCAGTATGAGCAGGAATAGCGAGCAGATTGATTTGCACAAACTCTTGACGGCCGTTTGGTCCCGATGGGTATTTGAAGTGACCAATATTGGCAGCGATGTCAGGGGCTTGCTGTTGGGCTACCCAGTAGATACTGGTTGCGTTTTGCGTCATTGAAATTTCACCAGCTAAGAAAGCGCGGTTATTACCACCTTCATCGTAAGCTGTTACGTCTGGTGCCATGTATTGACCCAATTCAATCATGTACTCAAGTGCAGCGCGCGTGCCGTCCGAGTTGATGGCGACCGTGCAGCCATCTTCAAGCACTTCTGAGCCACCGTAAGACCAGAGCAGCGAGTAGGCAAAGTTAGCCGAGTCGTTTGGACCCGCTTGATTCATCGTAAAGCCTGCTGGCGGTAGCCCCGCTTCATGAATGATGCGCGCCGCTTCCAAAAGCTCATCGTATGTTTCCGGTAGCTTTTCAATACCGGCTTCTTCAAAGACATCCGTGCGGAAATTGATGGCTTGAGCGGTGTACGCTCGAGGGATGGCTCGCCAAACACCGTCTACAACAGATGCTTCAGCGGCTAGCTCATACCAACCACCATATTGATCAGCTAATTCTTCAGCGATATCAGACACATCTAAAAGCTGATCGCCGTAAATAAACGCTTGGTTGGCAAATAGTTCTGAAATATCGCCACCAGCGCCACTGTCAATCGATGCCGCAACTTGCTCGCGCCATTCCCGAGAGAAGGTTAAGTCTGCAAACCCTTGTGTTTCTTCACCCCAAACTTCAGCTTGGTTGGCTTGAATGGCATTCATCGCGGGGATAAAGCTGTTGCGCATAATACCTTCGATAGTCACGCCAGCGAATGATTCTTCTGGGGCTGGGGTAGGTGTTACCATAACTTCAACTTCTTCAGTGACGGTTTCGACTTCAGTAACAACGCGAGTCACCTCAACGGTTTGGGCTTGGCAAGCTGACAAGACGACTGCCATTAAAATAAGGATGAGTGTCGTCATTGATCTTTTTTGATTACGACGTAAATAGGACATAATTTTCCTCCAAAGGATTTTGTTCTTGTTGCGTGCGCTCATGTGAAACAAACCTTTACGCGCGCCACTGTTTGGAAAGTGCATCCAAAAGAGGCATAATACAATCAGGCAATGGAACAGTTTGTTTCTTAGCGGATAACAACCATTTCTTTGTCTAAATAAAAGGAAATGCTTCGACCTGCCACGGAATAAGCGTTTCCTTTTTTTGTTATGAATGAGACCGGTTGGCGAACTTGTTGCTTCATTCATAACAAAAACTCAAATTTTCCATGGACCTCCTTAGAGTGATTGAATTTTCTTAACGAGTGCAGCCCCAATCTCTTGAGTTGTTGACTGACCGCCCAAATCACCCGATTTTGTGCCATCAGCCAAGATTTGCGTGACTGCTTCGTTGATCAATTCATTGCCTCGTTTTTCACCTAAATGCTCTAACATCATACCACCGGCTAAAATGGTGCCGATGGGGTTTGCAATTCCTAAACCAGCGATGTCTGGTGCCGATCCGTGGACCGGCTCAAACATCGATGGGAAGTCACGTTCTGGGTTCATGTTTGTGCTGGGAGATAGCCCAACACTGCCTATCATGGCGCCGCCTAAGTCACTCAATATATCTCCAAATAGGTTTGTGGTGACGATAACATCAAACCAGCTTGGATTTTGAATGAATTTCATTGTGGCGGCATCGACGTATAGCTTTTCATATTCAACATCTGGATAATCCCCCCGAACGGTGTCGATAATATCGTCCCAATACACCAAGCTTGGCCGAAGCGCATTCGATTTGGTGACATTTGTGACCCGATTGTTTCGACTTCGAGCGAGTTCAAAAGCGTATCGGCTGACGCGCTCAACACCCTCTCGGGTATAAATGCTGGTTTGTACCGCTAGGCTGTTGTTGAAGCCTTGATGGACGATGCCGCCCGGGCCAGCATATTCACCTTCACTGTTTTCACGCACAATGATGAAATCGATGCCGCTTTGAGCCCGTGTCAGCAAGGTGTCGATGCCTGACCAAGATTTAATGGGACGTAAGTTGATGTACTGCTTAAAATGCTTGCGCATGAGGAAGATAAACTCCCACGCGGAACGATGGTCGATCACGTCGGGATGGCCGGCTGCTACAAAATAGATGGCATCATACGGCCGTAAAATATCAATCCCATTTTCAGGCATCACAACGCCATGTTCCAATGCGTATTCGCATCCCCAGGGGTACTGTTCAAAATTTAGTGTAAATGAGCCAATTTTTTCAGCAACGGTGTGTAACACCTGCATCGCTTCTGGCATAATCTCCTTGCCGATGCCATCACCGGGAAGGGACGCAATATTGTAAGTGGTCATAAAAATTACCTTATTCTTCGACTATGGCGATGGCGCGAACGGGTGACCCATCCCCTTGTTTAATCTTCAAAGGTAGAGCAATAAAGGTGACTTTTTCAGGTAGTTTTTTTAAATTTGCTAAGCTTTCGACAATGACGATTTCTTTGTTTAGCAAAGCTTGATGAACTTCAGTTAGCTCAACTTTGTCTTGAAGCGAGGCCACAGAAGGATGTTCAAGCCCAATGAGCCAGATTCCCTTTTTGGCAAGCCATTGAGCCAGCGCGAGGGAGAGCCTAGGGAAGTGGGTGCGGTATTGAGGGTCATCAGCATATCGATCCCAATCGGTCCGCAGGAGGATACGAGAGCCAGCGTTAATTTTGGCCTCATACGGCCGTAAATCTTCAATTTCAATCAGGCTGCGGGGTTCTTTATGGGATAAATCGATGACGGTAGCTGGTCCGACACATTTGTTGAGCGGCATCGTATCAAGCGTTGCGCCTTCGTTCAGGAAGTGAAGCGGGGCGTCTAAATGTGTGCCGGAATGGCTGTATAAGACCAGATCGGTGGTGTTGAAGCCCTCAACGGCCGTTGAGGTTTTTGGCGTAATCGAAACCCCACGCATCCCATCATAAACTTGTAGCGTTAAATCAACTATTTTCATTTTCCCTTCTCTACACAAACGCGCTTCTCAAGCGCACAAAGCCTAAACGAATTTATCCCTCTTTCCGCTTTCGGGACCCTTCAAGCCCATAGGTGATTGCCGTGCGAACCTGCGCCAAATCACGGCTACGGAGGGCGGCTAACGTGCGGCGATGTTGTTCAACTGTCCAAGCGATGCCGTCATCTGCGCTCACTGAACTGCGCAGCGTGTCTTGAAACATCAGCTTGAGCATTTTTCCTACCGTAATGACAAGCGGATTACCCGTAGCTTCCATGATGGCTTGATGGAATTTAAAATCTAGATTGACTAGTTCTTCTGTATCCCGTCCCCCATTTTGCCAATAATCTTCCATCTCTTGAATGACCTGTTCGATGTGGTCAAAATCTTGCTCGGTGGCTTTTTCAGCCGCTAGCTCAGAGTAGCCCACATCAATCATACGCCGAAATTCATACAGCTTGGAAATGTTTTTAGCTTCGATAAGAACGGCAAAAAGTAGGGGGTTGATGACGCTAGGGGAAATTTGGTCACAAATGAAGGTGCCATCTCCTTGTCGGCTTTCTACCACACCCATGGCGCCTAGCATTTTTAGCGCTTCACGAATCGTGCCTCGGCCTACACCAAGCTGTTCCCCTAATTTTTTTTCTGAAGGAAGGCGCTGCCCTGCTTGTAGGTCACCCCGAATAAGCGCTTGCTGAATCGCGGTGATGACATCATTTACTGCATTTGGGCGTGGTTCGACTCGAAAATTGCTTAAATTGACTTCCAAAATTCCATTCCCTCCAATTTGTCGGTCATCAGATGTCAGATGTCAGATGTATGACAACTGCGCAAGAGTATAACGACTGACTTTTAGTTTGTCAAAAAATTGAATTATTTCTGTTTTTGAGGAGAGCACATGCCGCGGTGCGGCACCAACAAATGAATGTAAATAGCGAGAGCTAGAGTGTAGAGGGCGGCGTTTGCCAACATCTCAAGCTGACAAGCTGACGAGCTGACAAGCTGACAAGCTATTTACGAAGGAGTGAGAAAAAGCTGGCTTTGTGGATAAATTCGGAAATTCAGAGAGGTGATTATTAGCGGGCACATGGCATGCGATGCGCTTGCCACATTCTATGGTTATGAACTTCGTTTCATTTAAAGCAAAGGTAGCGTGGCATTTGTTATCGTCTCAGCTTGCTGGGCGAGCTGACGATGATCTGCTTCTGAAGAGGGATAAATGGTTTGAAGCGGCTTGAGCTTCGCTTTCATGGGCTGCCGATAGCGAAGTAGGCGCCAGATGGCCTGAGCAAAGCTTTCTTCTTTTTTACCGTGCCACCGCATCACGTCAACGGGCGAAAAGCCCAGCGCACATAAGAGATAGGGGATTTCATTTTGGGCGGCAATTTCAAAGGCACCGTAGCGAAATGGCCGTACTTTGTCCGGATCACCAAATCGGCCTTCGGGGAAAATAAAAAACGGTGGGTAAGCGTTCTGGTTGACGCTATCTGCAATCAGCTGGCGCACGTCGCTGCGCTGGTTTTTGTCGTTGCGCTCGACAAACACAGTGTTGATCGATTCGGCCGTTAAACCGACGAGCGGGACGGTGAATAATTCGGCCGTGCTCAAAAAACGGCCAGGCGTGACAGCCAGCAAAATCAATATATCTAAATAAGAAAGATGATTCACAAAGATAATGCCTTCGTGCTGTTGAATTGTTTCTTTGTCTTCGCAAATTACCTCAATATTCAAAATCTGAAGCAGTGTCTGGCTCATTTGCTGAATAATCCAGTAGTGCGTTCGTAGGCCCCGCCAGCGGAAAGGAACCAGCCAGCCTACAAAGGCAAAGCCAAGGGTGCGCAGCACAATGAGCAAGATGCCAATCAGCCGGAAGATGGCCACAACCGGACTCATGCCGTCATACCGATCAAAAAATGCGGCCAGTAAACCTAAAACGCCAGCAATAACTGCGGCCACGCCAAGCCCATCAAAAAGCCGTTCCAACGCAAAAGAATCAACGTTCAGGGTCGAAATGCCAAAAACCAAACACAAAATGCCTACGATCGCTCCGCCCCATCCCCCGCCGCGTGCCGTTTGCACAAACCCCATCAGAGCGATAAGCAAAATCGTCGACGCGATCATCACGATGGTTATTCTGAGATCAATGAGAAAGTTAGACACGTCTGCTAAGATGATGAGCGCATTTTCATCAAATTGGGAAAGGATGATGCCGATAATAAGCACGGCAATATCCTGGAATAGAAACAGGGTAGAGGGGAACTTGCGTTTATAGGCGAAGCCTAGCAGCTCGATTAGTTTAACAATGATGAGATAGATACCAAACCAGTTGAATAAGGGAATCGTAGACCGTTCTAAGGTGCCAATGAGGAGCATGCCCAGCCCAATAGCGGCCAAGCTTTCAAAGATTAACTGAAAAGAGATTGGGTAATTCCGCACATTCATCATAGATAGTATACTTCTAAAACTGTCCTAAAAAAACGAGGATTCCTTTAAATGAGCGACCCTGTTATTGAACTACGAGAAGTGACAAAAGCAGATTGGAAAATCTGTATTCAGCTAGAGTTGGAAGTACACCAGAAAGGGTTTGTTTCATCAAATCTTTTTTCTATCGCACAGTCGAAGTTTGAGCCTTGCCGCAAGCCTTGTGCAATTTATAATCACCAAAATGAGATGGTGGGCTTTATTATGTATAATGATTGTCCTCTTGATGACGGCACTTATCGGATTTCGCGCCTTATGATTGATAAGAAATTCCAGGGGAATGGTTACGGCCGTTTAGCGGCTCAGGAAGCGATTAATCGTTTGAAACATATTCCTGATTGCTTCGAAATTTTGCTTGATTTTGCCCCAGAAAACAGCGCAGCTGAAAGGTTGTGGACAAGCTTGGGATTTGTTGTGTTTGATAAACTGTCCAACACTCTCGTTGCTAGACTGATTGTTAAGTGAAACGAAGTGCCTGCTTCGAATAAAACGACGGCTATAAAGTTCGGAACAGTAAAACCTCACGCTAGTACAAATCGCTAAGACCAATTAGCTGCTCTGTAAATAACGCAAGCCCCCTCATAAAAACCCCCAAAATTGAACGAATCCCCTCTGTAATTAAGCTCATGACATCTTCATGACAGTTTCAATATGCAAATTTTCTAAGATGAAATTATTGAAATTAACAAGCTACTGAGTGAACAAATATGGAGGTGTTCTTGTGGAAATTTTAGCAGATATCAAACCCTTGGAATGGATTTTAATTGTTGATGGGCTTTTTCTTTTGTGGGCCTTTTTCCCAAAAAAGAAACCGGATTACGGCCGTTCAACAAGAGCCAGTTTGAGAAATGGGCTTAGAGGCCCACTGTGGCGTGATTAAAAAATTTTTGAGTAATGGTTTATTAGCAATATTTATAAAATAGGAGATTAAAATGTATCGTAAAAATTTACTAACAGTTGTGTTCATAAGTTTAATTGGATTTTTTGTAGCGGTTTCAAATGTAAATGCCCAAGCACCTCAATTATCAACAGCAGATAACGGTTGCGGCGTGACGGGTGGTGAAACCATCCACTTTAATTATCCCGAAAACTTAAATGATCGTAAAAACCCAGAAAATACATATATTAGCCCCAAAGTAAGAACAGAAATTGGGCCACTTGATATCACTCTGCCAGCAGGAGAATATCAAGTTGTATTAACCTCATTTGACCATCACGACAGTGAAGATAATGAAGATCAAAAGCAAGAATTTGAACAATGGTACGTTCAGTTTGAATATGATAACGGCGAAACGGTGTCTTCAGCCTCTATTGCAGATTTACCTGAGGATAGAAACTGGTTAGAAAATCAAACAGTTAATAACGCCCTTGTTCTTGAACGAAATGTAGTCAGAATATCTGCAGTTCACCAATACCCAAATCATGAAGAGTACCAAAGTGTTTATCCGGTTTGCGCGGGCTTCAAACGAATTGAAGCACCAAAAGCCGCCATTGGTGACCTTGTCTGGTTGGATAATAATCGAAATGGCCTGCAGGATCGTCAGGAACCGGGGCTGGCAAATGTCACCGTTCATTTATTAGATAGCAATGGCGCAATTGTTGCCACACAGCTGACTAATGGGGATGGCATCTATCACTTCACTGAATTAAATGCAGGGGCATACTCTATTCAAGTTGTTCCACCAGCAGAGTATCAAATTTCACCGCGCAATGCTGGCGACGACGCTCGAGATAGTGACATTGACGGCAACGGCCGTACCGAGCAAACGGAATTAGAACCGGGTGAAAATGATTTATCATGGGATGCTGGCTTATTCAAAGATGAAATGAAAAGTATTGAAGCCCTTGTATTTTGTGATGCCAATGGGAATGGTATTCAGGAAAATGGAGAAGAGGGATTAGCAAATGTTCCTGTTTATTTGTACCAAGATAACATCGTGACGCATGAAGCGATTACAGATTCTTCAGGACGCGCCATTTTCACAGTTGTCTTTAGCGGAAATTATGTTGTTCAGATTGCAATCCCAGAGAATCATCAGCTCGTTAAAAAGTTTACAATTATGCCTGTGCCTGAAAATCCTCAACCTGACCTCCACGTGTTTGCAGTGACCGGTTCTTGTGGCTATCAATCTGCTCAAATTGGTGACCTTGTTTGGCTAGACAGCAACAAAAATAATGTCCAAGATAACGGTGAAGCTGGGGTAGGTGGCGTAACGGTTGTTTTATTAGATGCAAACGGAAGCCATGTCGCAACCACGACAACAAACAGTGACGGGCGATACTTATTTGGTGATTTGCAGCCCGGACAGTACAGCCTGCACTTTATCCTCGATGGCAAATATGAAATTGTGACTCAAAATGTTGGCAGTGATGATTCACGAGATAGCGATATCAATGGAAACGGCCGTACGGCGTTGACCCAGCTAGATTCAGGTGAATCAGATTTAACGTGGGATGCCGGTTTGTTTTTGCCCGACTATACCGCTTGTGCCCGCTTCAATCTTGATTTAGGCCGAAGCGCACACACCGGAGCCGGTGTTGAGGGTCGATACGAAATGATTGAAATTGGAACAGGTAAACTGCTGGCTACGTGGGATGCGGATTTCTGGTGGGCAGACAGCGGGTGGATTGAAGGCATCGAACTTTCTTTTGCAGGTGGTAGCTGGGTTGAGGTTTATTTCTACCCATACGGCAGCTCACCAGCCCAAAAGCTGGAGATTATCAACCCAGCCCCAGGCACTGAATACGGATGGCTTGCGCCAGGTATGTGCCACGCCGTAGAAATTGAGTTTCCTATTGATTGGATACCGCCTACAGGTTTGACGGGTGATGTTGATACCAACACCGTTGACCCAGACCCTAGTGCAGAACAGGTCGAGGAAAATGTAAGTGAAACAGAAATTGTGGTTGAAACGACTGAATCTGCTGATGTTGAGAGTGACTTAAATGAAGTAAACCATAAAGTAAAATTGAGCAACAATCATGAAAAGCCTCAAGTGACGAAGTGGATGCAATCAATTTCCCAAATCGTTGGGTTGCAATGATAGAATTTGAAAAATAAGCAACGGAAGCGCAATGGCAGAATATCTTGAATGATGTCTTTCAGCTCAAATCAAATATTTCTCCACTCAGATTTATTGAGTGGAGAAATTTTGTTGCTTAGGCGGCGTTGAATTCTTCTAACAAATCAGGATGTTGTTTAACGAGTTGTTTAAACTCTTCTATGGTAAAGCGAGGGGTGATATGCTGTGGGCAGTTCCAATCAAACGCTTCAATATGGACGATGACAGCCCGTTCAACAACTGCTGAGTAATCAGAATCAATGACTTCTTGAACAATTTCGGGGTTTTGGCTCATGCTTATTATTTCGGCCGTTCCCCAGATTTTTAACCGTCGTTGGGTCGCGTAATTCATAAGAAAGAGCATCACCTTCTTGTTTTCGTTTAAGTTACCCATTGAAATATATTGCTTGTTTCCTCGAAAGTCCGCATAGGCTAAGGTTTTCTCGTTTATTACCTTTAGAAATCCTTTTGCACCACCTCGATATTGCACATAGGGCCAGCCGTATTCATTTGCTGAAGATAGATAGAAGCCATCTTGATATTGTATAAAAGCGCGCTCCTGCTCAGTGAGTAAATATCGCTCACCTATCTGGGCAGCCATTTTGTCGTAAGAAGCTCGGGATCCAAATTGGCGCTGCATCTCTTTTACACTGTCGGTAAATGTAAGTGACGTAAAGTTTTTATCTGTCATTGAGTTTTGCTCCCTATAACATAACCGTCTATTTCAAATTTTGATGGTGTGATTATAATTTTGATTCCTAACTTGTCAAGTGCTGTTTTGATGGTTAGAATTTTAGCATGGACGAACATAATTCATTTGAGTATTTAGGTGGTCATTCGCTTCTCGACTGGATTAATAGTGAAATGATTGTCAAAGGGAAGCGTTTTGATTTGCTGGAAAATAATTATGAACTTTGGCTGAAATGGTGGATTGGTGCCGGACAGTTGGATGAGACGCTGGCCGCCCAGCTAATATCCCTATGGCGAGAACGGCCTGAAACAACGGCCGTATTTCAAAAAGCGCTCCAATTTAGGCAAGCGATGCGTCAAATGGTCGTCGATATCGTTGGCAACCAACCTATATCCAAAACGGCCGTTCAGC
>JBCCFD010000136.1:0-16485 GCA_039029915.1 Chloroflexota bacterium
CCTCACCATTGTGTCCGCTAACTGGTCTCGTATTTCCGAGTGCTCCAAATCCGTCATGGAAATCTTGCAAACCTATGGCCCTGTTGAGAAAATGAGCGTCGACGAAGCGTATGTTGATTTATCAGAGTTTGAGATGGCGGAAACAATCGCTGATGAGATTCGGAAAACGGTCAAGGAAAAGACAGGGCTACCGTGTTCAGTGGGATTGGCTACAAGCAAGCTAGTTGCCAAAGTCGCCTCCGATTTTGATAAGCCGGAAGGCTTTACCGTGGTCTTGCCGGGAACCGAAGCTGCATTTTTAGCCCCCATGCCGACCCGTGCCATTCACGGCATTGGGCCGAAATCTGCTGAACGACTGCAGGCGCTGGGTATCGAAACCTGTGCTCAGCTTGCCAGCGCTGAGCCAGCCAAACTGCAGCCTTACTTTAAAAACCAAACCGACAGTTTAATTAGGCGGGCGCAGGGCATTGATCGTCGGAAGGTGTCATCAGAATCTGGCCCGTCAAAAAGTATTAGCCAAGAGTGGACGTTTAGTCAGGACATTAGCGATCAACAAGAGTTAGAGGGCATGCTCCAAAGGATGTGCGCCAAGGTGGCTAGCTCTGTTCAAAAACAAGCGCTTTTGGCGCACACGGTGACTATCAAACTGCGCTGGTCTGACTTTTCAACCATCACCCGCCAAAAGTCGATGGACGTGGGGATTGATCAAGAAGAAGATATTTACCGTTTGGCACACGCTATTTGGATGGAGAATTGGCAAAACGGCCGTCCCGTTCGCTTGCTGGGTGTGGGGGTGAGCAATCTACAAAAGCCGTCAATGCGCCAAATGCCGCTTTTTTGATTTTTAAACACAAAGCCTCAAAGAACAAAAAGAAATTAATGCTTCATTTCACTATCTTTGTCCCTTCGTGCCTTTGTGTTAAATTTCGTTCAAGAGGCAACAATCATGACGATCATTTTGGCAATTTTGACGGGCACTGTTTTAGGTTACTTCTTAGAGCGAGGTGACGTTTGTTTCCACAGCACGTGGCGCACCTTGTTCAATATTCCCCGCAAAACAGATTTATTTAAAACTTACCTGCTCTTTTTGTTGATTTCTATTCCTGTTGTTCAAATTTTGATTGCGCTAGATTTAATATCTCCTTGGATTGCTCCGTTTGCTTGGCAGGCGAATATTTTTGGCGGGCTGGTTTTTGGCGTGGGTATGGTGGTGGCTTCAACCTGCATCACCGGTGTGTTTTACAAATTTGGGCACGGCATGCTAGGCATGCTTGTGGCGTTTATCACATGGAGTATCGGGGACATTTTGACATATGTTGGTCCCTTGCAAGGCCTGCGTAATAATTTGAACGCTAACCCCATCTCATTTAATGGGGAGACGGCGACGGTTTTGAGTGGGAATTTTGGTTTGGGATTGGTTATATTGATTATGTTGGGGGGAATAACGGCCGTTTATCTTTACCGCGCTTCCGCTTCAAAATCCGGTAAGCTGATGGGGTGGGAGCGACTAGGCGTGGCTTTAGCCATTGTGATGACGATTGCTTGGTTTGTGGCGCAGGTTAGCGGCTCCAACTACACGTTTGGCACCTCAGGCGTCCCAACTGCTTTATTTTTAAGCCCATTTGGTGGCCCCCAAACCTCTTCACCATGGATTATGGTCACCTTAATAAGCATCATCCCGGGTGCGTTTATTGCTGCCCGTCAGCATGATACCCTTTGGATTCGCGGTGAATCCCCCCAAAGATACGCCCAGTTGGGGGCTGGTGGTTTTTTAATGGGCATTGGGGCAGGCATTGCCGGTGGCTGTAATCTAGGTCACGGCATGGTGGGCGTCTCTCTTTTATCACTAGGTAGCATTGCCACAACCGTGGCAATTATTGTGGGTATTTTTGTAGCAGATAGAGTTGTTAAGCTTATAAGCTAGAGCTAAAGCTAGAGGAAATCACCTTATTCCAATGACATCTTCATAGCTTAGAGCTTATAGCCTATTACTCACAACTAATAAGGAACCCTATGGCAAAAATCTTATTCACACACCCTTTATTTTTAAAGCTCAACCCAGATGAGCAAGCGGCCAGCAGCCCATATTTTCCGCTTGGCTTGCTTTATTTAGCGGGATATGTGCGAGAGCACGGGCATGAGGTGGCTATTTTTGACGGCACGTTTGCGGATGGGGAAGCTGACTTTTTAGCCGCTCTTGAAACCCATCAGCCCGACGTTGTTGGTGTATCAGCCCTTTTGCCAACGCGCGACATGGCGCTGCAACTGGCTAAGCTGGCGCATCAGCAAAATTACATTGTGATTCTAGGCGGTCCTGACCCCACTAAATCACCGGCGCATTATTTGGCCCACGAACAGGTTGATATTGTGGTGCACCATGAAGGGGAGCAGACAATCTTAGCACTACTCAACCAATTTGACGCTGGGACTTTGACGCTTGAATCGATTCGCGCCGAGCAAGGGGTTGCTTTTCGAGATGACGGCAAAGTAATTGTCAATAAACCCCGACCACCCATTGCAGATTTAGATACGCTGCCGATGCCAGCCAGAGATTTGATCGATATGCATCGGTATCTGAATGTTTGGGAAGAGACAAATGGGTACGCCTCAATGACGCTTTCGACGTCGCGCGGATGCCCTTATGGCTGTGAATGGTGTGAAGATGCGGTACACGGTCAGGCGTATCGCCAGCGGTCACCGGAGAGCGTGGCGGCTGAAATGAAGATGCTTAAAGAGACGTACAGCATTGATCGCTTACGCCTGGTGGATGACGTGGATGGCATTAAACGTGAGTGGCTTGATGAGTGGGCAGAAACGGCCGTTTCTCTCGACGCCGTCATCCCTTTTGAAGCGCTAAACGACCTCGAACGACAGGATATACCCATGCTGGACGTTCGAGATAGCTTGTGAAAAAAGCGAAATGTATATCTTCCCACCGTGAGTGGGAATCTCCATGCACCACCTGCTGAGTAGGTCTCAGCGATGCGTATCTTTGGGGCTATAAAATAGCCCAGAGCGCGCCAATGGTATCGCCCTGTGAATCATTACGGGGCAGTGCCAAAGGCACATTGTTACGTGTTCCGAAGTGTCTAATTTGAAAACTCTGTTAGATAAAAGCTTCGGAACCTCGAGGAAACGAAGTTAAGAACCGTTGTTTTATTCAAAGCAGGAACTTCGTTTCACTTAAATTGAAATAGAAAAATTATTGTAAAAAATGAAACCAAATTTTTTTGATGCAGGTTCCCCGTTTTTGAACCATCCTTTATTAACCTCTGAGCGAACCCAGATGGAGGTTGACTTCGTTTTAGCTCAGCTTGCTTTGCCCGCTGGTTCAGCCATTTTGGACGTGGGTTGTGGCTTTGGTCGCCATGCGATTGAGTTGGCTCGACGAGGCTTTCAGATAACGGCCGTTGATCCCGCCAGCGCCATGATTGAACGAGGCCGCGCCGACGCTCAAAAAGCAGGTGTTGAGGTTGATTTTAAGCAGGTAGCTGGGGAACAGTTGGTGTTTGAAAATCAGTTTGATGCCGCCATTGCACTTTTCACAACCATCGGTCAACTATCTGCACAAGCCGGAAATAGCAGCCAAGCGCTCAAGCCGATTTATGCAGCCCTCAAGCCGGGCGGGCAGCTGATTGTCGAAGTGCCGCAAATGGATACGGCCGTTAAAAACCTCAAGCCTTTTGATCAATTTGGTAGCGAAGCGCAGGGCACGCGCATAGAACGTGAATTTGATGCCCAGACCCAAATTGTGACCGAGAAATTTGAGCTTTATGGGGTAGGCAAAAGTCGTCACTTTTTATTGCAATACCGACTTTTCAGCCAAGACGGATTAATACAGCTCATGCAGCAGGCTGGTTTTGAAATTGAAGCCCGCTTTGGTAGCTATGACCAAACCCCGCTTGAGGAGTCTAGCCCCATTATGATTCTTCTTGGCAAAAAATGAATTTTGATTGGTTATCGCCTGAGCTTGCCCGGCTATTGCTGGGTGGGTTCTGGGTGACGATTTTCTTAACGGCCGTTACCACCCTGCTGGCCTTCTTGATCGGTGTCGCCGTTGGCGGGATGCGACTTTCCAAACGAAGCATTCTCCAACTCTTTGCCACCGTCTACATCGAGATTTTTCGCAATATCCCCGCGTTGGTTATCATCATCTTTTTTGCCTTTGCGGTACCCAACCTCTTTCCAATCGAACAGCGACAGGCAATTTTTTTTGATAATGCCTTAGCTGATGGTTTGAAGGCGCTGACCGGTCTTTCTCTCCCTTATTACGCTATTGCGGCCCTGGCTGGCATTACCTTTAACGCCAGTGCGTATATTGCCGAACTATTTCGGGCTGGCGTTAAATCTTTGCCCCAAAACACGGTGGATGTGGCGCAAACGTTAGGCGCAACCGAACGTGAGGTATACAGGCGCATATTGCGACCCCACGGCGTGAAGGCTGCCTTTCCGGCGATGTCGACTCGCTTTATTCACACCATGAAAAATACGGCCTTGGCATCGTTTGTAACGGTACCTGAGTTTTTTATGGTGACCCAAACGGCGATTACCCGGTCGTTTCAAGCGATCCAGCTTCTACTATTGGCAACGGCCGTTTACCTTTTTCTCGCCTTTGCCTTTTCAGCCCTGTTACAACAAATTGATAGGCGCTTGATATGAGCGAGCAGGTTCAATTCTTACTTGATAACTTGCCCAACCTCCTGTTTGGCTTCCCTGGGAACAGACCGGGCGGTCTGCTTATTACAATTTTCTTAACAGTGGTTGCCAACTCACTAGGGTTTGTAATAGCATTGGGATTAGGATTTGTGAGCGAGTCAAACAAACGGCCGTTACGTTGGTTAGCTCGACTGTACATTGAAATTTTTAGAGGAATACCCGTTTTACTACTGGTTCTTTTAACCTTTCAATTGATTGGAAACGGCCGTCGTTGGGGATTATCATTAACCCCACTCTTTTCAGCTTTTGTGGCATTAACGCTTTACAGTAGCGCTTATCAAGCTGAGATCATTAAGTCAGGCCTCAGGTCTGTTCCAGTACCGTTGGTAGAATCGGCTCGACTCCTTGGTTACCCCCCACTATTAACCTTTCGACGTTTAAAAATTCCATACACCGTTCGCCTGATGCTTCCCGCCTTAACGGGGCAAACCATCAGCTTGTTTAAAGATACGTCTGTCGTTTTGATTATTGGTGTCGCCGATTTGATGACCACAGCGCGGATTATTTTAGGCAGTGATGTTGGGAATGCTCCCTATTGGGTTGGCCTGTATCTGATGGTTGGGGCGTGCTACTTCGCCGTCGCCTTTACCCTTTCCCGAATCGCTTACTGGATTGAGGCTCAAACACAATCAGGTGATTTGATTCACGCGGTTGGAAATTATTAGCTATGTAAATTTCACAAAATATCTTGAAATAAAACAAGTTGGAAATGTGAAATTTACTCGGTAAAAATCAAAATTGAGTCGATTCTTTTTCAAGATACTTCTTGATTTTTACATAACGTTACGTCCTTGCTATGGTCGATGTCCTCATCGGGCCAAGTCGTTCAGAATGGCAGCTGGCGACAGCTGACGTAACATTTTGCATTTGGAAAAACCTGTTCATAAAAACCCTTAGAAAAAAATTGGAGAGACGAATCTTTGATGAAGAAACTTTTACTTATGACGATGATATTCACCCTCTTCTTGGCAGCGTGTCAAGGTGGTGGGGAAGTTGAATCAACTTTAGATACGGTGAGTGAGGCAGGCGTGGTGCGCATCGGTGTCCGTAACGATAATCCGCCGATGAGCTTTGTAGATGACAACGGAGACTGGGTGGGATTCGATATTGATTTGGCAAATGCGATGGCTGAAGAGATGGGCTTTGAGCTTGAATTGGTACCAGTAGATGGCACAACGCGTATAAGCTTCTTGCAAGAAGGTGAAGTTGATATGTCAATTGCCAGCATGAACCACACTCGGTCTCGCGATGATGCCATTGACTTTAGTATTACCTATTTCTGGGATAATCAATCATTTTTGGTGCGTACAGGTACCTACACCTCAATCGATGAGCTGTTTGGCCAAACGGTAGCTGCCAATGCCGGTAGCTCTGCCATCCCTTCTTGGGAAGAATATTCAGCTGATAACGGTGGTGCAGCCCCCGACGTGGTTGAATTTGATGATAAACTCGCTGCCATGCAGGCGCTGCGCGATGGCGCCGTTGAAGGGTACACTGAAGATAACATCACGATGCTCTCTTTGGCAGCAGGCGACCCCAATTTAGAGCTTCTTCCAGGTGGTCACAACCCTGTTCAGTTTGGTATTGGTGTGCCGGTCAACGATTCAGAATGGCGTGATGCTGTAAACTTTGCGCTTCAAGAGCTCTGGAAAGATGGCACCTACCAGGAAATGTACGATCGCTGGTTTGTTGGACCAGACCGAATTATTGATTTACCACTCGGTGGTGAAATGGAAATTTGGCCGTAGGCTAAAAGCTAGGGATTCGGGACTACAGGTTCAAGACCCAGTATTTCGCTTAAACAAAAACCTTAAGCGAAATTACGGGTGAAATATTAGCAATTTGCGATTTCTAAACTGAACTCTGGTCCCCAATCCCTGACCACCAAGCCCCTACATGACTCATTTAATCCTTAAACACGTCTCCAAGGCTTACAACGCTGCGTATCCGGCTGTTGCCGATTTGTCGCTGGAGATTAAGGCTGGGGAACTGATGGTGCTGCTGGGGCCATCGGGAAGCGGCAAGACGACGATTTTGCGACTGATAGCGGGATTGCTGCAGCCTGATGCGGGTGATATTCAGTTCAACGGCCGTTCCGTGCTCAAGGTGCCTGCGGAAAGAAGAGGGGCTGTTATGATGTTTCAACAAGACGCCCTGTTTCCTTTCTTGACCGTTTATGAGAACGTGGCGTTTGGTTTGGCGCTGCAGCGGCTTAGCCATCAAGAGCTCTCATCCCGTGTCACAAAAATCCTATCGATGGTCCAATTAACCGGCCACGAGAGAAAACGGCCGTCTGAACTTTCGGGCGGACAGAGGCAGCGTGTGGCGCTGGCTCGGGCGCTTGTTGTTGAACCGAAAATTTTGCTCCTTGATGAGCCATTAAGCCAGCTTGACCCTAATCTTCGCGTTGAGTTGCGCCAAATGATTCATCGCTTGCAAAAAGAGCTGGCGATTACGACTGTTTTTGTAACTCATGACCAAGAAGAAGCGATTTCAATTGCGGATCGACTCGGTTTGTTGATAAACGGCCGTTTGCATCAGATAGGCACACCCGAGGCTTTCTTCGCTTCGCCAACTGACTCCCAAGTTGCTCGATTTTTTGGCGCTAAAAACTTTATCAAAGGTATCAAATCTGGACAGGTTGTGACCACCGAAATTGGTGAGATCAAAGTTAAACCAACAGCTGTACCAGATGGCCATGTTTTATTATCGATTCGCCCTGAAGCGATTGAATTAAGAAAAAAAGCAGAAAATAGTTATTCATTTAACCTTCTAGAAAAAAAATTTTTGGGTCAGATGATCCAATACACCGTTGAGAAAAATAATGTTAAACTCACGTGGCACACGACCCCTTTTTCCGTGGTTCATGAAGAGGCTCCAGTCAACTTATGCCTCCCTTGTGAGCGAATTATTGTTTTTCCTGATGCATAATACTTTCTTAAGAAAATTTCACTCTGTTTGTGCGTAAGAGGAATAGCATACAACCAGTCAATGGAGAGGAATGCATAAAATAATGAACCAAAAGACAACCCTCTGGCCTATATCACTCAGCCGAATGCTCATTGGCATATTGTGGCTTTTTTCTCTTCGATGGAAATTGCCGCCTGATTTTATGCCAGCTGATGGCAAAGGGTTGATGGATTGGTTACTTCTTGAAGTACAGCATCCCGCCTTTCCATTTTATGCGAATTTAGTTGAAACGGTTGTTATTCCAAACTTCACCTTTTTTGCCTGGATTATCTTTCTAGCTGAACTATTGGTTGGCCTGTCGCTGCTGCTTGGTGTGTTTACTCGCGCTGGCGCTGCGCTAGGCTTGCTCATGTCGATTAACTTAGGCATTGGGTTGCTAGAAGTACCCGGTGAATGGCCCTGGTCTTACATGATGATGGCGATGTGGCACGGTACCTTATTTGTTACCGATGCCGGCCGACTCTGGGGTTTAGATGGTTGGTTGAGGTCAAGAAAAACGGCCGTTAGGTGAATTGATTAAAATGATTTAATGAGAAGAATGGCGTTTTCCCTTTCGGCCAGAAACGGTAAATAATGCCTCTTCTGAATTTAGATGATTTCTATCCGATTCCTTATGCCAACAGGAGGCACTCATGAACCAAACAGGACAATCAGACAGTAAAAATTTAGGACTAGCACTTTTAAGAATCACCCTGGGTCTTATTATCACGATTACTTGGTACGATAATTTGGTAAAAGGCCTTTATACGGCTGATGGACTAAGCGGATTTTTAAACTGGCTATTTGATCCAAATGGAAACGCTAGCTCGCTTACTTTTTATAAAGCCATTTTAGATGTGACAATTATTCCCGCCGCTGCCATATTTGGCGTTTTTCAATTGGTGGGTGAGCTGCTGATGGGCCTTGGTTTGCTCTCAGGTTCATTTACCCGCTTCTTCGGGTTTGCCGCGATGGCCTTCTTTTTCAACCTTTTCCTTTCGTATTTTGGTGGCCACGAATGGATTTGGACCTATGTTATTTTGTTCATGTCCTCACTGACTGTGACATTTGGCTATGCGGGCCGAACGTTAGGTGTGGATCAGAAGCTTGTTGAGAGCCGGGGTGAACCTCCATATCCGATTTTGTGGTAACAATTAATATTTCTATAAATAAAAGGTAGCAGATTTTATGATTCAATGGCTGTATATCATTTTAGGTGCGGTTTACATTCTAATTTCTGTTGCCTTTTTTGTTTTTGGTGCAAATTTATACTATCTTTCCGTAATCACCCGCCGAGAAAGCCGAAAAAAAGAAGAAACCCCTGTCATGGTAGGAGATTGGCCTGATGTCACGGTGCAACTGCCTATCTTCAATGAGCTTTATGTCGCGGAGCGGCTCATTAATGTTGTGGCTCAGCTCGATTATCCGGCTGAGAAGCTGCAAATTCAAGTGCTTGACGATTCAACGGATGAGACCTTCTCATTAGTGAAACAAACGGTTCAAAAGCTCAAGGCCAGAGGGGTAAATATCTCCCATATTCACAGAGTAGACCGCACGGGATTCAAAGCGGGGGCGCTGCAGAACGGATTAGCGCAAGCAACAGGTGAATTTATCGCCTTGTTTGATGCGGACTTTATTCCCAACAAGGATTTCTTGCTCCGCACTGTGCCCTACCTGCAAAATCCAAACATTGCGTTTGTTCAGGCGAGATGGGGGCATGTTAATCGAAACTATTCTTGGTTTACGCGGATGCAGGCGATCACGATTGATGCCCATTTTATGGTAGAGCAGTTTGGGCGCAGCCGAGGTGGCTACTGGTTTAATTTTAACGGTACGGCAGGCGTATGGCGGCGCCAAGCGATGGAAGATGCTGGGGGATGGCGTGCTGATACGTTGACTGAGGATTTGGACTTATCTTATCGTGTTTTCCTAAAAGGCTGGGAAGCTGAGTATGTTCGCTCGGTTGAAGTCCCTGCTGAGCTGCCTGTTCATTTTAGCGGGTTTCGGCGGCAGCAGCATCGATGGGCTCGGGGAAGCTTAGAGTGTGCCTTTAATTTGGTTAAGCGAGTGAGTCAGGCAAAGGTTCCGCTGATGAAACGAGTGCAGGGATTACTGCACTTAACGGCTTACGGCATTCACTTGCTGCTGTTTGCGACACTCTTGATTTACCCCGGTGTGGTTGAAATTGGGTTGATCTATCCTCGGTTTCAATTTCTTTACGGGCTATCATTTTTACTGGGTGTGACGGCGTTTGCCCCAACCCTCTTTTTTGTTTTGGGCCAAAAGCAGCTGGGTAGACCCGTTCTCAAACAGATTCCCCAAATTATTTTGGTGTCTATTATTGGATCGGGGATGATGTTTAATACGACAAGAGCGCTCTGGCAAATATTTCGGGGTAGAAAAGAAGTGTTTGAGCGTACGGCAAAATTTGGGATTGAAAAAAAGCGAGAAAATTGGCAGGCGAAACGGTATCAGCTTCGATTTGATTCGATCGTTTATTTTGAGCTGTTTTTTGGACTATACGGCTTGTACGCAGGCTGGCGAGCGTTGACTAATATCAACTTGGGTGTGGCCTTTTACGCCCTTTTTTTTGCAACTGGGCTTTTGCTGGTGGCGACGATAACCATTGCGGAAACGATTTCGGTTTATCGTTTTCGTAAGGCGAGACAGCAAACCTTAGCCACTGAGAAAACGCAGTGGTCGGCTAACTGATGACCATCAATTTATCATCTGAGAATGCCCTGCTTGTCATGGCCAAACGGCCGTTTCCCGGCAAGACAAAAACGCGATTAACCCCATTTCTCTCTCAGAAACAGGCCTCTAATTTATACGAATGTTTTTTAAAAGATGTGCTTGATAAAGTAGCCAACCTGTCCGGTGTCGCCCCCTTTGTGGCCTATGCTCCTGAAACGGCCGTTTCATACTTTCAAGCCGTTGCCCCACATTTTGGTTTGCTGCCTCAGCGCGGTGAGGCGCTGGGTGATCGACTGGACGACGTGCTGACTGCGTGTCAAAACTTGGGTTACAAGCGCGTGGCGGCAATGAACAGCGACAGCCCTAATCTACCGCCAGATTACCTAAGCCAAGCCTTTGAACGGCTTGCGGATGAGGCGGTTGATCTCGTGCTCGGACCCTGTGAAGACGGAGGGTATTATTTGATTGGCTGGAAACGGCCGTATCCAGCCGTGGTGCGAGAGGTCACAATGTCAACACCCCGCGTGTTGCCAGATACATTAGCTATTGCCAATAAGTTAGGTCTTACTGTTGCCCTTTTACCTGAATGGTATGATGTTGATTCAAAAGAAGAACTCAACCGGCTCAGCAATGACTTAAAAAATGCCCCCGATGACGCCCCCCGAACAGCTGCTTTTTTAAAAGAATTATTTAAGCCCGTGACCTGAGTTTGTCGAAGGCTTTACCCCTTGGCCTGCATCTGCACCATTGCGACTTCGACAGGCCCAGCCTCCGTTCCACATGAATAGCGGCCTGAGCTTGTCGAAGGCTTCACCCCTTGGCCTGAGTCTGCGCCACTGCGACTTCGACAGGCTCAGCCTCCGTTACTGTCCTTAGCAAGCACCACTGCGACTTCGACAGGCTTAGCCCCCGTTCCGTTTTTGACACATCTCTATTGCCAATTCCTAACAGTCAATTGATAATTGAGACCCTCAAATGAATTCAATAAGGTGTACATCATGTTTCCCTATCTCCAACCAGCTCAATCCTTGTGGTTAACCGCTCTGCTCATTTTGTGGGGACTCGTTTTGTTTGGCGGCTTTATCTTTGGTAATGAAAGCGAAACCCATAGAACTCCAGCCCTCAATCGGATGGTCTCTTCAATTTTGCTGGTTGTGGCGGGATGGAGCTGGGTTATATTTTGTGATGCGCCTGAAATACGGCCGTTTGCCATCATGATCGCTATTGGCATGACCTTTGGATTTGGTGGTGATTTGGTGCTTTCTGAACTGCTTCCCATCGGTCGTTCAGTCATTGTTGGCATTTTGTTCTTTGGGATTGGGCATATTTTTTATATTGGGGGCATTGTACAGTCGACGCAGCAATGGGGATATACGGCCGTGTCGCCCAGGCTTAATTCGCTCATACTTTGGCTACTGATTGGCTTGGTTGGCTGGTATATTGTTGTGTTCCGGGGCCAAAAACCAACCGTTTTACACTGGGCAGCTTTACCCTACGCCTTGCTTTTGGCTGGCACGACGGGGGTGGGTACCGGTCTAGCGCTTCAAGAAGGCGCATTTGTTTGGCTTGCCGTGGGGGCCGGTCTATTTTTGTTTAGCGATCTGATCTTGGCAGGCGAGCTATTTGCTGACTACAAATTTCGCTCGGTGGGTGATGTGGTGTGGCTCACTTATGGGCCCGGTCAGATGCTGATTGTCTATTCTATCGGTGTTGCCCACTCAATTTTGCTCAATGCCACATTAGCTTTATAAAGGATTAGCTTGCTTAATGAAGCGACAGACCAAATGCTTCACGGTGTAATTTACGAGATTAGCATCAATATATTGAAGCTGACGACTACATCGAAAAATTCAGACAACTTAAGAAAAGGAGTGCAGACTCTAAATGACACGTGCAGATGTAAAACCCATTATTTCTTTTGAAGATTTTGAAAAGATTGATATTCGTGTTGGCAGAATAACGGCCGTTCAAGAGGTGCCAAAATCCAATAAGCTCATGAAGCTGATCGTCGATTTTGGAGATCACACGCGCCAAATTTTAGCGGGCATCAAACAAGAACGAGACGACCCCACTGAAATCGAAGGCAAACAAGCGCTGTTTGTGGTGAATATGGCGGAACGAAAAATGGCTGGGGAGCTTTCCCAAGGAATGCTGTTTGATATTGGGTATGCGGATGGGGTGACACCTGTTTTAGCCATGCCAGAAAGTGACGTGCCAAACGGAACTCGGGCGGGTTGAGCTAGAAAGCCGGATAATAAAAGAGTAATCAGTGAACTAACCACATATCACTTTTGAATAGCGCGGTGATAAATCACCCGCAAAAGGTAAAGGCGCCCTCTGGGCTTCAAAAAGCCCAAAGGGCGCCCAAAGAGTAGCCCAGTGATTTATCACTGGGCGGAGCAAACCAAAGTGATATGTAGCTAGATCAGTGAAAAATAAACAGCGAGATTATTTGAAACTTTTCACTTTTCACTTCTCACTCACCAATTTCCATAAACGTTTTGCGCCAAGTGGCATCCTCTCCCCAGCGAAAGGGGGTTTGGATGGTTGTTCGGGGGAATACGGCCGTTTCCAAGAGTTGAAACCCAATTTCCAAGATTTGTTTTTGCATAGCTGGGTCATCAGGTTTGCCGCAAGGGTTACCTAGCGGAAAATCTGTAAACACAAAACGGGGCACACCACACTGCTCTACAATATCTCTTGCTGAGCCAATAATGACTGTTGGAATACCGTGCTGTTCTAAATGTCGCGCCGTCAAACTGACGGTCTGATGACAAACGGGTCATAGCGGGAAAAGAAAAGCGACCTCAACACCATCCTCTTGGCACATGTCTAAAATTTTAGGTGCATTTTCTTGTCTGGTTTGCCGCTGGCTAAATTTGGTGGGCACGCCGTAGAAACGAGGTGAAAGAGAAGAAATACGGCCGTTTTCCACAAACTCATTCATATGTTTAACTGGTAAAAAGCTGCCTAAATCGTTTGTGTGTGTCACCTTCTTGTGCCAGAAAAGATGGTGCGTGTGAAGTGTTTCTGGGATCAGCTGGCTTGAGGCTGAATAAACCTGGCGATCTTTGCCCCCAGCTTCATTAAGTGCTGCAGTGGTAATGAGGCCAATACGACTTTGTGATAACGGTTTAGAAAGCGGCCTCATGGGTGCCTCATCATGAGATGCCCAACGATAAGGGTTGCCGAACCCTTTGTTTAAGTAATATTCGCGGGATTTGTCAATATAGCTAACGGCAATGCGGTGGGTAGGGTCTTTTTGAAGCATTAGTCCAACTTCCAAGTTTGATTAACATCCACAATCGTGCGGGACACCTCTTCAAAGTGCGCCATATCAGGCGTTTGATAGATGTACGTGCGTCCTTCTTGGGTCGAATAACCGGCGTGATTGCCGTCTTTGTCGATGGCTACAAAGTTCATCACGCTCAAATATTTGCCGCCTAAATCGTTTAAATCAAGCATCGCTTCACGACAAGCTTTTTGTAGGTCGTAACCCATCTTCATATAAAAGACGATGCTGTGCGCGGTGCTGGCGCGGATTGCCATTTCACCCATGCCCGTGCAGGTCGCCGCGCCATAGCGGTTATCTGCATAATTCCCAGCTCCAATGATTGGTGAATCACCAACGCGTCCGGGAAACTTCCACGCCCAGCCGCTGGTGCTCACGCCGCTGCAAATATTCCCATTTTTGTCCATCGCAATCAGGTTGGTTGTGCCATAAGTTCGTCTAGGGTCGGTGGTCAGCCGCACCCACTCATGAAGATCATTCCTATCGGGGAGGCTATCAAATACCTCGTTGGACATCTCTTTCTTGAGGCGCGTTTCCCAAATGGCTTCCATCTCATCGCTCACCATGCTTCCTTCTTGTTCAAATCCCATCTCGGTTGTAAAGCGGTTGGCCCCATCTCCCACCAGTAAAACGTGGGGTAAGGTTTCCATGACTCGGCGGGCAACAGAAATAGGATAAGTGTAGTTGGAGAGGGCGGCAACCGCACCTGTTTCAAGGGTACGGCCGTTCATGATACTGGCATCGAGTTCGGGTTCTCCTAAAAGGTTAGGGTAGCCATTGTAGCCGACACTTTTATCTTCCGGGTTCGCTTCAACGGGGCGGATGCCGGCTTCAACAGCGTCGATGGCTGACCCACCGTTCTTTAGAACATCAACAGCAGCTTGAATGCCAACACTGCCATTTGAACTTGCCACAACGATCATAAGAATGACTCCTTTCTGCGCATTAGCCAATTAGCAAGGTTGCTGGTTGGCGTTTATGTAAACGGAAAGTCTAATTCAATTCTGTATAATTGAATTTCCCCCGTTTACCCAGTTGGGTTTTGTGAGATGGTAACTATAGCGTTGATGTTTTTGTTGCGCTACTGTCGAGTTTATGATTTGATCGGCTAGATGACAGCGAAAAATGAACGTAAAAACGTGCTGATGATTGTATTTGGGAGTGGGGTTATTGTTTTGCTTTTTATTGGGGTATTTGTATTACGCAGCATAACGTTAACGGATGTCTCAACGTATCCGAATGCGCTGTCACTACAGGGCACATCTAGCTTTCCACCTCTCCACAGTCAATTTTCCGGTCGCCGATTGATTGTGGAGCGAAATCGCTTTTTTACTACAACGGATAGCGATCAACAGGTTGCCCTGTGGTATCAGCAGGCGGGCTGGCGGGATTTGACAACGGTCGGACAAAGGTGGGAGCTTGTGCCGGGAGGAACGGCCGTAAATATCCACCACTCAGCCATCATCTACTCCGATTTTTTCCAAGACGTGTGCAAGTTTGAAGATACCTGTATTTTTGTGAGGACGACTATTTCATTAGAAATGCCAGAGTTTAAGTGAAACGAAGTTCCTGCTTTGAATAAAACGGTGACTTGAAACTTCGTTTCCTCGAGGTTCCGAAGCGTTTATCTAACTGGGTTTTCAATTTAGAAACTTAGGAACACTTAAACGTTTGGTGTGATTCAGATCAGACTTGAATAAGCTGAGCAAAAGCCAACGGCTGTCGCTCTAATCGTAAATTCAACCAGATGCAAAAGTTATGTAGAGCCACTTTGCTGGCTAAACGAGCTTGAAAGCCCGTCAAATCGTGCGGCCGTTCCCTTGCTAAACGAAACGTGTTATGAAGCTTTTCAAACACAGTTTCTACAATTTGCCGCAAACTTGCTAACCAGAGGCGCAACTTCTTGGGCCATTTAATCGTCTTGTTATTGTGCTTTGGCGCAGAGATAACATGAGCATTATACAATGCCAACCACTCTCGTTTCTTCAGTGGTAAGGAAAACCCTTTGTCTGCTAAGTATTCGCCAGCAGCAGGCAAACCAACGCTAGTGAGTCGTGGCTGCGGTTGTGCCCGAGCCGCAAAAAATGTTTCGACCAAGGTTGTATCTTTCGTACTAGCCGACCCAAAGCCAAATCCTGTAATTACACCAATTGGCGTCACGCTGAGCAAAAGATGGAATCCTTCATAATACCCCAGTCGGTTACTTTTGCCGTAATCAGCTAGGCCTGGTAGCCAACCGTTTCCACGACGATTGATGTCTCGCGTTGGCACAGCAGAGGCATCAATCGCTTCATAAGCCGCTTTGGCTGCCCCCATCTGCTCAGCTAGAAAGTGGGCAAAGCTGACAATGATTTCTGTCTCTTTACGAATCAATCGGTTCAATTGTGACCGATGCGGCAAGCTCGGGAACGCTGTCTTAAAATGGGTTGTTAAATATCGATAAAATCCGCGCTCGCTGCCAAACCAAAACCATTGTCCTGCAATGGCCAAAGTCACCACTTCACTGGGACTCAATGAAGCTTGTCGTCCAGCTTGACGCTTCTTTATTGTTTTTGATTTGCAAAAATCATCAGCCATCGCGTAAAGTATCGTGAGAAAGGTCTCCAATTCAATCATGAGTTAACTCCTTGGTAAGTTTTAACTCTATTGGATTTAGGCCTTTCTTTGCAAATTTTATTCACACCAAACGTTTTAGTGAAACGAAGTTCCTGATTAGAATAAAACGACGGAACACTTAACTATGCTTTACTCATTGCGGTTTTAATTTTCTTGTTTGCAGAAACGTTTTCCCAAAACTGATCTTTATATTCTGGTTCATCAATTTTAGCCGCGAA
>JBCCFD010000137.1:0-16343 GCA_039029915.1 Chloroflexota bacterium
CAGTAATACGCACTTCGCCGTTGAAGTCCGTTCGGAGATTGGGCAGCCAAACGGCCGTATCTTGAAAATCAGAGCGTGGGTTAGATGGGCCTAAACCACCGCCACCACCGCCACCGCCACCACCGCCCAGGTAGCGAATGGGGCCATAGCTATGGTAATCCCTGATTAAATTGTCCCGTTCAAAATAAAAGCCATCAAAAATTGGGCCTGAGAGCTCATCACTCAGGGCAAAAATAGCGTCGTCGACTAAGGCAACTGAAAGCTCAGCCGAAACAGGAACCCCTTCTGAATTGGTCACGCGAACAATAAATTCGGCTTCTTCCCCCGGTGCATAGCTTTCTTTTGCAGGAATGATCGTGACTGAAAGCTGTTTATGGGTAGGGGGGACGCTGAGATTAATCGATCCTTGAACAAGGTCGGCATCTGGAAGGCTGGCATAGATCTCGTCACTTAATTCGGTGACAGTCTGGGGGCGGAACGCATTGATCGTGACGTGGATATTAGGGGCATCTGTTTCGATGATGGGCAGCTCAAATTGGGTGAATGGAGGCGTTAAAAGCACCTCTATTTCGCGACGGACGGTACCACGTTCAACCGTTAGCAGGGCCGGACCATCAATGAGTGACTCGATGTAGAGAACGGCCGTTTCGCCAGGTTGATACGTTTCTTTATCGGCCGTGATCTCGATATTATCCAAGATGCGGAACCAGGTTGTTTGTGTATTTGAATAAACATAGATGCCAGAGATAAATGAGAGTCGTTTACCTCGCAAATCTGAGCTAATGGCCTCTAATCGGACATACCCTGGGTCAGCGTCTGTGATGGTGAAGGTGGCATATCCATTTGCATCGCTGGTCGTTTCATAACTGTCGGCCACCGTGTCATAATGATTCGTTGTTCGATTGTAGCGACGCATAACAAGCTGCACAGGTTGATTTGCAATAGGCGTACCATCAATTTGAGCAACGCGGGTAGTGATATTAATCGGTGAGCCTTCCGTATGGACATAATTATCCCGATCAATTTCAATACCAGCTTCTTGATTATAAATGTCAACGACCACAAAAGAACTCACCGTTTGATTGCTGCCGTCGTTGACAGTGACCTCGTACCCAATTTTATGGGAGCGCAAATTACTACCGAAATAATGTTCATCATTAAAGTGAGTGTTCGCACTGAGTGTTTCAATAAGGGTGCCGTTTTCATCTAGTTGGGTATTGATTTCGACACCACGATTATTGTCTACCCAAATATAATCTTCATCGTACCCGTACCAACTATAAACCTGTTCTAGCCGATACTGTTTGATCATGACTGTCGCATTGGGCACTGGCTCACCAATGAAGTAGCTGGCATCAATCGTTAGGGTCAGGTCTTCCCCATTGAAATAAGATTCCTTATCTGCAGCGACGGTGATTTCATAATCTGGTTTGCGATACTGTTCAACTTTAAAGAGCTGGCTGTGTACTTCTCCGTTGATAACAAAATCTAGTGAGTAGGTGCCGAGCATTGCACCATCAGCAAGGTCAAACGAGCCGTCTAAGGTGCCAAAATCATTGACAGTATGCTCAAACGTGCGAACCACGTTGTCACGGGCATCAACGATCCGAACGGTCACGGCCGTTCCCTCTGGTGGATTCGATAAAATGGCGTCTTCATCTTGGCGAACGATGCCTTTGAAAAAGACGGTTTGACCCGGCTTGTAGATGGGCCGATCGGTGTATCCATACACTGCGTAATTAAGCGTGTCTTCGGCTGGTCGTTCCCACCACCGAAAACCTTGCCGCCATGAGCTGTTAAGTCCGGTAATGGTGGCGTCGTCCCCTTGAATAGCCATGACAAAATATGGGACCCCATCGAGCGTACGCAGGTCAAATTTCGCAACGCCGGTACTGCTTGTTTGGCCTTCAGCAATGGGGCTTCCATCTTGATCAATGAGGATGATAGTGGCATCGGAAACGGCCGTTTTGCCGCCTTCCGATACCCAGGTGGTGAGGTGCTGATCGGTTGTTTTGGCAACAATCGTGTTTTGGCTCAAATTGAGAAACAGTTGCGCTTTGGCATGGTCTGTAGCAATTTCCAGCACATAAAGACCGGCAGGAATGTCGTTAGGGATGATTGTTTCTTGGATGTGATTCCATTCAGAAAACGCGTTGGTCGTTCTTGATTGCCACCGGTAATCAGGCGTGCCTGTATCGGTTAAAATGAGCTCCCCATCATACTCCCGCCAGTTTGTTTCAGATTGATTTGCAAAAAGGTCAGCATACTCATCCGGCTCAAAAGCGTAAAGGTTGAAGTTGAGCAAAATAGAATTTGCAAACTTTGACCGGTATTGAACAGCTCGTCTACCATTGATATCAACGACCTGTGCATTAGGCCCACTACCAAAATCAGCCACGGCATTAATTGTGGTCGTTTCAAACGTAAAAGTTTGTAAGTCATCGAATACCTCAAGGCCACTTTCACTTACGGCTGTTGTGTCAAAATAATAGGTATAGCGCGTTAGGGCATCAAAGAAACCATCCTCTGGCACAAAGATGAAGGTGTTTTCGTTCCAACTCACAGTGCCATCAATGGGTGGCTCGATTGTAAAAGCTCCTTCCACAGAGGCTTTGTCCATGGGGCGATCAAAGGTTACTTCAATCGTTTGATTTTGTGCGCGAATAATATTTGTTGGAATGGCGGATAAAATGACGCTGTTGGTTGTGAAAAAGATTTTGCGGACGCTGGGGAGCGGGTGATTACCAACAGCGGTTAATGAGCTAACCTGAACGCTATAATCGGTGCTGGGCGGTACCTGGCTGGCTGGGTAGAAGGTGGCTCTTTTTCGATTTTCGTGCCACTCCCAACGACCCGCTAATGGCGGGGTAATGGTAAATGGTTCATTACTTACACTCGTGTCAATCGGATAATTCCAGCTTAGGGTCAACGTTGGCTCTTTATCGGCCTCCTGTCGCCATTGTGCCCTCTGGAGAGGGGGGGCAAGATGCAGCCGGAACGTAAAGGGCTGATAAATAGCGCGACCATCTTGAGCAACGGCCGTATCCGTAATTGTCACGAAATAATTTGTATTAAACTCAAGATAGTCTTCTAAAATGATTTTAAGCTCATTATTATCCCACTCGGTCATAAACGGCTGTTCCGGTCGAATCGAAATAGCCTCAGCGACTGAAGCCTGATCCATCTCATGACTAAAACTAACCCGAATAGATGGTTTTAAGCTGGCAATATTTTGAGTAGCCGGTGAGTAAGCCATTACGCGTGGACTATCTTCGATTGTAAGTGTCCATTTGGTTATGCCCGTCAACCGTTCCCCGTCTATGCTTTCTAAGCGAGGATGAACATCTGCAATGTAAAATTTCAAGGGTTCAAGCGGCGTGTTTGGGTAAAATGCAAGCTGGGTGTTGTTCTCTGACCAGACAAATTCCCCCTCTTTATACGGCGTCATGGATATGGGCTGCTCAACGGAATTGGGCTCCATCGGCTGGTTAAATGAAAAAATAATGGGTTCTGTGACTGGATAACTGTCTGCATCAAATTGGGGAGCCAGCACCGCTTGTGGCTGTTCTGTTCCGGCAGGCGGCGTGTTCGTGTCATCAGATTCAACCAGCTCAAGTACGGCCGTTGCCTCAGGCTCGGCGGGGCTTATAGTCGGTGTGGGTTGTGCTGTCGGTGCTTCAGATGAGACTGAACCAGCTGCTGGGATGCTGGTTGGTTGAACAGCAACTTCACGTGGCTGTTGGCAAGCAACGGCCGTTAACAAAACAATCCATAATACAGAACGCACTAAAGTCTTCATTTGTCCTCCGAGGGAAAAAGTTCGATGTAATCATCATACTGAGGTGATGCCTGATGGGCTTGTTTAGCAAACTTTGATTTTTATACGATTAACCTACATCTTGACATGTTTTTATTGATTTGCTATATTGTTTCAAACTAGTTTGCAATACAAACTGGTTTGTGTATTTATTATCTAGGAGGCATACGTTATGAATGACTCAAAACATTCAATTGAAAATCAGATTCAAATATCGAGAATAAAAGCGATTCGTCACTGGATTCAAGATGGCGTGGCAGAAACGATCATTGGTATTTACTTGCTGATTTTTGCCGCCTTGTTTTTAGCTGATTTTGCGAGCGGGTTGGCCGTAAGTACGTTTATGTTACCTGTTGTACTCCTTGGCGGTATTTTCTTATTGAGTCCATTTGTTCGATGGATAAAAGGATTTGTTGCAGTTCCCCGAACAGGGTTTGTTCAGCTACGTGAAACACCGCTTCGCCAACGTTGGATCGCCCTTGTTGGTGGGCTAGCCTTTGGTTTTGTGATTGCATTTATTGGTTCTAGACAGATTGATCAATTAGGAAGAGTGGCAACCCAAGAGGGGCTATCAACTATCTGGTTGCCATTGATTCAAGGCGTGGTGCTCACGCTGCTCCTGATCGGGATGGGATTCTATTTTCATGCGTCCCGATTTTATGTTGTGGCGATTGTGTCATTGTTTGCCGGTGGGTTTTTGATGCTTGTTCAGCTTGAAGATGCGATTGGAACGGCCGTAATCTTTGGCATCGTTGGGGTCACGATGATTATTTTAGGGATTGGGGTGATGCGTCAATTTATGAAAAATACACCTGTTTATAATGATGGTGTTTCATGGCCATAGACCCGCTCCAGATCACAAAATTAGATTCTCTTCTCCATCAACAATCACGCTTACTCATTATGACAATGTTGTTTCCCGTTGAAAGTGCTGATTTTTTGTATTTACTCCAAGAGACCGCTCTTACTAAGGGGAATCTGTCGACCCATTTAGCAAAGTTAGAAAAAGCAGACTATCTTTCGGTTGAGAAAACCTATCGTGGCAAAACCCCTCTCACTATCTACGCCTTAACAACAAGCGGTCGAGATGCATTTGCAACGTATCGGCGACAGCTTCGGGAAATTGCAGATGCTTTACCCGAGTAAATTTCACAATTTCACCTTGTTTTATATTCAAGATATTTGCTGAAAATCACTTAAAATCTACCTTATTTTTGTTTCTAAAATTTAAATTTCAACGATCAGGTAACCTTTTGTTTCTGAATTGGGACTTATCTGTAGAAGGCCTTCATATTCAAAATTATTGGAGATGATGATGGATTCAACAGAGCAATGGATTGAACGGGCTCAACAAGGGAATGGTGAAGCTTACGGCCGTATCGTGCTAGCGTTTCAAGATATGGCGTATGGGGTGGCGTATGGCTATCTCGGAGAGCAGCAGTCTGCTTATGATGCGGCACAAGATGCCTTTATTGAAGCGTACACCTGTTTGCCAAAGCTGAGAGATGCCTGCGCTTTTCCCGCTTGGTTTCGCCGCATTGTCATAAAGCAGTGTGACCGTCAGATTCGCAAACGTCAGCCTGAACAGCTTAGCGAGGCGCAGTGGAAATTAATTAAAACCCAAGCGCCAAACCCCGATCAGATGCTGGAACAGCTGCAGAATCGGGAAGCCGTGCGACGAGCCATCGATGCTTTGCCAACGCTTTATCGTGAGGTAACGGTTTTGTTTTATTTAAACGGCCGCTCTCTTAAAGATATTTCAGCTCGGTTGACCCTGCCCATCTCCACCGTTAAGAAGCGGCTTTTTACAGCCCGCCAACAGTTAAAGGAACAGTTAAATCTGATGTCTACAGAAAATTATAAACCTTCAGAAGATCAAACATTCGCAGCAAAAATCCAGTTCTTTATTGCGTTGAAAAATGATGACCTCATTCAAATTCGACAGCTTCTTCGTCAAAACCCAGACCTTTTGGAAGCCAAAACGGAGTGGGGGGTGGCCTCAGATGGTTGGTACTGGCCACTGGGCAAAACGGCACTCCACTATGCGGCTGCGGTTGGGAACGAGCCGTTAACGGCCGTTCTTGTCGAAGCTGGCGCTAATGTGAACGTTCTTGATCAGGGTGGCGCGACCCCTCTGAAAGAAGCGGTGCATATGGGGCAAACGCAAACCGCAACATGGCTCTTAGAAAATGGGGCTGATCCGAATCTCGCCACGAACAATGGTTTAACGCCTCTCCATTCAGCCGTGATTCGTAACTGGCCAGAAATGGTTGATTTGTTAATAACGTTTGGGGCGAATGCGGAAATTTCGGATAGCCAGAGCAGAGCCCCAGCCGATTGGGCTGTTGTGAAAAAGCTGCCTAAGCTGGCCAAAAAGCTAGGCGCGGCAGCCGATGCCGCTGACCCGGTCGTTGAGCGGACAGCAGCCACAATTTGGGAAACCGGCATCAAAATTTTAGATTTGGTGGCGCCGCTGAAGTGGGGTGGTCGCAACGGGCTGTTTACCCCAATTTCAGGTATCGGTGCCGATGTGATGATTGCTGAATTGATTCATTCGATAGGGGCACACTGTGGCGGAACGGCCGTTCAGGTTGGTCTCAAAAAAGGGGGCTACACGGCTGAGAGCCGAATGCTGCAGTGGCGCAACTACGGCGTTGAGAATTTTGTCGAGTTATTCTATGGGGATGAGACAGATTCAGATGCTAAACAGGCACATTTGGTTCAACAGGCTGTCAAACGGACTGCTGAGTTAGCCAAGACCCAGCCGGTGCTTTTGATTGTATACACACATATCCACTTAACTGATGAGATATTAAGCACAATCGGAAAACTCGCTGATTTGACTAACGTCACCATTCTTTTTGCGGGCAACGAATCCATTGGGGCTGAACCAGAAGCGCTTGCCAATTTAGATGCCGCCTTTACATTTGACCGCCAGCGCGCCCTGCAGGGTCTGTGGCCAACGGTTGATGCGATGCGCTCTTATAGCAACCAGTACGCGTCTGAAGCGCATCAAGCTATTGCGGAAACGGCCGTTCGCGCCTGTCGAAAGTATCAGGATCTACACGTTATCTATCAATATCAAGGAATGGCTGGCTTTGAAATGTCGCTCTATGGTGAGGCTGAGCGCGTAACGGCAATACGGGCTCGCCGCTTACATCACTACCTGGCTCAACCGCTCTTCACGGCTGAGCCATGGTCGGCTACCCCCGGTGCCTTTGTGCCGCTCACTGAGACCTTGTCTTATGCCCAATCGATTTTGTCGGGTGAGTTTGATGATGAGCCCGAGGAAAAAATGGCTCAAATCGGTGAATGGGCACCCCGCTTAACATAGCTCAACTCACAAACCGCAGAGGATTTTGCCAATCCTCTGCGGTTTTTTGATGCAGGACTTACGCACCCTGGGCCTGTCGAAGGGTTAAGAAAGTCACTTCGACAAGCCCAGTGACCGCTATTTGCGTAAGTCCTATTATGATTAAATGTCGTTCGACATTGTGCGGCTCGAAGAAAGTATCTCCAAGCGTATCTTTACCTGCCTAATTGACCTGAACTGTCGTGAGTGACAAGATAATTGACGCCATCGCTGACAATAGCCAAACTCATTTGCTGACCGGCGGCGTTTACCGAATTTGTTACAAACATATCCCCACCTGGAATAAATTCAACCGCCTGAGCATCTACAAGCACTTTAAATTCTGAAACCATATTGCCAATTGGGAAAAACGTGTCGCCACCGGGAATGAATGTGTCACCACCGGGAATGAACGTATCGCCACCGGGGATAAACGTATCGCCACCGGGAATGAATGTGTCACCACCGGGGATGAATGTGTCGCCACCCGGGATAAAAGGGGCATCAACTGGAAATAATAAACCCTGGCTGGGGAAAGCTGTCAGCAAAACACCATCCGACAGCACCGCTGGCGTTAGCGCAACCGTGCCATCGTCAAAGATGATGGGCACAACTCGTTCTTGCCATGCGCTGGGCAGTTTCTCTTGGACGATTTGATAATTTTCAATGGTTTGCTCGCTTATAGTTTGGACATTAAATATTGGCGACCCTGTTGAGAAAACAGCCGTATCGTCCCAACCAAAGGATTGAACGGTTTCACCGAAAGCTAAGCCACCTTCTTCAAAATACCAGCTTGGGTTTTCTTGCAGTCCGTTCATTGCCATCAGCCAGCTTGTTAGGAATTGATTGACGGTATCGCTGTTGTCAATCAGCGCCCTTGAGCTGATTGAAAAAGGCAAGAAATGTGGGGCGGCTGTAAGGTGTTCGCCACTGTCGCTGATCGCAACGGCCGTATTTGGCATAAAGATAGCTTTTGGTTCTCCCTCAGGTAGCTCGTCATCAATAAACGTTTCGCCACTGGCTGGGTCAACCCACACGTTTGGATCTGGCCACACCTGTCGAATAACAGGCGACTCCTCAACAAAAACCGCTGGAGGCAGCCCAACCAAGATATCAACATTAGCATTGGCATATGCATTTTGCCCGACCTGTTCGCAAACGGCCCCCATCTCTTCACATGAGACGCCATCTTGGACCATGAATTCATAAGGAAGCGTGAGCAGCGAGCCTTCCACAAGACCCACTGAAAGGTCACCTCCCCGATTGCCAGAAGACAGAATATTGCTGCTTTGGGCGCTTTCTTCAACTAAACTGCAGGCTGATAAGAGAATAAAAATAAAAACAACGACTGCTTTTTTTAAGTGATTCATACAATAACTCCATAAGTTAGGCAGAAGCCTCAGTGGAAGAAGTAAACGGAAACAAGCATTGAATTCAATTAAAATTTTTCGTTCACTAATGCCCTTAGGCTTCTTAAATTGAATAGATGAAGGTATTGTCAATATGTATCGTTTAGAGATCGTTTATTGGGGTGAACAATTTGGGGAAGTTTGTAAAATACCGCAATTTTGTGCAAGACAAATGACAGCGGAGATGTTATGCTCAGATTTGTGATTGGAGAATCATAAAGATGAATTCAAAGGATACGACCCAATTTTGGCGACATGATGCGCTTGGCTTAGATTTAATGCAGGCTTATTTTGTGAATCATGCTTATCCACGTCACAGTCATGATCACTATGTTATTTGCATGATTGAGCAAGGGGTTCAATCTTTTACGCTGAAAGGGACGAAGTATTATACGCCGCCTAGCGGCCTTATTTTTATTAATCCCGGCGTCATTCACACGGGTGAGCCTGCGACAGAAAATGGATTTGTCTTACGCTCAATCTACCCGTCAGTTGAGCTGATGCAAACGGCCGTTTACCGTCTCACTGGTCATCAAAACCATCTGCCTTTTTTCCGTGATGCTCGAGTAGATGATGCAGCGCTCGCCTATCAATTTTATCAACTGCATGAGCTTTTAAAAGATGAGCCAGACCCACTGGTGTATGAAACCCAGTTCATGCTGACGATGCAGAATATGATCGGGCGGTATGCGGATGTGGTCGTCGAAAAACGGCCGTGTTCGCTAGAACCCCGAGCAGTTTATCAAGCTCGCGACTATCTTGAGGCAAACTATGCAGCGGCGATTTCACTAGATGATTTGGCCCAGATAACCTCCTTAAGCCCGTACCATCTTATTCGCGCCTTTCATGCTGAAATTGGGATGCCGCCCCACGCCTATTTACAAGATATTCGCATTCGAAGAGCGCAACGTCTCATCCGTCAAAATATGCCGCTTGCCGATATTGCATATGCCGTTGGGTTTAGTAGCCAAAGCCATATGACGCGACGCTTTAAAAAGTTCGTTGGCATCACCCCTGGCCAATATGCCAAAGCCATCTTGTCCAGCTAATTGAATGAGGAGAAGCATTCAATGATTCGAAACACGGAACAATTCATTTCCTATTTTGGCAGCATACGGAGACGGACTTTGAATTATGCTCGAGTTGTGCCTGATAGCCACATTAACTGGGCTCCTGAAGAGGGAGAGTTTACCTGCGCAGATATTTTGCGCCATATAGCGTCGGCCGAAAAAATGTTTGTGCATGTTGTGACGCACGGTAAATGGTACTATGGGGGACACAATGACGATAAACAGCAAACCTTAGAATCACTCCTCAAGCTGCTTGATGAAACCCACAGCGAAGCGATGCTTGCTTTGAGCACCGTCTCAGATGAGGAGCTAGACCAATACCGCCCAGCCTTTGAAGGAGAAACACAGGTGAAGGTGTGGCGCTGGCTCATGGCTATGGCGGAACATGAAATTCATCATCGTAGCCAGTTGGCAATGTACTTGCGACTTATGGAAATAACACCCCCGCATATTTATGGATTAGGTGTTGAGGATTTAATTGCCCGATCAACTCAATAAGCGACAGCTCGATTTCCCCAACTAACACAATTTAGGATATTTTTATGACTATTGGTCTCTTTATCTCGTGGTTCCTTACCTTTTTCCCGATTACGATAAGCCCCGGACCCGCCAACATTTTGCTCTCTTCCACGTCAGCCCAGCATGGCACAAAGCGCACTCTGCCGCTCGTTTGGGGAATCGTGACCGTTTTCGTCTTACAAATCGCGGCTGTTGGCTTTGGCATTGGCGAAATTCTGGAAAGAAATCCCGCCCTCTTCACCATTTTTCAATACGTAGGGGCTGGGTATTTATTTTACCTAGCTTATCTTTTCTTCCGTTCTTCAGGTATGAAAAACTCTGATGAAACAAAGCTTGGTTTTCGAGAAGGGGCTTTACTGCAATTCTTCAACTTTAAGGCGTTGACCGTGCCGCTTATTTTGTTTACTCAATTCTTAAATCCCGCTAACGCCACCCAATCCCAATACGTCTTCTTAACAGCTGCGCTGCTGTGCTTGATTGTGGGTAGCCTGTTAGCTTGGGTCATTGGTGGCAGCTTTCTGAGGCAGTTTTTCCAATCAGACTTCGGCATCAAATGGCAGGGGAAAATTTTTGGTGTCTTGTTAGCGGCTGTAGCAGTTTGGATATTATTGAGGTGATTTGGGTAGCGGGTTTGTGTATTGGTAATGTATATATTTTCATAAGCACACCATTTGTTATACTGGTATATTGGTGTATTTAATATCACCCATATTACTCGTATAACCAACACCACCAACAAAAGAGAAACGAATGGAATTCACAACTAAAATTGCCATTGTCGTAGCAGACGATTTAGCCAATTGGCAAAAAATGAACATTGTCGCCTTTATGACCTCGGGCATTATTTCACAGGTGGAAAATATCATTGGCGAACCTTATGAAGATGCGTCAGGGAAAAACTATAATCCGCTGTGTGTTCAGCCGATGGTGGTGCTTAAAGCAAACCGTGAAAAGCTCCCCACCTTCTTAGCCCGAGCCGAACGGCGGGGCGTAGATGCCGCCATTTATATCGAAGATATGTTTAAAACGGGCCACGACGCCGCCAACCGAGAAACAGTGCTTCAATACCAAACTGAAGCGTTACCTCTTGTTGGTATGGCGATTCGCGCCGACCGCAAAGAGGTCGATAAAATCTTCAAAGGGGCAAAGCTTCACGATTAAGTGTTCCGAAGTTTCTAAATTGAAAAACACCTTAGATAAAAGCTTCGGAACCGCGAGGAAACGAAGTTTTTAGCCGTTGTTTTATTCGAAACAGCAACTTTGTTTCACTTAATAGAGCGTTTACCAGCTTTTCTAAACCTCGTTCGCATGATTTTGGATAGAGGATAACGGCCGTTTCCCTCACTAGCCAGTTGAAGATAACAGCTCTATGGCATTGTCCAGCAACTCAGGATTATTGGATTGCATGGCGCGCAACGGAGAAAATCCATTGTAAAGTAGCATAAACGTTAACGAAGCCATTTTCTCTGGTGATTCGCGCATATCGTTGGCTAACCATGTTTTAATCAACATATACATGCCACCAGAAATGAAACCGGTTAAGTAGTCTTCATACTCCTGGGCGAGTTCTAGGGGGGGCACAAAGTGATCGAACACCTGTTTAATTCCTCTAAGCTGTGAATGTAATGCCTTGATGACAAGATCTTTGTTTTCAACTTGAAAGACCCAGCGAAGCAGCTGTTTATGCTTCTGCCACTGCCTAAATGAGGCGGTGACAAGGATTACCATATCAATCTGCCTCCCATTTTGAGCCTCTAGAAAGACCTCCTTAGAAATCTGCTCTAAAACATCATCAACGTGACTAAAGAGTAATTCCTCCTTTGTTTCAAACTGCTTGTAAAAAGTCGGCCGTGATAATTCAGCAGCCTCAGCTATTTCTTTGATTTGGATTTTTGCTAAAGGCTTCTTTTTAAGAAGATCAAAAAGAGCCGCCTGAAGAAGCTTTCGCGTTCGCCGCATTCGCGGATCAACTTTTTCCTTAATTGCCATATGCCACCTTTCGTAAAGTAGTTTACGTTTACACCTGTTTGGTTCTTGACGTACAAGCCCTCTTTCCCCAGAATACACAAGGAAACTAATTTACACAAGTAAATCAGTGATTTTCATCAAATCTTAGAAAATAAAGGCAAATAGGAGGTCAACAATCTATGCCAGAAGTTCTAAAAACAATATTCAATGCCCTGGTTTTGGTTTTCGTGCTTAGCAGCATGTTGGATTTAGGCTTGGGCTTAACCGTTAAGCAGATTATTGCACCACTCAAAAACATTCCGCTAATTGCCAAAGCCCTTATTGCCAACTTTGTCCTTGTGCCGCTGTTAGCATTTGTGCTGGCGCAAATCATTGGCCTTGAACAACAGTTGGCCATTGGTTTATTCATCATGGGGGTTGCAGCTGGTTCTCCAATGGTGGTCAAGCTTTCCCAAATCGCCAAAGGGGATATGGCGTACACGGCCGGTTTGATGGTTTTGCTTCTATTCGTCACCATCTTAGTGGCGCCAATTATGCTGACCCTACTGTTGGACGGTGTCGAAGTTGATACGTTGGGCATAACCCAATCTCTCGTTACAACGATGCTGCTACCGTTGGCAGCTGGACTATTTGTCAATAGCCGCTACACCGCCCTGACTCAGACAGTATCACCCTATTTAAAACAGGGGGCCAGCGTGACGCTGATGCTGCAGGCGGTGCTGGGATTGTTTTTAGGGGCTACTGATTTGTTGGCTTTGGTAGGAACAGGGGCTTTTCTCGCAGCCATCCTGTTTGGGTTTTTGACTCTAGCTATCGGCTATCTGCTGGGTGGTTCAGATCGGGATACCCGCGTGGTTACGGGATTGAGTACCTCACAGCGCAATGTGGCCGCTGCTCTGCTTATCATGATTCAAAATTTTGGTGAACCCACGGTGATTGTGATGGTTTTGATGACTGCCGTCGTGATGCTGATTATTGGCTCATTAGCGGCAGGCGAATTTGGCAAACGAGCCGTGCTGTCTGAGACAGCTCTTGATTCAGCCATACGCTAACAAATTTCAAACGCATAAGGAGAAAATTCAAATGAAGAAAATAGTTCGTCCATCATTTGTGATGCAGAGAGACGGCCGTTTAAGCAACATCGCTTATACCGTCATCGCCGTCCTTGTCGCCCTGGCTATGTTCGTGGCTGCATCTGGGGCAGGGTCTGATGATTTTGTTATCGAACAACCTTTGCCCGACTGGTTTAACATCGGCGCAAACGTTATCTCAATTATCTGGGCCATTCTTGTTTTAATACCGCGCACCAGAATCCTTGGGGCCATCTTAGTTGTTATCAATATGGCACTTTCTATGTACATCAATTATGCGGTTGGAGGCATCGAGTTTTTTGCCTTTGCCGTGCCGTACAACACGACGACGATTATGCTGGGCTCTATTCTGATTGGTCATTACTTTGAAGATTTACCCTATCTGTTCAAACGAGTGGCCCATGATCCCCAAAAGCCAGCTATGGGAGGCATATCATGATCACAGAAGAAAAGAAACCATTAAACATCCTGTTTATCCTAACCGATCAAGAGCGAAAGTTTGACCAATATCCAGCCGGGTTGGAACGACCGGGATTGGACAAACTCAAGCAGATGGGGACCACCTTTGAAAACCACCACATCAGCTCCGCCATTTGCTCCCCCTCGCGATCAACCATTTATACGGGCCAGCATATCGTGCAAACGGGCGTTTTTGACAATGTTAATTTCCCGTGGCAAAAAGATATGTCCACCAAAATCCCAACAATGGGTGATCGTCTGCGGGAAGCGGGTTACTACACCGCTTACAAAGGCAAATGGCATCTGACAAAGCGCTTTGAGCGTGAAATTAAAGAGGGTATGAAAAGTTTGAGCCTTGAAAAGTACGGGTTTTCAGACTTTCATGGCATTGGGGATGAGATCGGCAATACGCTAGGCGGCTATGAGTATGATGAAATGACAGCCGCTTCTGCCGTAAACTGGTTGCGGCGTGAAGGTGAGACGCGGCGCGAAGAGGGGCAGCCATGGCTATTGGCGGTTAATCTCGTGAATCCGCATGACATCATGTATTTCAACGCGGATGAGGATGATGTTCTGCAGGGCAAGAAAACCTTTTTAAATATTGCCAAAGCGCCCAAACACGCTATTTACCAGCAAACGTATGAAGAACCATTGCCCAACAATTGGAATCAGCCGTTAGATGAAGTAGGGCGTCCAGCCGCGCATGCCGGCTATATGAAAATCCACGACTACATGCTGGGTCATATTCCACCAGATGATGAAGCCCGCTGGAAACGGTATCAAGATTACTATTTTAACTGCCTGCAAGATATGGACGCTCATTTGGCGCGGCTGCTGGATGAGCTTGAAGCACTCAATTTAATCGAAAACACAATCATCATTTACACCTCTGATCACGGCGAGCTGGGCAGTGCACACGGCCTGCGTGGCAAAGGCAACTGCGCCTATCGCGAGCAGAACAATGTGCCGCTTGTCATTACCCATCCCGAATTTGAAGGAGGGCATCATTGCCAAGCGGTCACGACACACATTGACCTGCTGCCTACGATGATTGGGTTTACGAACCTGTCAGCTGATGAAAAAGCGAAGGTAGGCAAAGGATTGCCCGGCTGTGATCTGGGCGGTTTGCTGCCTAATCCAGAATCTGCGGCTTACGATGCCCTTCGACCTGGTGCGCTTTTTGCTTTTAATATGCTGTCCTACTTTGACCCTCGATTTATCAAAGAATCAACCGATGCGCTCAAAGCTGGTCGCCTAGTGGCTGCCAAGCCCGACTTGGAGTCCTTACGCGGGTCAATCCGTTCCATTGTCGATGGAAAATACCGATTTACGCGCTATTTCTTCCCTAAGCGGCACAACATGCCACAAACGTTAGACGAAATCCTACAGCATAACGATGTCGAACTTTACGATTTGGAAAGCGACCCCAGTGAAAACAACAATCTTGCCAAGAATCCTGAGCAGCACAAAGCATTGATTGAGGTACTTAATGCCAAAATGAACGAGTTAATCGAGGCTGAGATTGGAGAAGATATTGGCCAGATGCTGCCGCTAAGCGGTCCTGTCAGCTGGTCCATTAAGCGGTTTGACCCTTGAACAGCATGGCTGACGGTACCAAAATGGACGATTTAACGGCAAAGCACAAACTGGAAACAACCAACCATATTCAAGCGTTTGTGATTCACTATTTTCGGGCTGAAGTTAGTCGCGAAACAGCATGGCATCACCGCCTTGACGTCACGTTTGATTGGGCGGTTGTCGCAACAGGAGGAATGGTATCCTTAGCTCTTTCTGGTCCAGAAGCTAGCCATATTATTTTGTTGGCAACCGTCCTTGTGATCTTGTTTTTCTTGAACATTGAAGCCCGCCGATATCGGGTGTATGCCAAGCTAAAGTATCGAGTTCGGCTCTTGGAAGAAGATTATATTGCCCCCTTGTTTAATCATATTGCGAAACAGCCGCAAGAGGTAGACGATCGACCACAAATTGATCCCGGTATTATCAACAGCATTACGGATCACGAATCACCGATCAGCCATTTGGAAGCGACTGCCATACGCATGCGCAGCAACTACATTTATTTGCTTTTGGTTGTTTACTTGGTTTGGTCGATTAAGATTTTGAACAATCGCGCGAGCCAATCTTGGTGGGAGGCTTTCAGCCACCAGGCCCAGGTAGCCGATATCCCCGGCGGCATTGTGTTTATGCTGTTTACGGCCGTTATGCTTTTAGCGATTATTGCCAGCTTTTATGCAAATCAAATTTCCCAAAAGAAAAATGTCTAGGTAAACCACCCCTATTGGTTTAGTTGTCTTTCAGTTTTGCCTATATGTAAATTTTTTTACGTTTAGGCGATCTTGCTAATTGACGCGCATTTTGCCTTTCTGTAAGACTGTTGAAACACAGAGCGGTTTGCTCGGTAAAATTTGGCAGATGAAAAATCAGAAGGAACATTGAACATGACAAGTAAAACGATATTAATACCTGGGGGCACAGATGGCATTGGCAAAGCCACAGCCTTACAACTAGCAAAGCCCAACGACACGGTAATTATCGTCGGGCGCAATGCCGACAAAGGGCGACGCGCTGAGCAAGCGATCGCTAAGTCTACGGGAGCCTCAGTATCATTCATGCAGGTTGACATGAGTCTGATGTCAG
>JBCCFD010000138.1:0-16269 GCA_039029915.1 Chloroflexota bacterium
CTCTGCAAAGGTAGGGGCGGCCGTTTGAGAACCCCAAGGGGCGCTTTGTGGCCGATCTAACTTAACGTAAATTACAACTTCGGGTTCATCTGCTGGCAGCCAGCCAATAAACGAGCCAATCACATCATCAGGCAGATAGACACCGTTTTCGGCAATTTGAGCAGTACCCGTTTTGCCAGCTACCGTATAGCCCACAACCTGCGCTTCCGCTACTTCGCGGAACACAGCCGCAGTAGCCATGGTGGTTACTTGCTGTGCCGCCTGACTGCCAATGGGTCGTCCAGCGATGCGAGGCTCAGTCACGATGACCTCATCGTGCGTATGGATTTCTTGCACAATGTAAGGGCGCATCATGTACCCATCGTTCGCCAGCGCAGAAACGGCCGTAATCATCTGCAGCGGTGTTACCGCAATCCCCTGCCCGTAAGCCGTCGTAGCTAAAAATGCCTCAGTCCAATATGAAGAGCCGGGAAGTGGCATTTGCCCATTGGCTTCAGCCATCAAATCAACACCCGATGGCCGACCGAACCCAAACGCCTGCATATAATCATAGAAAAGATCGGACCCCATATCTAAGGCCAGCCCAGCTGCCCCAACATTGAGCGAACGTGCCAGCAGTGTCGTCATATCCGTTTCACCCGGTGCGCTGCGGTCCCAGTTGTATGTTTTGTGGCCGCCAACTTCGAGCACGCCGGAATCATAATAAGTTGACTGTGGCGTGACGACGCCTGAATCAAGCGCAGCCGCCATCGTAACCAGCTTCATGACTGAACCCGGTTCATGCTGCAGGCTAACAGCTGGATTTAATAGAAGACCTTCTTCTGCTTCGTAGTAGGTGTAGGGGGAGTAACAAGGGGCACTCGCCATGGCTAAAATGGCACCTGTCTTGGGGTCCATCACAATAATTGAGCCACCTATGGCCGCGTGATCGCGCAAGGCTCTAGAAAGTTGAGTTTCCACTAGATGCTGCAGTGACCGATCGATGGTCAGAACTAAATCCTGCCCTTCATTGGCAATGACGCTTTGCTGTGAGGCTAATGGTGAAATATTAACCTGAGCAGAGGCGGCTTGCCCTTCGAGTTCTCGTTGATAGAAGCCCTCTAAGCCGGCTCCTCCGCGGCCTGTAAAGTCTACATAGCCTAGGGTGTGGCAAAGCAAATCGCCCTGAGGATAGTAACGACGAGGTAAGGCATCAATTTGAACACCTTCAAAATCAAGGTCCCGAATGTATTCAGCAACATCTGTGCCAACCCGACCCGCTAAAACAACGTTGGTTGTATCTGCCTGAATTAAGTTCAGAATTTCAGTTCGGGAAATTTCAAGAACTGGCGAAAGACGCGTCGCAACTTCATCGGCATCAATGATAAGTCTTGGCGCAGCATTGATTTGATAATCGGCAGCATTGGAGGCTAGGATTGCTCCATTTCGGTCGTAGATAACGCCACGGCTAGGCACATCAATCACAGTAGCGGTATCGTTAATACGGTCAGCCCAGGTTGTTGCTTGGATTACCTGAAACGCAAAGAGGCGACCAACAATAATGAGGGTCGCAAAAATAAGACCGATGGAGACAATCCATAATCGTTTCTGTTGGCTACTATTCACGCGCTTCTCCTTGGACAAGCCCCGACATGTTGTTGCGCACGCTTAGCCAAAGGGCTTCACCTATTGTTTCGGGGAGAGGATCGGACTGTGGAGGTGAAGTTGGTAGAGCAACGGCCGTTTCTGCTGATTCAGGTGGATATTCTGGTACAACAATGTATTCAATATCTTCCGGATCCGCCTGGACAAACCCAAGCCTGATGGCTTCAGATTGTAGCCGATCGAGCGATTGTGCCTCAGCAATACCTTGTTCAAGGGTGCTATTGTCTCGCTTGAGTTCAACTAAATCGATCTGCTTAACCTGAACACGTCGACCAATCGTCGCAATACGACTAGCCTGACGGACATAAATGGCCCCCAGCAGGGCCGCTATAAACAGAATAATGCCCCAGCCTATGGCGGCTTGAGCTTCTGTGAGCCAACTTAATCGGCGGGCTTGTTCACGTGACTGTCTAGACATACGATACTCTTTCTGCGACCCGTAATTTTGCACTCCGACTCCGACTGTTGCCTATTATTTCTTCAGCCGTCGGCAAAATCGGTTTACGGGTAATCAGCTGCAGTTTTGGCTGTAACGGCCGTCTACCGTTTGGCAGTTCTGGCGCCTCTTCATACGTGCGGCTCATCTGCCGAAAAATCTGCTTTACGATACGGTCTTCCAATGAATGAAAGCTGATGACCACCAGACGACCACCTGGTTTAAGAAGATCAATGGCGGCGTGAATGCCATCAGATACGGCCGTTAGCTCATCATTCACCGCAATTCGTAAGGCCTGAAAAACTTTGGTAGCGGGATGAATCCGACTGCGCTGTTTGCTATTTGACTTAATTAGCTCAGCGAGTTCAGTCGTGGTAAAAAGCGGTCGGTGGGTTACGATAAGCTTTGCTATTTTACGACTCTGCTTTTCTTCACCATAGCGCCAAAATATCTCTGCAAGCTCTGATTCCGATAAATTGTTAATCAACTCTGCCGCTGTTTGACCTTGTGCTGTGTCAAAGCGCATATCCAATGCACCTTCACGCATAAACGAAAATCCTCGGGCGGCGGTGTCAAGCTGGCGGGAGGATAACCCTAAATCCAGCAAGATTCCATCAATATTCTTAAAGTTTTTATCTTCACAAACCTGCGCCATATTGGCGTAGCTGCTGTTGATAAATATGACCCGCTCTGCCAAATCGCCAAGCTGGTTTTTAGCAAAAGCGATCGCTTCTGAGTCCCGATCAAACGCCAAAACGCGCCCTGTTGGTGCGGACGCGTTTAATATCCCTGTCGTGTGTCCGCCTGCCCCGAGTGTGCCGTCTAAATAACGGCCGTTTTCCCGAGGCTGTAAAAAATCAATGACTTCTTGAAAGAGAACGGGAATGTGTGCCATGGAAGTGTCAGGTGTCAGGTGTCAGGTGTCAGGTGGTCACTTGGCACCTGATACCTGATACCTGACACATCTTTTTAGATTCCCAAATCTGCCCAGCGTTCGGCGTCATCACTTGATTCAATCGATTCCCGCACGCCGTCCCAAGCGTTCCTGCCCCAGATTTCCAAGTAATTGAAGTTTCCGGCAACAACAACTTCGCCATTGATTTCTGCAAAATCACGTAAATATTGAGGAAGAAGAATTCGTCCCTGCTTATCTGGATTGAGATCAACAGCTCCTGAAAAAACGCGACGACGGAAAGCCCGAACGCTTTGATCAGATAACGGCCGTTGCGAAATTCGCCCGGCCAGAGCTTGCCATTCATCTTTAGAGAAAAGCATCAGATTTCGATCAAATCCGCGTGTCACCACGACACCATCAGCCAGCACACTCCGATACTTAGCCGGAATGGTAAGCCGTCCCTTGATGTCGATGGTGTGTATGAATTCTCCAAGAAACATGATTTCACAAAGTTGCGAACTGTGCCGCCCTTCAATTGAATCTCCCATAATCCAATTGTTAGGCAACACATTATTCGCTGAACTCAAGTGCCAAAGGGCTCAACCTTGAAAGGTTGTCCACTTTTGGCCTTTGGTAAGCAAGACTTGGCGGATGAATCACTTACCTCAAATAGAACATTCGTTCTTTATTCCCCATTTCAGTAGGTTTTTCGCGGATTTTTGTGGTCAAATGCCCCACAATCACCCACAATCACCCACTTTTGCAGGAATTATACACTAGTTAAGGGATTATGTGAAGAGATTGGGATATGAGAATATGGTTCCTCAGAAAACAGCAAGCACTATAAAACGCACCCCCTCTCCCCTTTTCCCCATCCCTCCACTCAGCTTGCGGCCTGAGACTGTTAAAGGCTTCACCTACTGCTCCTCCAATCAAGCCAGCAATTGATCAACCGCTTTGGCTTCGACAAGCTCAGCCGCCGCCACCAAACCCCCTCAACCTGTGGCCTGAGACTGTTGAAGGCTTCACCTACTGCTCTTCCAGTCAGGCTAGCAATTGACCAATCCGCTTTGGCTTCGACAGGTTCAGCCGCCGTTACCGCCCCTCAACCCGTGGCCTGAGCTTGTCGAAGGCTTCACCCATCGCAACCAATTTTGAAGGTTTTTCAAAGCTCTGCGTACTATGTGTAAATTTTGACAAAAAGGAATAAGAATAATGAAAATGAAAAGCATCTTTTGGTCCACACTCTTACTCTTTCTATTTGTGGCATGCTCACCGACAAGTGCCGATACCGACTCTGTCGCTGAAGAAAACACAATCACCGAAACCGCAGAGGAAAACACAGCTCCTGAGATAGAGGAATCTGTGGAAGAAATGGAGGAAACAGAAGAGATTGAAGTTGTTGATGAAGTGGAGGAGATTCCTGAAGCTGAGGTCGAAGAAGAGAATGTTTATGCCGACCTATCTCAAGAAGAAAAGGATGAAGCGCTATTAACGGCCGTTCGTGACGATGATCTCGCAGCCGTTCAAGCACTCATTACAGCCGGAGCTGATTTAGATGTTATCGAGCCTGCGGTTGGTTTTACACCCGTGACAATATCTATCATTCGCAGCAATTCAGACATCTTTAACGCGCTCACCCAAGCTGGGGCAAATATATCCACCATCGACAATCAAGGAAACACCCTTCTTCATCACGCTGCTACAACCAATCAGGTTGAAATTGCCACTGTTTTGCTTGCTGACGGTGAAATCGATTTGGAACACAGACGTGATCGTTTTGGATTTACCCCATTGCTGGCAGCTGCCTTTGAAGGGCAAGTCGAAATGGTTGAGCTTCTGATTGAACACGGTGCCAACATTGAGGCCGTAGATGATTGGAATGATACGGCCGTTAACGTTGCGGCGTGGAACGGTGAATTAGCAGCAATTGAAAAATTAATAGAGCTGGGCGCCAATCCAAATGTCGATAACAATAACGGGCAAAACGCTTTAGATCACGCCAAAAACCAGGGCCACGAAGAGGTAGAGGAATTTTTAGCAACGCTTATTGAGGATCAATAAGAAGAGGCCAATATTTTCAAAAACGCCACTTTTGGGCAACGACTCTAGTTCACAATGCAAGGTGGGCAGTTTTACTGTCCACTTTAGCTTGGCTACAATTTTCAGTTTGATTTTATGAGCTCATCCGCATCATCTCGCAAGACACCATCCAACCAACAAACTGAGCAGCTTGTTCAGCTCTATTACCCTTACATTGTGCGCCTCATTCATTCAATCATTCACGACATTGCCGAAGCTGAAGACCTAGCTCAAGAAACATTTATAGCCGCCCTATTAAATTTAGATAGCGAACCTCAGTCGATCAACTATAAATCTTGGCTCTCAAAAATAGCTGTTAATAAAGCCCGCGATCTGTTACGACGCAGAAGCGTTCGAAATCGATGGCAATCCTTATTTACACACAGCTTTCGCTCGACCACCCAAGGGCGTATTCCTGAGGAAATTGCGTCACAAAATGAAGTAAAAAAAGCGCTGTGGCTAGCTGTAGAATCACTGCCTGACAAACATCGAATTCCCATCATCCTGCGCTTTGGACACAATTTACCGATCAAAGAGATCGCAGACATCTTAGAAATACGAGAAGGAACTGTCCATTCGCGCCTCCATTATGCCCAGAAACAGCTCGCTCGAATTTTAGATCTAGACGTTGAGTCAGTTTTGCTTTTACAAGGGGGACAGCTATGAAATCTGAAAATTCCAAAAGGCTCCTTGAGCTTTTGACATTAGCGGATAATCGCCCCCTGACTCAAGATGAGCAAGCTATGTTACGCGATTTATTAAATGACGAAGAGAATCGATTGGCGGCCTCCGCTTTGCAACATCTGCAAACCCATTACCAAATTGATGACATTAAAACTTGGTCAGCAGATGAACTTAATCATATTGCTAAAAATATAGGAACTCGTGTTGCAAACCAATCTCAGAGAAGGATAAGACAAGGCAACTTACAGCTCTTTGCCGGAGCAGTTGCGGGGCTTTTAATCGCTTTAGCCTTGATATTAACACGGCCGTTTCAAGCGCCCACTCCCATCGAACCAGCTATCGTGCCAACCAATACGGCCGTTCCCCTCCCCACACCAACACTACGACCCAATTACATTTACGCTGATTTGTTAACTGCCCCAACGCTTGATATTGCCGAATACGCTGCAGTTTATCCTTTAACCGTTTCTGAGGCGATGCAGCTTTGGAACCACGGCCTTTATCTTCCTATTCAAACATTAGAGAACTGGGAGCTAATCGGTGCAACTGTTAACAGTGAAGATGATATTTTTGAGATTGCCTTTGTCCAACAAGATCGAGGGTTTGAGTTTGTTTGGATATTGTCACAGGCACCGCTTAACGGCCGTTCGCCCCAAATCCCACTTCTCCCCACCTATCAACCGCTGCCTCAAATCGACAGCACCAACATTTACGCAGATGAACCAATTGCATCAGGCGAGTTTGAAGCCTATGCCCAACAGATTGAATACGTCGATAACGTCAATGGTCGTCAAAGATGGATTGTCTACAACACCGTGACCTGGCAGCAAGATGAGCAGCTCTTCACGTTGAGCATGCCAAGTGACAACCTAGGTTCTATGTCTTTAGTGGCCACGCTTGCCGACCTCCTTCAAATGCGGCAAGTGCCATCTCGATAATGAGTCAGAGTAGATGCCAATAACGGTTTTTGTTCAGAGAAATGGCAGATTTCAACGCTTCCATTTACCTAAAGAGTCAGCTAACAGACATCCAACAATGAAGTGACAATTGATGACACAAATTTCCCTCTATGCGAAGGTTAACAGCCTGTAAACGGTCGATTAATGCCAGTTTGACAGTGGTGGAAATTTTTAAGGTCAAATGTTCGGTTTGCGTATTGTCGCTCCTATAACCGTATGCTATAATGCCAAGAAGTACCCAAAATAGAGGGTGGTCTCAGTTACAGACCCCCATATATGGCGGGAACAGGCAAATAACCAGACTAGTACCCACATCTGGTAAGGAAAGGCTCAAAAACAGCTCGACAGTCTAAATCATTAGAGAAGGTCAAAAAACCACTGTATATCAGGAGGATTTTTCCGCGTGAAATGTCCATATTGCAATCATTTCAAAACTCGCGTCATTGATACCAATCATGATGCCCGTGGGGGAACCCGCCGGCGCAGAGTTTGTGATTTTTGCAACCAGCGGTTTAGCAGTTACGAACGCCCCATCTTAGCAACACCTCTACTGGTGAAGCAGGATGGTACCCGCGAAGAGTTTTCACGCGACAAGCTCGTTGCCGGTATTCGTTTAGCTTGCGCAAAACGTCCCGTTGGTGCAGCCGATATTGAACGAATCGCGGGAGAGGTTGAGGCAGAGCTACAGCAAATGAATAAAGCTGAAGTTTCTAGCCGATTAGTCGGTGACACCGTCATCGTCAAGCTGAAAGACCTCGACAAGGTCGCCTATATACGGTACGCCACCGTCTACCTCGGACTGGATGATCTCGAATCCATTCGCCTAGAAATAGATAGACTTATAAAAAGTCAGTAAGCACGCAGTCTGCACAGCGTTGCTGAGCACAACGCTGTCTTTTCACGCGCATAGCACTTTTATGTAAAGTAGCGTAAAGAAGTTTTAGCAACCAATTATCAAGGGGTTCAGGTAAACAGAAACATAGATTTATAGATAATTAAGATGTCGCGTTGTCCGTTTCCTCTGTAAAAGTCTTGCATGTTCTCAGGAAACAAAACGAATCTACTGTATTTATTTCAAACTATCTAATTCCGTTCACCCTATACCTAAAAACGAAGGAGAACATTATGGTAAATAATCAATCAGCTGCCGATGTAACGGAAAAAGCGAACGGGGCAAGCACAAAAAGCGAGTTGATCTCGGACGCAAACAGCATTTATTTTAAGGTGTCGGTACCCAAAAGCATTGTCAAAAGAGACGGCCGTATCGTCCCCTTTGATGCCAGCCTCATCGAAAATGCAATTAAGAAATGTTTTGCAGGCATTGGCCAAGAGCCCAAAACCCCCATCGAAGAATTGACGAGTCAAGCTATCAACGTTGTTTCTGCAAAATTTGATCTACCAACCGTTGAAGGTGTTCAGGATATTGTGGAAATGGTTTTACAAGCGGCGGGTGAATATGAAGCTGCAAAAAGCTATATTCTTTACCGCGCTGAACACGCTAAAATCCGTGAAAAACGGCCAATTCCAGCCGAAGTTCGCGACGCATTTTCTGAGTCAGACCAATATTTCCCTACTCAGCTTCAAAAGTTCCAATTTTATGATAAATATTCACGCTTCAACTACGATTTAGGTCGTCGCGAAACGTGGATTGAAACCGTTACTCGGGCTGTTGACTATTTAAAAGAACTCTCTGACAACAAATTACCTGAAGAAGATTATGACCGCGTTAAGCAGGGCATCTTAAACATGAAAGTTATGCCTTCTATGCGTCTTTTGGCGATGGCTGGTCCTGCGGCTCGTCGTAATAACATTGCTATTTATAACTGCTCTTATATGCCAGTTGATAGCATCGATTCTTTCGTTGAAGCACTTATTATCTCAATGAGCGGATGCGGTGTAGGCTTCTCGGTTGAACGCCGCTATGTTGAGCAATTCCCTCGCATCGTTCGCCAATCTGGTGCCCCTGCCAAGACGTTCGTCGTACCAGACTCATCAGAAGGTTGGGCAGAAGCGGTTCGTGTCGGGATTACGGCTTGGTTTAACGGTGAAGATGTCCAGTTTGATTACTCACAGGTTCGTCCAGCTGGCGCCGCTTTACGCATCAAAGGGGGCCGCGCTTCTGGGCCAGATCCGCTTCGTAAAATGCTTGACTTTGCTCGCAATCGGATTATGGGACGACAAGGTGGCTTTTTACGGCCGTTAGATGCCCATGACATTATGTGTGCCGTCGGTGATGCGGCCGTTTCTGGTGGTGTTCGCCGGACAGCCATGATCTCCCTATTCGACTATGATGATTTGGAAATGCGCCACTGTAAAGATGGAGACTTCTGGCGCACCAACAGCCAACGCTGGAACGCAAATAATTCCGCCGTCTGGCCAGAACGTGAGCTCAATCAAGCTGAAATTACCCGCTTTGTCCTCGATATGGTGGAATCAGGTCGTGGTGAACCGGGTATCTTCAATCGCAAAGCGGCCACAGAAAACCGCACCGAACGTCGGGCAGAAGCTGCTTTTGGCACAAATCCTTGCGGTGAGATTATTTTACGGCCGTATCAGTTCTGTAACCTCACTAGCGCCATCGCTCGGGCCGACGATACGCTTGAAAGCTTGACCGAAAAGGTAGAGCTTGCTGCCATCATCGGCACTATTCAATCAATGGCCACTAACTTCCCCGGTTTGCGCTCCGCATGGATCAAAAACTGCATGGAAGAACGACTACTGGGTGTTGATCTCAATGGCCAAATGGACAGCGTTGCGGCTCAAAACCCCGATATTCAAGAGAAACTTCGCGATGTGGCTGTTGAAACCAACCGCGTTTACGCTCAAAAGTTGGGCATCAACCAATCTGCTTCAGTCACCTGCGTGAAACCATCTGGGAACTCGTCACAACTGGTGAACTCCTCCTCTGGGTTACACGCCCGCTGGGCACCATACTACATTCGCAACGTGCGCGTTGGCACCCACACGCCAGTCTTCAAAGTTTTGCAAGACAGCGGTGTGCCAATGGACCCAGAAAATGGGCAGACCAAAGAAAACGCCAATACGTGGGTCGTTCACTTCCCCGTAAAATCACCTGAAAATGCGGCCACCCGCAATGATAAAACAGCGCTCGAGCAGTGTGACTACTGGTTCCAAAACAAAACGCACTACACGGAGCACAATCCTAGTGTAACCATTACCTATCAACCGAATGAAGTGCTCGACATCATTCACTGGGTTTGGGAACATCAAGACAAGATTGGCGGCATGGCGTTCTTACCGTCTTTTGATGCCCAATACGACCAAATGCCATACATGGAAATCTCTAAAGAAGAGTACGAACGGTTGGCTGGTGAATTCCCAACCATCGACTTCTCCAAGATTTACCGGTATGAAGAAGAGGATTTGACCACAGCCGCTCAAGAGTTTGCCTGCCTAGCTGGTGGATGTGATATTTAGTCACTGGGGTTACGCAGTACCACTGGTGCAAACCTCTGAGGTTTTTTCCGCGTAACATCAGTTAGTTAGTCAGATTTTAGTTAGTTAGACAATGAGCCAGTGGGGTTTCCCACTGGCTTTTTATTTTGTTTTTTGGGGGTCCTATGACATAATCAGCTTAGTCCAATTCAGGAGTATCTCATGTCAAAGAAAAATAGTGTGTCGAAGCCGAAAACGGCCGTTTTCCCCAAAAAACCGTACCAAAAACCAATCATTCTCTATGAGGGCTACGTCTCAACCCGAGCTGGATCGCCCTTGCAACAATCCGATGATGAATTTGATGTTATCGATTATTTGCTAGGCAAAAAGTAATACCCATAGCCATGGTCTTAAGAAATGGGGTCAGGATTTGTCAGTATACTCTTTATATTGACCGAGCAAGACATTGGTAAAAATCTTTATAGCTAAACACATTTTTGATTGTAAACGGCAGTTTTTAGATATCTAAACCAGTGGAAAAATCGAGAAAGAGCGTTTTCATCATTGACGTATAAGGAGTGAACCAGCCGAATGGACGCTATGGAAATTCGAGAAGACGAACAAAACAGCCCCAGCCCACAACAGAAGAAAAGGTTTAACTTTAAAATCAATCGTCGAGATATCGCTCGGTGGTTTATTTCAAATCCACTAGACACTTTCCTAATCTTACTTGTTTTAGTTGGTGTCGTTTTAACAATCAATCCATTTCCCAGTGTGACCGGCATCGATAAAATTATTCGACTGCTACCTGCAGGCATGCGGGTCAGCGCCATAAGTGGCGTTCAGTGGATAGCTTATGATGGTGGCGCTCAAATTAGCGGGTCAGTTTTCTTTGTGTTTGGGTTAGGCGTTGGCTTTTTGCGGGTCCGTCAACACGCTTTTAAAGCTCGCTCGTTACGAAGCAATGTTTGCCCAAACTGTAAAGAAGAAAACAGCCTCAAACGTATTCACCGCACAAAACGGGATCGTATTCTAAATTGGATTTCAATTCCCTCCCGCCGCTACCGCTGCACAAAATGCGACTGGAAAGGCCTCCGTTTAGACGAAAACCTCGTTTGAGCATAACAAATCAGATATACGATTTCTATTCATTGACGTTACAAGTTGTTTGAGAAAGGAATCGTATATCTTTGAACCAATTTAGGGAAGCTGACCTGGGTTAGGGAACGGCCAAGCTCGAAAATCATTTGGACAATTATCTGTATCCTGATCAAATGGAAAGCGTTCAAGGCTGACGTTTTGTTCCGCAACAAGCTCACACCCAATCATTCCTTCAAGTGCACCATCTCCATAAACTATAAAGTCAATGACGTGATCCTGAGCGTCTCGTAAAATAACTTCGTCCCCTTGATTCGCTAATTGCAAATGAGCACCTGTATCTCCCCAGCTCAGATCATCAGTGAGAGTTGGCACGGCCGTATCGGTCGCTAAAATCTCAAAATCGGGATCAAACCCAAACTCCGCCCTAAATCCAGTGGCCGTTGTGGCCACCACCAAAACAGCGCCAGCTTCCAAGATAGTGCCCTCTGGGAACCGGCGCAGGTCTTCAAAATCAGCCGGATTAATGGCATCACTGAGGCTGGCATTGGATAGATTTACGGCCGTATTTGTCGGATTTACAATCTCAATAAACTCCGCATCATCCGGTCCGTTTGGATTGTAAAGCACTTCGCTAATCAACAAATGCTGCACAGGCGCTTCAACACCATTCAGAATCAGCGGCAAAAACGTAAATTGAGGCCAATCTTGCTCAAACACGGCTGCTAAATAGGCAAAGGCCTCATTAGACTGCACCTGAATCGCTATTTCCCGGTTTCCTTTACTAGATTGTTCGCTTCCATTCAGGCTACCGACGTGAATGAATCCCTGGCCGCTAATTTCAGCCAGAATCATTTTGTTGTGAATGCCTAAACCTGTTGGGTTTGCCAGTTGACATTCAAGATTGAGGCCTTCAAGGTTGGCCAGGTCGTTGATGTAGACACAGGTGGCGCTGTTGCTAGTTAATCCACCATCATCAAAGAAGCTATCTAGCATTAGGCGGACCGTGGCACCTCGTCGGGCTGCTTCAACCATCGCCTGTAAGCGTGGATTTGGATCATCGTTCGCGTTCGTGCCCCAAAACGGCCGTTCTGAAAGCTGCTGCGCCAAAATCGTATCGCCAACCCCAGCTTGATTGAGTAAACCAAGCAAGCCATCGGATTGCCTCAGGCTGTTTTCAGGTGACTGTACAATCTCAAAATCAAAGGTGCCTTCTAGCCGCAACGCTTGCTCGTGGCGCACCGTATACGTCACGCCGCCCGTTTCTTGCACAGGCTCGTAAGAAGGCAATGGCGAGCCGTATTTGTCGTGATTGCTTTGCCAGCGAAAAAGATCGACATGGTTATCAGGATCAAAATCGTCTTCAAAAATGGTCGTCAAATGAGCAATTACAGACGGTGCATCAGTGACCAACAAAACCCCGCGTCGCCCCCAAGTGCCATCCGATTTATCATCATAAGGCAGGCTGTTTGGGCTTAAATTTTCTGAGCTTATAATGGCGCGAGCACCGTCAATAAGCATTATTTTGGCATGCATAAATCGATATCGATCAAAAATATCCTGCCCGTCATCACTGATCATGAACCAACAGGCTCCGCCCGCCGCTTCAATGAGCTGACAGCTAAATTTTTGGTCTTGTTTGATACCACCAGAAGGTGCACCTTCAAGCAGAACGGTCACATCGACACCACGCTCAATTGCCGCAACCAGCGCCTGAGCAATGGCGTGATTTTCAAAGGTTAGTGCTTCAATCAGAATTGAATCTTGGGCGAAGGCAATTTGATTAACGAGCGTTTCATACCCATTATCAGGTGTGACGGCAAGGGTCAAAACGGCCGTTTCTGTCACCGCAAACGGTTCAAAAAAATCGTCCACCTCCCACCCCGGATACCAAACTCGGCGACCGTTTACCACGTCCAGTCGATCTTGTGCCCAATCAACGGCCGTGTTTGTGTCTGCCAGCGGCCAACCAGATTGCTCATCCCGTTTGCGAAACAAGATTTGCCCCTCTGCCCCAAACACACCTGTTACGCTGTATGGTTGGACGACTTCACCGCTCCAACTTGCCCCACATTCAGACTCATACCGACCCTCAAACGGCACACAATCAACAAGGTCTCCGTTATCAATAAGCAACAGCTGATCGCCGCTATTGTTGAGTCCGGTCCATGAACCCGTCATATTGGGGATATTGGGGTCTGTTTCTTGGAGTTCAAAATCAGGTAGGTGACCGAACTGCTTTTGAAAAGCGGCACCGTTTCGCGCTAGCCAAAGCGTTTCACCGCTTTCGAGGATGATGTTTGGGGGCAATACGGCCGTTGCTTCTCCGTCCGTTAATTCCCAACCTCCAACGTCCATCGGCACATCCGTCACATTACGAATTCGCACCGCTTCATCTAGTTCACCAGTAACCAATCCGTCATATAAAATGGCATCAATCACAACTGGGGCGCCAACACCAGCTAGTGTATTTTGCTTAAATAGAATGGCAAGCAGTGTGAGCGGCAATACGGCCGTAAACAAACAAAATAAACGCTTCTTCCCCATCTTTCCCTCCAAATGATCCTGACTCGCACACGAAAAGAGTGAATCAAACAAACAGTTTGAATGATTGGCTGAACTCAAAGAATTGCACGAGTTATTGCACTACAAAAAAGGCAAGGCAGTTATAGCGAAGGTTAAAGAAATTGCAAAATAGCGGTCAAATGAATGGTTGATAGGAGAGTGTCCTTCGAATTTGCGCAAACAAGTAAAATCCCCTGCTATGAAATTATTCTTGATGTCTATTTGCGTAATTTTTCTACTGGGATGCCAACGGCCGTTTCCGACAGACAGTCAGTCAGTTGATCAGGTAGCCAGTGAGTCAGCAGGTCAGCAGGTCAGCAGGTCAGCAGGTCAGCAGGTCAGCCCAATTAGCACACCAACTCTCCAGTCTACAAATCAACAAATCAAGCAATCAACCAACACCCCAACGCCTCAGCCCACCAGCACGCCCATCCCGCCAACTGAAACCCCCTTCTACAGCGGCATCCCATCAACACCGTGCGGCCAAACGCTCCCGCTCAACCACGCCTTCGACAGCGCTCAGGACGGATCCACCGCTTCCCCATCTCCAATTACCCAATTACCCAATACCCCAACCGCCGCCCTTGAGAACCTCCAAACCCTCGCCCCTGATATCGTCTGGCCTGCTATCGAGCAGATGATTGAGCATCCAGAAACGGTTGGTTTGGCTATTTTTCAGCTTGGGAATGAAGCAAACGGGGTTTATCTCAACGCTGAACAATTGATGCCCGTCGCCTCGCTGGCCAAAACAATCACGCTTGCCGCTTACGCAGAGGCGGTTGTTGCAGGAGAGCTAAATCCAAACACGGCCGTTTCCCTCGAAACGCTTGAAGATTACTATCTGCCAAACTTTGATCTTGGTGCTCATCCCCGCGCTCTGCGTGAACTGCATGAAAATGAACGACTCTTGAATAATGAAACGGCCGTTTCTCTTGAGGATGTGGCTTGGATGATGATGCGACACAGCTCAAACGCGGCGGCGGATTATTTGCACCGCTTACTGGGACAGGAACGGATTGAAGCAACGGCCGTGTCTCTTGGCTTCACCACCCACGGTGCGCCCTGCACCTTCTTGGGTCAGTTTTTGGCAATGGGAAATCATACCAGCGGAGGTAGCAGAACGGCCGTGAATCATTACATTGATCATCCTGACCAATACCAGCAAGAGGTCGAGCTGTTTGCAGACGCCTTTATTAACCAAGCAAGCTTCCAAGAGTCTGAATTAGCGTGGCGCAGTCGTTTTCGAGGCCCTTCGGTTGATACCCAGCGCTTATTTAGCCATGAACTAGCTCCCCAAGCCACACCGCTTGAATACGCTCAGATGATGGCTCGATTGGCCCAAAACGGACTAAATTCACCGGAAAGCAGTTTTGTAGCTCGTCGCATCATTGAGTGGCCCATGCAATTTGAGACAAACCAAGAACGGTTTACTAATTTAGGGTATAAAAATGGCTCCCTTCCTGGCATTCTCACTACAACCTACTATGCTTACCGATCCGGTGAATCTGCCCCTATTGTAATTGCCCTATTCTACAAAGACCTGCCTAATCAAACCTACCGCATCTGGCGCAGGACGCTCCCCGACGATGAGTTTGCTCGCTGGGTATTGGCAGAACCTGATGCTCTCCCCGCACTTAAGTCTGTCATCAATCCATGAAAGTTTTAGCATCGTTTAAGGTAGATATCGAGTCATTGTATAGCCAAAACGATTTAAAAAGCGACCACTACTAGCAACCAAATCCGCATCTGGAATCGTGAAATCAAAGGCGTCAGCTAAGCGATCAATGATGCTAAATAGGAAGCAGACATAACCAGCTTCATAAACGGCCGTTTTTGACAAACCCGCCTCAAGTAGCTCATCCATATCCGCTGGCCCCAATTGCTCAGGATGAAGCGTCAGTTTTTCAAGATACCCTAGAATAGCCCGCATTCGATTATCAACTGGAGCAGTTCGCCAATCCTCTAGGACAGCATGCACAAGCGCTTCATCTAAACCTAACACTGCAACTGCAGTGTGATCACCTGTTCAGTAGACACATTGATTGAGCTTTGATACAAAGGCGGCAAAAAGCTCAACCTCACCCTTTGACCACGCCGTTGCCCCCCTCAAGCCCTCCTGCAGGCAAGCCCCATACAAATCACCAAACCACCGTTTTCGATAGGTTAAAACATGTACAGGTCCCGGGATATGGCCTAAAGACATCTTAATTGTTTGCAATCCTAACTGCTGTCCCCACGATCTGTTTTCAAAAATCGACAATCTCATTTCCGCCCTCCATGAAGTAAATCCATCGTTTTTTCAAGGCGGGCCAAACCGCTTCCTAATGCCACACTGATGGTCAATTCAAACAGTTGCTCTTCACGATAGCCAGCCATTTTGAGTTGATCGATATCTTTATCTGTCACCTTGTAGGCGTGTCGGCTGACCTTGTCGATATACGGCCGTAAATCATCTGGCACAGGTAACTCAACCCGTTTTCCGCCGGCAACAGAAGCAGCATAAGCCTCAA
>JBCCFD010000139.1:0-16233 GCA_039029915.1 Chloroflexota bacterium
ATTTTCCAGCTTAAACTGCTGCCCAACTTGTTCCTTGACCAACTCCTGCCCAAACTTTTCGATGAAATACCACGGATTAACGTCCTCATCGAGCATGGACACCAAGCCGGACACTATACCGATGGCGCGACCGAGGTAGATAAAATCTTGCGGCACTTGAAGGGGGAAATCAAAGAGCAAATCGCGGAACTGTTCCCCCAGCTCTTTCAGCTCTTCGGGATCGGGGCGAGCCAGTTCGAGGAGATTACGGCCGTAAATGCGTTCCAAAATCTCCGTTTGTGCTTCGACAATGCGCTCCAAATCCGCGCCGGGCAAAAAGAAGCCCAGTTTATCGTACGATTCGGTTAACCCACGGGCATCCTGCTGGGCAATGCTAATGAGCACCTTTTGCAACAGTTCGCCTTGAACATCAGGCACGCGGCCCACCATGCCAAAATCAACAAACACCAACCAAAACGGTCGATCTAAGCGCATTTCCCCCGAACCATTGTAGATTGGGGTCCACGCCGCATCGGGGCGCGGCATCACAAACAGGTTTCCAGGATGCGGATCGGCATGGAAAAAGCCAATCTGGAACACTTGCTTGAAGTAGGTGGTCAGCAATACATCCGCTACCTCTTTGGGATTGATGCCCGCTTCAATCATGCGGTCAACCTGCATAATTTTGATTGATTCGACATTTTCAAGCACGATAACACGCTCGCTGCACAATGATTCGTATACCTTTGGAATGTAAACTTGTTCATCGTTGGCATGAATCTCTTCAAAGCGGTGCAGGTTGGCTACCTCAGCGCGATAGTCAAGCTCTTCCCAAAGGGTGATGCCAAACTCCTTCATTAAGGCTGGAACGTTGGCTCGTTTGCGAATGGGCTGATAGCGCATCAGCCAGCGTGCCACAATGTAAAGCGCTTCAAGGTCTGTATTGACAATCTTTTCGATTTCAGGACGCTGGATTTTGACGACAACTGCGTCTCCTTCCGAGCTGCCGTTGTGGGGTTTGAGCCAGGCGCGGTGGGTTTGCCCAAGCGAGGCAGCGGCTAATGGCTGCTCTTCAATTTTGGCAAAGTGGGTCGAAATGGAGCCAATTTCATGCTCGAGCACTGCAAACATCCGCCAAGGATCTTCGGAGGGCACCTCATCTTGAAGCCCAATCAGCTCTTCGGTGACCTCAATAGGAAGGACATCAACGCGGGCGCTTAAAAATTGACCCAGCTTGATGAGCACGCCGCCCATGGCCAGCGCCAATATTCGGAAGCGACGAGACCACGCTCGAAAACGGCGCGGTCTGGAAAATCGGATGCTGCTGCCCAAGAGGGGAACACGTGTAAGTAAGAGATCAAAAACAACGACGTGCAGAATGACTCGTGCGAAAAAGAATAAAATCCGCAAAAAGCGGTTCAAATCACGCTCTGGCTTAGGTTCATTTTCACCCACAACCAGCGTTTCAGCTTCGCCATCATCGATAAATGGATTCTTAAATGGAGAAATAGTGGGGTCGGAACGGCCGTTTTGACCAAATTGCCTTGATGAACCTAAGACTCGATTCTTCTGTGTCGTCATAAGGGTGATTTTAGACCGATTGGGATTATTGTCCAGAGATTGTTAGATGGTAATTAGTAATTGGTTAATTGGTGATTGGTTTTTGGTTAATTGGTGATTGGTTAATTGGTTATTAGTTATTGGTGATTGGTTATTACTTTTTGAGGGGTAGTCAACCAATCTCCAATCCCTACTTCCCAATCCCCGATCCCCAACAAAAAAGCCCTACCGATTGGCAGAGCTTTTATGCCCCATAGGAGACTCGAACTCCTGTTTCGGCCTTGAGAGGGCCGCGTCCTAGGCCACTAGACGAATGGGGCCATTTGGAAAGTGGATTCTAACAAAGCGAAGATGGGCTGTCAATTTTATGAGTCCCAATTTTTTTGAAGAAGATAGTGACAGCGGTCGTTTTGGGTGAGGAGGTCAACGGCCGTATATCCCCGTTCAAAAGCGAGCTCAAACAGCTCCCGTACATGAAGCTTCCAAGCGATGGCTAGCTCGAGGTCTGCTTTGTGGATGTCGGTGAAGTTTTTGGGAATGGTCAAAATGAGATCGTTTGACCAGCTTTCGGTGTGGGTAGCTTTTGGGGTGAGACGATTGTTTTTGAGGACGGCCGTATTTATTTGCGTATAGCGAAAGTGTGAATCGCTCAGCGAAGGAGACTGATATGTTTGGTTGGCATGAGACGTGACCCAATCGGAGCCAATCCACCAGCTCACTTTAAATCGATCGGTGGGTAACCCACGATTTAAATCATCATCCATGTCGCCATAATAGTGCCGCTTAAAGGTGCTGCTTGTGGCCCCCAGCTTGTGAATATTTAATTTGGCGTTGAGCGTTTGTAAAGGGTCAAAGGTCCAAGTGATTAAATTAACCCCTTGGTCAAGCACCGCCTCCCGCTGTGCCCACTTGAGCTTTTCACCGACGCGCCATCCCCTGTATTCGGGCAAAACGCCAGCCTGATGGGAGTAATGATAAAAATGCAGGTTTGGATCAGAAATGGTGGTGCCGGTAAAAGAAAAAATACTAAAACAAAAACCGATTGGCTTGTGATTGTCCCAAGCCATCAGCACCGTTCCTTTATTATCTGCAATGGCGCGCAGGGTATGGGAAGGCACGGAATCGTCTAAACTCGGTGCTCCCCACGCTTTCGCTGAAATTTGCATGATTGCTTCAAACGCTTTGTTTGTGGTGACGGGCTTAATTTGGATGTCCATTTGCGTTTCCCTTTGTTCTTGGGGTGTTCCTATTGTATAACTGGCGCACATCACGTCCAAAGGTGGAAAAAGAGAATGGCTAATCAAAATCCGATTCACAAGATGATTCGCACTATTGCAAAAACGAAAGCGGGGTCAAAACTGTTTTCAATGATGCTTCATTATTTTGACAGGCCCGTTTTAAAATGGACAAACGGCCGTTATTCGGTTGCCTCGCTGTTAGCCGGCTTGCCAATTATTAACCTCACCACCATCGGGCGTAAAAGTGGCCAGCCCCGGACCATGCCCCTGATCGGCATTCCTGATGGCGATAATCTAATTGTGATAGGGTCTAATTGGGGTGGGAAGGCCCATCCAGCTTGGACTTATAATTTGCTGGCCAATCCTGAAGCCACGGTGTTGGTAAACGGCCGTTCTCAGAAAATGATGGCACATCTCACTCAGGGTGCGGAACGCGAAGCCGCTTGGGATAAAGCCGTTGACGTCTATCTTGGGTATCAAAACTATGAAAAGTGGGCCGATCATCGAAATATTCGCGTGATGGTTTTGGCACCGGTTGGGTAAATGGGGCTTAGTGATTGGTAATTGGATAATTAGGTAATTGGTGTATTTACTGAATACTTACCATTATTCACGGCTGACTCGCCGCTACTCTTCCGTGGGGTTAAATCTCAAATTTTGAAACGTTAGTTCCCAGCCCGCCAGTGAGCCATCAGCACAGGTCTCAATCCGAATCCCGCTGATTTCTGGACTTCCCTCAGCTAGAAAAACCGTATAAGAGATATCTGGCGACATGGTGAAATCCCCATACCCTAGCCCGTTTTCTGGTTTGAAGCCGGTAAAAAAGCGATCTTGCCCGTTTGTCCAGCTAATAATCACCTCAACACCTGGCTCTTGATCGAGCAGGGCATCTAAAGTAATGACGGCAATTTGGGGCGCCTCATCACCACAAATTTGTTGCTGATTGAGCAAGCGGTAGTTGGGCTGTGTGGTGCTGGTGGCTGGAATGGTGACGGATGGAGCAACAGTGGGAATGGCCGTATTGGTGGCTGTCGGTGTCACGGTTGGGGAGACGGCTGCGCTTTCAGTTTCAGGGGTGCTGGTGGGGGTAGGCACGGCCGTGGCTGGCGTTGGGGCAAAAATGGCCACGGATTGGTCCTCGACCCCGAGCTGTTGAGCCAGCGCTGCTAATCCTCGAATAGTTCGGTCTGGCTTTTGACTGCGAATTGCCTCATCGAGCACCGTGCCGACCGTGCTTGATAACGCCTCATCTTCTAGCGTTAGTAAACGCGTCTCGGCCGTCTCCCAATCGCCGGTTGCAATATAACTGAGACCGATTTGTTCGATGTAAACCGTTTTAAACTCTGGGCTAAATTGGGCGGGGGAGGCATCAACAAAAACAACTGGACTAATGAGCCAGCTGTAGGTCAACCCGCCGATTAGACCAATGATTAGACCGACAAAAAGCCAGCCAGCCAATGAGAAGCGGTTCGAGCGGCTTTCATACGGGGTGGCGGGTGAAGAAACGGCCGTTTGTCGGCGTCGCCGTCTGCGGCTTGGGCCACGCATCATGGGGCACTTCCTGAGGCTAACAGAGACTCCACTACCGGCGACGTTAAGCCAAGATCGCTGGCTAATTGAGCCATACGCCTTAGCGCAACCGGATCGCTATTTTGTAAAAAGCGATTGTTGATGCTGTTGAGTAAAATATCTTCGTAATTTGATCCAAAATCACCCAGCCGAACTCGAGCTTCCCCTAAATCTTGTTCAGCCGCATAAACATCTGCAATAATTTGGATGTACTCATCTTGATATTGGGCTTGAAGAACAGCCGGATTGGCATCCGTAAACTCAGTCGGCCACGCTTCCCAGCCGATATAAAGACCTAATCCCACCCCGAGGGCGAGCCCAAAAATTAAAACGCCGATTGTTCGCATGGACTGATTCATCAAAAAAGAGAGCTACTCGATAATGGAGCACCTCTCTTCTATTTCAGGTATTGGAGTTACAAGCTTTTTACGGTATTTTTTTGCAACTCACCTTATCGAAGCATATAATTTTGACTGTGATGCCGAAGGTGGGAATCGAACCCACACTCCCGGAGGAACGCGATTTTGAATCGCGCGCGTCTACCAATTCCGCCACTTCGGCAATCAGTTTCGGGAGTATAATTCAAAAGGTGATTTTGTCAACCAAACCTATGGACGAAGAAGCGCTGATCAAAAAAGCCCAAGATGGCCACATACAATCTTATAATCAGCTGGTCCTTCGCTATCAGGATGCCGTTTATAATGTTGCTTATCGCATCATGGGTGAGCCGCAATCTGCTGAAGATTCTACTCAAGAAGCGTTTATCAATGCATATAAAGCGCTCAATCGATTTAAGGGGGGTAACTTTAAGGCGTGGCTTATGCGGATTGCCACCAATAGCTGCTATGATGAGCTGCGACGACGGAAGCGACGTCCCCAATCTTCTCTGGATGAAATGACCGATGAGAATGAATCTTTTTCCTTTTTAAAAGACCCAGAAGAAGGACCTGAGTCCAAACAGCAACAGCTGGAAATGATGCGTGCTATTGAGCATTGTCTAAATAATTTACCGGATGATCAACGAGTAACGGCCGTACTTTGCGACGTAGAAGGATATGATTATAGCGAGATCGCCGACATCACATCAGTCTCTTTGGGCACTGTCAAATCTCGCATGAATCGAGCCCGCCGTAAACTGCGCGACTGTTTACGAGGCTTTGGGGAACTTTTACCGGCGTCGTATCGTCTATAGACTGTACGACTTTTGATTTTCGATTTGATTTGAAGTAATTGAGTAAGTTAGTAACTGATTACTTTAAAAATTACCAATTACCAATTACTAATGACTAAAAAATGTTAGACTTTTTAAGAAACCTCACCAAATCAGCTGAAGAGAAGCGGCAAGAGCAGATTGATGCTTATGTTAGCAATTCCCTGTCTTCTGTTGAAACACGGCAGTTTGAAGCCGAGATGGCCCAAGATGCTGACCTGCAGGCTGAGGTGGATGCACGCTTACAGCTTCGCCAAGCGATGCGCTCGATGCCTCAGCGACGGGCTCGGCGCAGTTTTGCCTTAGACCCTGCCAAATATGGCAAGCCTCAGCCCCAACGACTAGGTCAGTTTTACCCTATGGTGCGCACCGCAACGGCGTTAACGGCCGTGTTTCTGGTCATTGCTATCGGGGCGGAATTCTTTACGACGGGGAGTGGTCAGCCGATAGCTAGTTTCCCAACGGTTCAACAAGAGTCTGCTGACTCAGTGGCAATGGGTGCTCAAGATACCGCAGATGAAGCTGCCTTTGAAGAAACGGCTGCGGAACCTGAACCATTTGAAGAGGAAATGATGGCTGAAGAAATGGTTGAGGAAGCTGAAGAAATGGCGGATGAGGCTATGGCGGAAGAGATGGCTGACGATTCTGCTCTAGAAGAAGAAGCCCTCCCCGCTGAAGTAGAACTGGCTGAAGAGGCGCTCGAATTATCCGATGAGGGTAGTGATGAGGCCGCAGCAGAATCAGCGACAGAACCGCAAATTTTAGGGACCCAACCTCCTCAGCCGTCCGTTGATACACCGCGAGTTTCAGCCACACCCACGCTAGACGATCGCGCTCTTGATGTTGAGGAGGTGGCTGAAGCGGAGGTAGAGATTGAGGAGACAGCCGTATCTGTGACCGAAGATAGCGCCACTACCCTGTCAACCGAGTCGGATGAGCTTCTTGAATTTAATGATAGCGCAAACTTTGAGCCACCTGCGCAATCTACCTCACCCATTTCACCGCTGCGATTGGCCCAAATTGGGTTAGCCATTATTCTTATTGGTTTACTCATGCTTTTGCGGGCTTCTCGAATGCAAAGGTAAAATTTGTGAGCCTTTCAGCCCCAGAAAAAGTGCGCTACTGCTCAAATTGCGGTGCCCCAATGGAAACAAGGTGCATTGGCGACAAACTCCGGCGAGCCTGCACCCAATGTAACTTTATTCACTTCACCGACCCCAAAGTAGGGGTCGGTGTTTTTGTTGTTCGGGATAGTAAAATACTGCTTGTTCGGCGCACAATGGCTCCTGAAATTGGTAAATGGAGCATTCCGGCTGGATATATTGATCACGGTGAAGACCCTGAGGTTGTTGCTGTGCGGGAAGCATTTGAAGAAACGAGCCTTACGGTTGAAATCGAGAAGCTGATTGATGTGTATCACAACCCACCCGAAGAGGGCGGTGCCACTGTCTTTATTCTTTACCAAGCCAAGCTTCTTAGCGGTACGCCTCAGGCGGGGGATGATGCCGACGCAGTCGGTTTTTTTGGAGCAGACGAACTGCCAGAGATTGCATTTAAGAGTACGAGAGATGTGATTGGACGTTTTTTTGAGAATTAATCAGGGATCTGGTGTAGTGGGGATTCTTTAATTGAAATTGCTCATTGAGGTTTACTGAAAACTGATTGCTGAACAGTGAGTTTTTGCCACACGCTGTTTATAAAAAAGTAATTGGTAACTAGCAGCTGAGCTTAGCTACCAATTACCAATTACTCAATTTCTAAAAATTAGCCAGCCGCTTCACCCAAATATTGCAACATTTGAGATTCAGCTAAACCGTGCCAACCTTGTAAATCATCACGGAACGCTTTCCATTCAGTGAAGATTGAATTGTAGTCCGTGTCGCTAGCGGCGAGTTCATCGTAGAGTTCAAAGGCTGCAGATTCTGCATCAGCCATGAAGTCATCTGGGAACGGCCGTAGTTCGATATCAGAATCCAAGAGAGCTGCCAAAGCTGCCGGATTTTGGGCATCGTAGCGAGCGAGCATCGTCATATTGGCAACGTATGAAGCCGTGCGAATGATCTCTTTATACTCTTCGGGTAGATTGTTATATTCGTTGAGGTTAATTTGGATTTCCAATGATGGTCCCGGTTCCCACCAGCCTGGATAGTAGTAGAATTGAGTAACCTCATTGAAGCCCATCGTGGTGTCATCATAAGGACCAACCCATTCAGCAGCATCGATAGCACCTGTTTGCAGGGCTTGATAAATTTCACCACCGGGTAGAACTTGAACAGTTGCTCCTAGGCGGTCCATAACCTGACCACCCAAACCTGGGATACGCATCTTTAAGCCAGCGATATCGGCCGTGGAGTTGATTTCCTTGTTGAACCAGCCGCCCATTTGAACACCGGTGTTACCAGCCAAGAATTGAATAACGCCAAAGCGGTCTGCATAAAACTCTTGCATAATTTCTTGACCGCCACCTTCATACCACCACGCATTCTGTTGACGCGCTGTCAAGCCAAATGGAATGGCTGTACCAAAAGCGGTGGCTGGGCTTTTGCCCACGTAGTAATAAGAAGCGGTGTGCCCAATTGGATTCGAACCATCTTCAACGACATTTAAAACTTCTAAACCGGGCGCTAGCTCACCAGCAGCACGGGCAACGATGTTAAATTTACCACCTGAGAGACGACTAACCGTATCTGCGAAAACTTCGGCGCCACCAAAGATGGTGTCAAGGCTTAATGGCCAGCTTGTGGCGATTTCCCAGTTAACTTCTGGCAGTGATGAGTCACTTTGTACCGCTTCAATTAATTCTTCTTCTGCTACAACTTCTGCGGTAGGCGCATCTGCTGCTTCATCAACAACTGGAGCCGCTACTTCTTCCTGAGCGCCACAGCCAACAACACCAAGAGCCGCTGCGCCAACAGCACCTTTTGCCGCCATACCAAGAAATTCTCTGCGTTTCATATGCAATCCTCCTAAAAAAGATTAGATATTTAGTTTCTATTTACCCCAATGCAAATTTCACAGGGGCCGGAAACCTATTATGGGTAAGTACCCTAAATCACAATTTGGATAGCTCTACCAGCCAGGTAACTGTGCCTGGGTAGAACATAACAATAATCAAAGCGATACCTTGGAGCACCATAAACGGTAGTGCCCCTTTGTGAATATCGGCCGTTTGCACTTCGGGCGGGGCCACACTCTGCAAATAGAAGAGGGAAAACCCAACCGGTGGTGAAATAAATGCCATGTTCAAGTTGATCGCCATCATGACTGAAAACCAAACGAGCATAAATAAGGGGTTGACATGGGATTGTTGTGCAGCCAGTTCGTTCGCGGCTGGTACAAACAGCGGCATCACAATAAAGCTGATCTCGAGGAACTCTAAATTGATGCCGAGTAAGAAGACGGCAATGTTGGCAACAATGATAAATCCCCAGAACCCACCCGGTAAACTCGTTAGCAGGTCGCTGACAAAGCGCTGACCACCCAACTGGTCAAAAATGAGACCAAAGAATGTTGAGCAGAAAAGAATCATTAGAACCAGCGCTGTAATATTAGCCGTTTGGCGGCCAGAGTCTTTGAGTAATTTCCAAGTTAAGTTTCGGTTTAAAGCAGCAAGGACAATAGCACCAAATGCCCCTACAGCACCTGATTCTGTGGGCGTCGCTAGTCCAGTAAAAATACTGCCTAATACAGCAAAAATGAGGAGAATAGGAGGAACAACAGAGATAAGCGCTTCCCTAGCTAGTCCCCATCCTTTTAAGGTAATCGCTTCCGGTGGTAGTGCTGGTGCATCATCAGGTCGCACAATAGCCACATAAATCACATAAAGCGCGTAAAGTCCTGCTAATATGAGCCCGGGAATGAGGGCTCCTAAGAATAGGTCCCCTACTGAAATACCGACTTGGTCACTTAATACCACCAAAACCAAGCTCGGCGGCAAAAGCTGAGCCATCGTTCCCGAGGCGGTAATAATGCCTGTGGCGAGCTGGTGATTGTAATTATATCGAACCATGATGGGCAATGACAGCAATCCCATAACAATAACGGTAGCCGCAACAACACCCGTGGCTGCGGCAAGAAGAGTACCGACAAACACAACGGCTAATGCTAAACCGCCCCGTAATGGACCCATTAACATACCAATTGTCGTTAGAAGCTTTTCTGCTAGGCCAGATTTTTCAAATATGGCCCCCATAAAGACAAAGAACGGTATTGCTAGTAGCGTAAAGTCTGACATTGCGCCAAACCAGCGGCTTTGTAATAAACCTAATCGTTGTATAGGGAAGGCTCCTAAAGCTAAGCCAATGAGTCCGAAGACGATGGCTGTTCCTGCGAATGAAAATGCGACTGGATACCCAATCAAAATTAATAGCAGGAATAGCACAAACATGACGATGGCTATCCACTCAAATCCCATATTTCTTCTCCTCAATCCACAATTTGAACCCTAAGGGTATGCTGGGAAATCTTCTAACGTAGGTGAATTTCACAAAATATCTTGATAAAAAAACAAGGTAGCCAGATAAGATTTACTCGGTGAAAACCAAACTAAAGCTATTCAAGATACGCTACGGTTTTTACGTATTCGTACTGACAAAACCCAAAGTGCTTAATGACTTCTTATTCGATTCGGATGGGTGCGTCACGGTCAACAGTTTGCACCAGATGTTCTTGGTCTCGCAAAATGGCGATAAGTTTAATAATTTCTGCGATTCCTTGAAGTAGCAGGAGGGTGAAGGCGATGACAATCATTGATTTAATGGGCGCCCGCGGTAAGCCGTTTGGGTCTGGCGAGAGTTCCCATGTGCCCCATTCGCCGTTTGGTCTTAGGCCCCAAGAACGCAGAACGGGCGTCCAGGTTGCCCAAAGTGCCAAAACACAAAATGGGATTAGGGCAATGAAGTGCCCGACTAAATCAATTTTGGCCTGTAGCTTCTTGTTTTGTTCTGCAAACCAGAAGTCAACTCGAACGTTGATGCCATTCTTTAAAATGTATGAGAAGCTAAAGAAAAAGATGAGGGAATAAAGATACCACTGCAATTCGATGAAGACGTTGTTGGTTAGTTTACGTCCAACCAATTCACCGGTATATCGTAGCACCACATTTAAAAACCCAACAATGAACGTAATGATGACGATGTACATTGATATCGCTCCGAAAAGTTCGGATACTCGATCGATTGCCTTGGTATATTTGGCAAGGATTTTCATTTATATTTCCTTCTCTTCTCTGATAAAAGCCTTCTCTACTAAATAAATTCCTTCTCTAATACGATTAAAGCAAAATAGGTGCAAATGTCCAAATATTCAAATAGATAATATTCAGATTAATTGCGAAAGAATTTAATATCTGAGGATTTCAATCATATCGGAAAACTTTTAGAGATGTGTTGCAAAAGTGTTGCAATCTGTTTACTTTAGGCTAAAAAATTGAAATTTTCATTGCATTCTTGGCATTTTTGCTCTTTATAATATGTTATATTTTTCACAATCGATATAATTTGAGACAGGTGAACCGAACGAAGTCAGTTGTAAATGTTGTTCAGACCACCTATTTGAGAGATTGGCTTGCTTTCAAGCAAGAAGGACTTCTGGAGTTTAGTAAAATGCTATATGAAAATCGTGATCATAAATGGGTATATCTTTTTAGTGAAGGTGGTAGCAGCATGAAGGAGCTTCTTGGGGGCAAGGGGGCAAATGTAGCAGAAATGACAAAAGCTCAGCTACCCGTGCCGCCTGGCTTTACCATTACAACAGAAGCGTGTAACTCTTATTATGATTACGATAGGCAATTTCCGGAGGGCATGTGGACTCAGTCGCAGAAATCGCTAAAGGAAGTTGAGGAAAGGACTGGTAAGAAGTTTGGGGATGCTGACAATCCGCTATTGGTATCTGTACGGTCGGGGGCGGCTATTTCGATGCCGGGGATGATGGATACCGTTTTAAATTTAGGCCTGAATGATCAAACGGTTGAGGGGTTAGCTAAGCTGACGGGTAATGAACGGTTTGCATTAGATTCGTATCGTCGGTTTATTGCGATGTTTAGTAATATCGTGATGGGAATTAGCATGGAGAGCTTTGACCGCGTCATGGAGCGGTTTAAGGCGCAAACGGTTAGCGGGCGAGATACTGATCTTGATGAAAAGCAGTTGCGAAAAATTATTAAAGCCTTTAAGCGGATTATTTTTGCTGAACAGCGCGGTGAGGAGTTTCCGCAAGACCCGTATGATCAGCTGAGGCGATCAATCGCGGCCGTTTTTGACTCATGGTCAGGGAAGCGGGCGAATGATTATCGGCGTATTCATAAGATTGCTGAGGATTTGGGAACGGCCGTAAATGTTCAAGCGATGGTTTTTGGCAATATGGGGTGGGAAAGCGGCACCGGCGTGGCCTTTACGCGCAACCCATCGACCGGTGAGAAAGAGATTTATGGGGAATATCTGCTCAATGCGCAAGGTGAGGATGTTGTGGCTGGCATTCGTACACCCCATTCGATCGATTCGCTAGCCAAAGATTTGCCGCTGGTATATGACCAACTTCGTAAAATTACCACCCGCTTAGAAGCGGGCTATCGGGATATGCAGGATATTGAGTTTACCATTGAAAATGGGAAGCTTTGGATTTTGCAAACCCGTACGGGTAAGCGCACCGGCGCGGCTGCCGTACGCATTGCGGTTGAGATGGTAGCGGAAGGCATGATTGATAAGGAAACGGCCGTTCTTCGCGTGGATGCTGATCTGCTTGATCAGCTACTGCATCCCATGATCGATCCCAATGCCGAACCCACCCTGCTGACATCGGGTTTACCGGCTAGTCCCGGCGCGGCTACCGGGCTTGTCACCTTCGATCCCGATGAAGCCGAAACGTTAGCCAACGAGGGAGCCAGCATCATTTTAGTGCGTCATGAAACCAGTCCCGATGATTTTCACGGCATGGCGGCCTCCAAAGCGATCTTAACCGCGAGAGGCGGCATGACCTCCCATGCGGCAGTAGTTGCTCGAGGCATGGGGACCCCATGTATTGTGGGCGCCGATGAAATAATGATCGATTATGAAGAAGGTATCTTTCATGTTTATGGTCAAGAGGTGCGTCGAGGAGAGTCGATCACGATTGATGGGTCAACCGGAAACGTGCTTTTGGGCGAAGTGCCGACAATTCAACCTGAACTTGGCGGCCATTTTGATACCCTCATGACGTGGTCGGATGAAATTAGACGGCTTCGGGTGCGGGCAAATGCTGATAATGGGCACGATGCCGCCACTGCGAGACAGTTTGGTGCAGAGGGAATTGGGCTTTGTCGCACGGAGCATATGTTCATGGGCGAAGATCGGCTGGCGATTATGCGAGAAATGATTTTAGCTGAAGATCTGGCAACCCGTGAGCTAGCCCTTGATAAACTGTTGCCCATTCAGCGTCAGGACTTTTTCCAAATTTTTAAAGCCATGGACGGGCTACCCGTCACGATTCGGTTGCTTGACCCCCCTCTGCATGAGTTTTTACCAGATTTTGAACAGCTCCAATCAGAGCTAGCCGAGCTAAAGCTTAAACTCAATCAGGCTCAGAGCTTTAATGAGATTGATCAGCTGATCAAGCAGGTTAACGATAAAGAACTGCTTTTGCGGCAGGTTGAGCGGCTGCGTGAATCTAACCCTATGCTAGGGCATCGTGGCTGTCGGCTGGGTTTGATTTATCCTGAAGTCACAGAGATGCAGACGCGGGCTATTTTTGAGGCAGCTTGTGAAGCCTACGTGCAAGGTGTTTATGTCAAGCCGGAAATTATGATACCGCTTGTTTCTAATGAAATAGAATTACAAAATCAGCGCGAAATCGTGGCCCGAATAGCGCAGCAGGTACAGGGAAAACACGGGCTGAAGTTTGACTATTGGATTGGGACGATGATTGAGCTGCCACGGGCGGCGCTGACGGCAGATAAGATTGCGGAACACGCTGATTTTTTCAGTTTTGGCACGAACGATCTGACCCAAACGACTTTAGGGCTTAGCCGCGACGACAGCTCTCGATTTTTACCGAGCTACATTAGCAATGGCATCTTTACTGACGATCCGTTCCAAGTGCTGGATATTGATGGGGTGGGACAGCTTGTTGAAATTGGCACCTCGCGCGGCAGAAAGACAAAGCCCAAACTAAAGGTGGGCATCTGCGGCGAGCACGGTGGCGAACCGCGGAGCGTTGATTTTTGTCATAAGGTAAATATGGATTATGTGAGCTGCTCGCCGTTTCGGGTGCCCATTGCCCGCCTCTCAGCGGCGCAGGCGGCGATCAAGAATCGGCCAGCAACGGCGGCTAAATCCAAAAAATCGCCAGCTAGAAAGAAAAAATTTGACAAACAAGAGAAATAGAATTTGAAATATAGCGAGAAGATGGTGAACACCGCCATCTTCTCGCTAGTCTTGATGTTACTTTGTATTTACCTGCTTGACTTGAAAACCGGCCGTCTTCTTATATCTTGCAGAGATAGCGTCCAATTCGTCCTTAGAAATTACATCGTTAATATTTTCAAAGCCGTCAGGGGCACGATCTTCAACAATTTGCAAAATGATATCAGGCCCTTCTTTGCGATTAGCCAGCACAATTTTGGCTGTGGCAGGGCGTCGATTGGCCTCATAGGCGGCAAAGGCAGCCGCGATTGATTGGTCTGAGCTGAGTTCATTGGCCAACACCTCGGCATCAAGCACCGCTTGGGAAGCACCGTTTGAGCCAATGGGATACATTGGATGAGCGGCATCCCCTAGAAGCGTCATATTGCCAAAGGTCCACTGCGGGAGCGGATCTCGGTCAGTCATGGGGTATTGATAAATCGTTTGGGCAGAATTTATCACCTTTGGCACATCGAGCCAGTCAAACTGCCAGCTGCTAAACGGCTCATAAAAGGGGTCTTTGGTAACTTCATTGACCCAATTTTGATCGAGCTGACGCCAATCTGGCACTTTAAGTTCGCATATCCAATTAAGCAGGGCTATCCCGTCTGCCTTAGGATTGGTGATAGGATAACAGACAAGCTTTTGGCTATAGTGACCAGCCATGACCATTGTACGGCCGTCTAGGAAAGGCACATCTTCGGTCGTAAACCGCCACAGTAAATACCCCCCATAAAGAGGCTCTCCTTCATCAGGATAAAGAATTTGACGAGCGGTGGAGTTGATACCATCTGCTGCGATGAGGCAGGCGCCTTCCACTTGCTCGGTAGAGCCATTTGCTTTTCTGAGGGTCACGTTGACACCAACGGCCGTATCTTCCCAGCTTTCTAGCGCGTGGCCCGTGACGATTGCCGTTTCACCTAGCCTTCGTTTTGCCTCTTCGTAAAGCAGCATCTGTAAAAAACCGCGATGAATAGAGATTTGAGGGTAGTTATATCCGGCGTGCTTGCCTCTTGGTTCTGATTTAATCGCCTGCCCAAATTTGTTGCAGAAAAAAAGGGTGCCTGTTTCAACACCATTTGCTAACAGGGCATCTACCAAGCCAAGATGATGAAAAACGCGCACGGAGTGGGGCAGGAGATTGATGCCTACCCCCAATGGCTTAAGCGCTTTAACGGCCTCAAACACACGCACGGGAATGTTGCGCTGATGGAGGAGTAGCGCAAGCGTGAGCCCACCGGGACCAGCACCTGCGATAATGACGGGTTTTTGAAAGGGGCGCATACCGACTCCTACAGCACCCGAATCATTCTCTGCAGCGCTTCTTCTAAATTAGCTCTGGGGGTGGCCACATTGAGGCGCATAAAGCCGCGTCCCTCTTCTCCAAAATCGGTGCCGCTATTGAGGTGTACTTTTGCCTCTTCGTTAAGGCGGCGCACCAGTTCGTCATGCTCTATTTTGAGGGTGTTAAAATCGAGCCAAGTGAGATAGGTGCCTTCTAACTGGGTCACTTTAACGGCTGGGCAATGTTCCGCAAAAAATGATTTCATAAATTGATAATTATCAAAGACATAGGCAATAACTGCCTCTAGCCACGCCTCACCCTTTGTGTAAGCGGCCTCTGCCGCCACGATGCCAAAGGCGTTGGGTCCCGATAGGTGCATGCGCGTCATGTCGTGGCGAAATTGAGCCTGCCACGCTTCGTTTTGAATGAGAATATGTGAATATTTCATACCAGCGAGGTTGAAGGTCTTACTTGGCGCCATACAGGTAATGACATGCTGTGCAATCTCGTCGGATAAGGTGGCTATTGGGGTAAAGGTTTGGCCGGGCATCATGAGGTCACAGTGAATTTCATCGCTAATGATTTTGACGTCATGGGCGATGCAGATGTGGGCCATTTTGGTCAACTCTTCAGGCGTCCAGTTGCGCCCGACGGGATTGTGGGGGTTTGATAAAATGAACATGGTCACATCTGGAGCGGCGGCGACTTGCTCTAAATTTTCGTAATCAACGGTATAACGGCCGTTTTCGGCATCATAGAGCAGTGGGTTTTCGGCGAGAATACGGCCGTTAAGCTCTACCTTGGCCCGAAATGGGGGATAGATTGGGGGTTGAACGATGATTTTATCGCCGGATTTTGTTAGCCCCGTAACCATCAAGCTGATGGCGGGCAGCACACCTGGGCTAAGAGAAACCCAGTTCCAATCAATGTCCCAGTTGTAACGACGTTTAAACCAATCAATAAGCATTGTTTTAAATTGGGGCTCTGTGGTGGTGTACCCAAAGATAGGGTGCTTTA
>JBCCFD010000140.1:0-16177 GCA_039029915.1 Chloroflexota bacterium
GGACAATGCCGGTCGCTGGTGGCACCACGCTGAAGTTTTCAAAAGCTTCTTTTCCCCATTTCAAGAACTCATACCGTTCGCGATTGCGTACAAATTCCCGTTCAGCGTTAAAGAAAAGGGCTGCGGCACTACCAAATTGGTCAACCTGCACGGAGTGATCGATTACTAAATCAACGGGAACCTGTGGATTAATTTTTTTCGGATCGCCTCCCAATCGGGCCATGGCAGACCGCAGGGCAGCCAAATCAACAACGGCAGGTACACCAGTAAAGTCTTGCAAAATGACCCGCCCAGGCTTAAATGGAATTTCATCCTTTTCTGGGGCTGGCGCGTGCCAGTTGGCTAAATTTTCAACATCTTTAGGTTCAACAATATAGCCATCACAATTCCGAAGCAGTGCCTCAAGAAGCACTTTAATTGAAAATGGCAAATTATTGACTCGATCACCTAACGCATCTAAGCGATAGTAGGTGACATCGGTGCCTTCAAGTTTTGCTTTTGCACCAAAATGATCTGTTGGATTACTCATGGTAACACCCCTTTTTTAAGCTATAGGCTTCAAGCTTCGGGCTGAAAGCCTATGCGATGAGCTACTTTGTTTGATGGGCTGAAGATTGGTTTTCTTTCCAGTGGGTTATTTTGAAATGTTCACTTTAAATTATATGCAGATTTTGCAGTTGGGAGTAGGAAAATTCTATTATCTCCACTGATTAGGTGAAACGAAGCTCCGAAGCTTTTATTTAGCTAGGGTTTTAATTTAGGAACTTCGGGGTACTTAGGCAAGGATTATATCGGTTTTATTAAAATCTTCTCCTTTCATTAGCAAAGGCTGATTAGCAATTTTAGCAGTTGCATAAGCCAAACAATCACCAAAATTGAGTGCAGCTGGATGCCGCCCCTTTCCATAATTGAGCCAAGCAGATACGGCAACACTGTAATGATTTTGAGTAAACGGTACGATTGAAATATTAGTTTCTTGCAAAAATCGCATGATCAATGTTCGGGCATCTTTTTGGAGGCGTGCCGATAAAACTATTGTGCACTCAACTAGTGTAGGAGACCCAATTGAAACCTCATCTGACTCGATTATTTTTAGCAAAACGGACTCAAAACCCGATTCTTTCAATAAGATAGCGATTATGACTGACGAGTCTAAAATCATATGCCTTCATCCCCATATCCTAAAATTGCTTCAATCTCATTTTTGCTGATGGATTGACCTAATACGGCTTGAGGAATTTGAGACCATATTTCATCCTGTAAAAACGCTAAAATATATGCTGCGTTTCGGTGGGGCTCTTGCTGGGTTTTCAGTCTCGCTCTCCTCTCTTCAAGGGCCTTTTTAACCGCCTGGGTTTTCGTTTCACCGGTGATTTTTACTAACTCGTTAAGTAATTTTTCAACATCATCATTCTTTATATTCAGGGCCATAATCTGCCTTTTGGATAATAAATCATCAACTTTCTTATGAAGAATTATAGTAAAATTCAACCATATTTCAACCATTCTTCAATAATCCAAACACGATTTTTCATCGAATCTATACATTCAATTTACACAATAACTTCACAATAGGGGGTTCTTTTCAACAGGAGAATCACTTATAATACCTCTCTGTATGAGACGATTCGTAACTTTTTTGCTGATTGGCATAACGGCCGTATTTCTAGGAGCCTGCATAACGCCTAGCTCAAACCCTACCCCCACTCCGTTTACATCCATCTCAACAACGGTGACGCCAAATATCAGCGCTGCCCAACCGTTCCCAGTAAATTTTGATGATTTAGTGACCAACCCAATCAGCTATGAAGGTGCGCGCATTCAACTCATGGGGAATTATCAGAAAGTCCCCTTATTAATTTGTGATGGCGAGCTGTTTACCTCTCCAGTGACTTGGAATCTAGTGGACGGCAACATGATTGCTCCGCTGGGAGGCTTCCAAGCACAAGTTGAGCAGCTTATACCTGAAGGACTATCAATGACGGTCAGCGGTATTTGGCGACGCTGGCATGGCCCTATTGGCTGTGGCAAAGAGGCCATTAATCGAGACATTTGGTATTTGGACGTGATGGAAATTGAGTCACCAAACCCACTTGTTCGCGTCACGCTAACCCCGTTTGGAGAAGAAATTGCTGACAACGGGCAAAACGGGACCGTCATTGCCACTCAGCCTCCTATTTCACAAGATGATGCAACGCCTGACCCGACACTCGAAACCAACCCCGTCTTTTCAGAAGCAACTGAAACACCCATACCAACCGCGACACCAGCACCAGCCAGCAGTATACCAACGCCAACTGCTATTCCTTCGGCTACCCCAGTCGAAGATGATAGGGGTGATGAAGATGACGATGATGATGGTGATGAAGATGCAACGGCCGTTCCCACTTCAACCGAACCCTCAAATAACGGCAGTGACCCCACAGCTACACCAATGAATCCAGGGGATCCAACACCAACCGCAACGTCGGCCAACACAGGGCTCGTTACACCAACCCCTGTCAGCAGCAACAATGGCACCCTCTTGCGCGACGATTATGGGTTTGCCACACTAGCAGCAAGCACAACCCACCTCTGGAACATCATTCTCACTGAAAACACAATGGTTACCATTACAGTCGCCATGGAGCCAGATGTCAATCCTATCATCTCGCTTATCGATCCTTTAGACAATGTCATTATCGATAGTCAAGACTCGAGCAAAGCTGGTGAAATTGAAGCGATTCAAAATCTAGGCATCTCAGGTTCTGGCACCTACCAGCTTTTCATTAGCTCAGAAGGCAATATTGCCACCGAGTATATGGTTAATTATTATGATACTCGCTCCTCTCCTCAGCTGGCGTTTGAGGGAATATTAGGGAATACGGCTACCCTTTCAGATGTGATTTTAATAGATTGGGACGATAACTGGATATTCTATGCTGAAGAAAATGACATCATCAATGTCCTCGTTGATCCAACAGAACCTGACGTTGACCTATTTTTGACCTTATGGAGCAAAGATGGGGATGAAGCTGAGTCTGATGAAGATATTGGCTTATCAGAAGAAATAGCCAATTTCCAAATTCCCAGCACTGGCCTGTACGTGCTGCAAATTGGCGAATGGGATTTTGAAGAAACCGGCTACACAATTACTTTCGACCGCCAATAACCTTTTGTTTTGGCCGGCCTAAAATGAAGAGATCAAAATGAACAGAACCTGAGGTTTCATCTCCTTTCCTTCACAATTTTTATCTATCAAATCCAAGTAGACAAAGCTTTATTACCCTGAAGGGGTTGAATACCCCGCCACTTGTGGCGAGAAAAGTTCCTTTTGGTCTTCGATACCCCGTCCGCTTGCGGCGGGGTAGTTCATTCTAACCAGAATCCAATTATTCAATGGTACGGTTTTGGTTATGCTTGAACTCCGTCTCACGATTATTGCCAATGATCCCCTCGTGCGCTCAGGGCTCGCTACTTTGCTAGATGAGCAGGCAAACGTAAGGGTCGTGGCTCAATTTTCTAGTGATGAGATTGTTCAAGATTTAGAGGAAGGCGTTTTTGAACCGGTTGATGCGCTTATTTGGGATGTGGGCTGGGAAGGCACGGCCGAATCGATAGATTGGCACAATTTCCCCTGTTCAATTATTGCCCTTGTTCCAGAAGATTGTGAGCCGGCTCGTTTTTGGCAAGCCGGTGCCAATGGATTACTTTTACGGGGTGCCACGGCCGTTCAAATAGAAACGGCCGTTCAGGCCAGCCTCAACAATCTCCACATCTACGATCCCACACTAATTCCAGAACCAATCGCTATCATTCAACAACCCCAACTAGAAGCCAGGGAAGAGCTCACGCCACGCGAACAAGAGGTGGCCCAACTGTTAGCTCAGGGGCTAACCAACAAGGCCATCGCCCATCAGCTTACAATCAGCAACCATACCGTCAAATTTCATGTGAACGCCATCATGAACAAGCTGGACGCCCAAAGCCGTACAGAAGCTGTGGTTAAAGCCACACGATTAGGGCTTATATCTATATAGCTCGGATTGGTAAACAGAAGGTGGTCGTTTGAATAAGATAAAAGCCATCTCTCTTTCAAGATCAGAACTTACGCACCCTGAGCCTGTCGAAGGATTAAGAAAGTCACTTCGACAGGCTCAGTGACCGCTATTTGCGTAAGTCCTAAAGATATTGGATTTCTAAAACCTACCCATTTTTCTAGGTATTCCCCACCTATCTAGTTGATGTATGCTAACCTCAGAACCGATAAGATAAATATCGTTGATACGTAAATCACAAAGGGAAATTTAGGTTCCCAATTTTGTAACAAACTTAAGACAAGGAGACGCTATGTCTACATTAGCAGAATTATCAGACGCCATTGCAGCAGTCGTGAAAACAGCTGAAGAAAGCGTCGTGCGCGTTGAGGCGCGTCGCCGTTTACCAGCTACCGGCTTGGTCTGGTCAGAAGACGGCATTATCGTGACCGCCAATCATGTCGTACAAAAAGATGACAATATCAAGGTTGGGTTAGCAGACGGCACAACCGTTCCAGCAACTTTGGTGGGACGCGACCCATCAACAGACCTTGCCATCCTAAAAATTGACCAAACGGGCTTAAAGCCCTTTGTTGAGGTGGATAAAACCAGCTTAGGGGTTGGCAATCTCGTTTTAGCACTTGGACGCCCCGGCAAGACCGTACAGGCCACAATGGGCATCCTGAGCGCATACGGCGGAAGCTGGCGCACCCATACTGGCGGCCAAATCGACCATTATCTGCAAACTGATTTGGTGATGTATCCTGGTTTTTCAGGCGGGCCTTTGGTGAATGCTGAAGGGCAGCTTGTGGGCTTCAACAGCTCGTCATTGATGCGCGGTGTGAGCTTGGCGGTGCCAACCAGCACCATCGCCCGCATTGCAGACTCGCTCATGACCCATGGCCACGTCAAAAAAGGGTATTTGGGAGTTAGCACTCAGCAGGTGCGCTTGCCTGAAACCGCTCAAGAAGACCTCAAACAAAAAAGAGGTTTGCTTGTTGTTTCTGTAGAAACAGGGAGCGCCGCTGATAAAGGCGGCTTAACTTTAGGTGATACGATTGTGGGTGTTGAAGGTGCAACCGTTCAAAATCATGATGATCTTTTAGCCCAACTCAGAGGAGATCGGATTGGCAAAAAGGTGTCGCTTAAGATTTTGCGTGGTGGCAAATCTAAGAAAGTTTCGGTAAAAGTTGGAGAGCGATCGTCTTAAAATGACTATTTTAACCACACTCAACGACGAATTAACGGCCGTTGTGGCTCAGGTTCAACAAAGCCTTGTTCAGCTCACCCATGGCCGCCGAGGCATCGGTGCAGGCACGATTTGGCATGAAGATGGGCTTATCCTGACCAACGCGCACGTCGTTCAGCGTCGAACGCCGAAAGCCACTTTGTGGGACGGCCGTGAATATGAAACCACCCTACTGGCTAGTGACGAGTCGCTAGACATTGCTGCTCTATCCATTGAGGCAAGCGACCTACCAATCATTCCGCTAGGTGATTCGGAAGCATTGCGCCCAGGCCAGTGGGTGACCTCTGTAGGGCACCCTTGGGGCGTTAAAGGCGCTGCCTCTTTTGGAAACGTGATTGAAATGGGCACACCGCTTGAGTGGAACGGCTCAAATCGGGAAATGATTCAAGTTGGTATTCAGCTTCGTCCTGGTCATTCAGGGGGGCCAATGGTCGATGAATACGGCCGTCTTGTAGGCATCAATACCCTCATTACGGGACCACAAGTTGGCCTCGCCGTCCCGATTCATGTCGTGACAAAATTCCTCGCCGAAACCCTCAACTACACCCCCATTCAGCATCTGTAACAAAACAGGGGCTTGGTTTAATACCAAGCCCCTTCTCGTAAGTTCACTTATGGAGCATGAAGATGTCTCCAGCCCAATTTAATTATCAATAAGACTCAACAGCTGGTTCACCGTCGTGATGGACGTCCCTTTGCCGCTACAAGCAGAGCTGCCCGAAACTGCATAATTATCCAATGAGAACATGTTGTTATCATTGACATTTGCAAATTGAGGATTAGCCTCCGTCCCAATCACAACGCCAGAAGCTTCATATTGGCAATTGTTGCTTGAGGTATCAAGTCCGTCTGGGAAAGTCACGGCTGCATAGACAAAAATTGAATCCGTCACCGTGTGGTTATTCCCCTCCAGATAAATACAGTGGCCTTTTGTTTGTGGGCAATGGCTTGTGACATTGTCGACAACCCAGCCGGTTGGGTTTGTATCCACATAGCCTCGAATGCTATTGTCGGCTGCTTTCATGAACAGCACATCTCGCAGAGTGACGTTGTGTAACGATGCCTGCGCGCCATTGCTGGTGAGTGTTTGCCCAAGAATGACACCATTTGTAAAGCCGGGGCCAATAATGGTTTGTTCAATTGTTACATTTTCAACATTACCACCACGGTTTACCTGTAAACCATCGGTATGTGAACAGTAGTTAGCCGATTCATTGACTGTGGGATGTTGACGGCCGTTATACAGCCACGATTCGCGAATCGTCAAATTGTCTAAATTATTGATATTAAAGTTTGGACTCTGGCCAGCACCTGACTGGAATGCATCTTGGCCGTTGTCATGCACAATCATCTTCTCAAACAGATGGTTGTGCCCAGCAATGCGAATTCCGGCAGAGTTTGGCACCCACGTTGAGCCAGACCGCTCAGCAAACCCATTATCGTACACCTCTAAATTGCGTACGGTAAAATGCGAGGTGTTAAAGTTAAACCGCATCCCATTAATGTTGTTGCCATAGATATAAATTCCGCTCCGCTTAGAGCCATCAATCACAATATGGCTACTATTCTCAATAAAGACACCGTAAGAATTGACGCCATTTTCTTGGAATGTGTAATTCGCCTGATTGCAATAGGGAAGCAAGGTCGAGCGACCACCAAAAAAGACAGCCTGACCATCGCGCCCGTCTTCTGTCGAAAGTCGGATGGTGATGGGGTTTTCTGAACTTCCACTGATATCTTCGAGTAACAGCGTCGTTCGGTAGGTCATCTGGGATGAGCCACCATCAAGCACAATGGTGTTTCCAGGGCCAATGACCGACCAATCGATCTGGTCTAGCTCATTCCAAGCAGAAGCCCAGCTTTGCCCTGTCGTATTATTCCCATTTTTAGACACATAATACGTGTCGTGCGGCTTTCGAATGAGAGGCAGGTAAATTGAAGTTGACGTGCCGTTGATAACGGCCGTTTCGCCTACAGACTGACTATTTAACTGTGCAGTTGTTATCTGAGGAGAATGAGCAGAGGCTTGGCTAAAAACCAGTAAAAAAGTTAGGAAAAATAAGTTCAGAAAGATAAGTTTGCCAAAATTGCTCGGTGATTGGACAGAAATCGGGTGACTAGCTTCATCTCGCATACGAATACCCTCCATCGTTGCGTAATAAATATTTCTTGAATTAACAGGTCAAATGTCCGAAGGCAAGCAAAGGGTTAGGTCGTTTGTTTACTAATTTCGAACATCATGAAAATAAAGTTTACTGCTACCGTCAACTAAAAAGCAGGAACTTAACTTCCCTAAAGTGAAACGAAGTTCCTTCCTTGGCTAAAATGACGGCTAAAAACTTCGTTTCCTTAAGGTTCCGAAGCTTTTAGCTACAAAGGTTTTCAATTTAGAAGCTTCGGAATACTTAATCCAAGAAATAATTGAATTTTGCGCCTTGTCAAAAAAATATTCAATTGTTTATCATATCTGTTTCTTAGTTACACAGATTGGTCGGCCATTTTATTAGAAAAGCTCACAGACATTGGGACGTGTGGGAAAAGATATTGATACGCTTCAATTAATTTCAAACCTGAATGTTCCCATGTTAAAGAGTTAAGGACACGATTACGGCCGTATTCCCCCATCTCTTTTTGTAATTCAGGATGATCGATTAAGTGTGTAATCGCCTTTGCCATTTCAGCCCAATCATTATCAGGAATATACATCGCCGCATCTTCAGCAGACACACGATGTTCATGCAAATCAAAAGCGACAATAGGCTTACCAAAAGCCATATATTCCATCATCTTAATCATCGTACTGTGGTTATTAAAAGAGTTTGTCGGATCAGGGTCGATACAAATGTCCATACTGGAGTAGTATTGATTCAAATCAAATCCATCAAGCACGCCAACAAACTCTACAAACTCGCAGAGGTTATGATCAACAACCATTTGCTGAAGCGTATCAAATTCTCCACCGCCCCCAACGAGGACGCAGTAAAAATCGGTACGCTTAAGATTATGACGTAAATAATCGATAGCCTTGATTAAATACTCCACTCCATCTTGTTTACCCATGCCACCAACAAAACCCAAAATCGTTTTATCCATCTTGGCTAGATCAGGATGTTTTTCAACAATTTTAAGCCGATTTAAATTCGCACCATTACGAACAATTTTTATTTTTTCTTCTGCAACTTGGTGCCGTTCAATATTTAAACGCTTATACGATCCGTTTGTCGTAATAATCATATCAGCAGTTTGGCAGGTCCGTTTCTCAAACCAGTTTAAGATGCTCATGATGGCTGGGTTTCCATTCCCATCAGACCGTGCAGAATAAAGATCAACTGATAAATCATGATGATCAAACACATACCGCTTCTTAAATGGTTTGAAGAGCATACCAATAAGCACAAAAATATCTGGCGGGTTGTGCGCGTGCATCACATCAAAACCGTGCCGGAATAAAATGTACAGTGTATAAATAAAAGTCCCGATGAATGAAATAGCGTACTCTAAAAAGTACCCAAAAACAGACTCTAATTCTGGTGGGGCCGGATATCGATATGCTTTAACACCCTCTAGCTCTTCAATAAAGGGTTGTCCTTGTGCTTTAGGAGAAATGACGGATACTTCAAAACCAGCCTTTACCAAAGCTAATGCTTCAGGATGGACTCTTGTATCATGAGGATAGGGGTTGTTCCCCAAGAACATTACGATGTGCTTGCGTGTCGTTGTTTCCATTACTGTTGCTTCCTTGTGTTCTGCTACTTTTTTCGTGTAAATGATTAATGCTCGCCACAATACCAGTCATAATACCTACGGCAATAGTGCTTTCCGTTCGCATAAAGTGCGTGTGGAAGACTGACCACTGCATTAAACCAATAAAAGCAGTAAAAATTGCCAATACAAAGCCTTTATTGAGCGAGTCAGGCATTCTTCTGGCTAGACGCCAACTCTCCCATATAAAAGCCAAACAAAACCACATAAATGCGATAAAACCTGGGATGCCCATTTTCACCGCTATCGCTAAATAGCTACTGTGGATAAATCGGGTAAATCGAGAGATATACCCCCGCTCCAAATTGCCATCAGTCCACCATCCCAAGACCTCGCCTTGAAGCGTGGTGACTTGCCGATAGCTGTTGCCTAATGAAACGCCAAGCCAAGGGCTTTCACGAAGGGCAGCAAACCCCTGCTGGAATTCAAACTCGCGCCATTCAAGCGAGTTCGTCTCAAGCGTTTCAGACGGCGTAAATATTGTCGCAAACCGATCAACAACGCCCCCTACGATAGGAATTTCTTCAAGCGCCTTGCTAATCGTTGTGCCAAATACACCAAATAAAAAGATTAAAATCAAAATCGTGGGAACAGAATATTTGACAGCCCACCGAAAAATGAGTGCCTTATATTGAGGAAAAATGTAAATGCCAATCAAAAACAGGGCGATTGCCGTTGCTAGCCACTGCGAACGGGTAAAAGTTAACAAAAGTGAAACATTTAAGAATCCGAATTGGAAAATACCAAACCAGAATAACCACTTTATATGCTGGGCATAAACGATAAATACAAATGCGATGACGGCCATAAAATGCATCAGCGCATGGGCAGCTGGCACTACCCGAACAGCCACCCCTTGATCAATTAGGTCCCAACGTCCCCCAACCATTGATTCCAAAAGTGGGTTACTTGCCCCAAGCGGCTGCTGAATAAAAATAATTACCGCAATTAAGTCCGCAATCAAGAACAAACCTAACCAGACAATCATCAGTTGTTTCTCGTTTTTAATGGCCCACCCTGTGCTAAAAAACATGGCGTAGTAAATCAGAATACGCATGTCATTAAAAGCCCAGTTTAAAGCAACATTCTCAAACATTAAAGCGTTGAAAAGAGAAACAATAGCAATTAACAAAAAGACGATGAGCGGTGCAGCCACAGGCCACCAAATTATTTTTAACTCTTTGCGAATAATGCCTTGGAAAACAAGCAAGCCGAGCGACCCAATCAGGGCCACATCCCGCAATTCCAAACCACCGCCTACTTCCATTTTATTTGCTGAAATAAAGCCTGAACTCAAAAAGACAACAGCAACTAAAATAAATTCAGGCCGATTCCATGCAAAAAGGGCGGCGGGAATGCCTATACCAATGCCCACAAGCGCGAATACGACGAGTTCTGGTTGAACAATAATACCAGCACCTAACCCAGCCAAACCCAACACGCCCAAAACCATCCAAAGGGCTTTAGGAAGCTGTACGATTGAACGAACTAGATTTTCAGCAAAATCTTCGTTCTGCGGGAAGAGGCGCTCCATATTCACGCGGGGCTAGTCTCCTTGAGCTTGCTGATGAAGACGGATTGGAAATTGATAACCATCTTCATTTTGACCACCTGCAGAATCTGTTCCGACACCCAATCCATCTAAGGCAAGCCCTTCTTCACTGGGGTTTGTGAAATATTCCAAGATGAAGGCTAAGAAGATGCTTGTACCCAACGCACCGGCAACCCCAAAGACCAATAAGAATCGCAAACTGGACGACGGTTCATCTGGTGGTGTTGCTAGGGTGATAATTTGGATAAAGTCTGCGGACTCGGTTGAAGCAGCAACGATTTCTGCTTGATTGTATTTCTCAAGAATAAAATTGTAATCGTCAGTGGCACGCGTAGCCTGAATCGATAAGAAGTTAAATTCTGGTTCAAGGCGAGATAGCGTATCAACCCTTTCTTCACTTTCAGCAATCAACGCATCGATAGTTAATACTCGAGCGTTTTGAAGATTTTCTGATGGGGCAGTTAGGCGTCGGTCTCGCTCTAGTTTGAGTTCTTCGATGAGGGTGTTGAGCTGAGCAATGTCGTTTTCGACGGTGTTAATATCAACACTGATATTGAATTCGTTAACGGCCGTTTCAGCTATGTCAACGGCATTCCTAGCGCTGTTTAACGGTTCTGGCAAGGTGGCTGCAGACAAATTAACACCGGAACTAGCCGCTAAATCTTCAAAATTTTCTTGAGCCAAAGACAGGTTCATGAGCAGTTGATTATACGTATGACGGGTCTCTAAGAGGGGTATTAATTCAGCCTCTCGTTCAGCAAGCAACAGATTAATTGTCTCTACTTCGTTATTACCGCTAAAAGGATCTGAGATTAAAAGATCACTGCGATTCAGCACCAATCTTTGTAAACGCTGCTCATGCGTATCAATTTCTGTTTGCAATGAAGAGGTCAACTCATGTTCTTCTTGGAACGTGGTTAGAGCAGCTTCTGATGCACGAAGGCTCGATTCAGCATCTTCAAGCTCCTGAAAGAGCTCTTCAAGCTGTTGCTGGGCAGGCAATGAGCGTAAATTACCCTGGCGTACAATCGACTTTTGAATGTGAGTGTTGGCAATCGTTGCTGCTAACTCAGGGGATGTTGAGGTGAAAGCGATCGTTAAAAAGTCTGAATCCGGGACCGGTCTCAGTTCAAGTTCATACTCGCCTTCTTTTTCAGAAAGGCCAAGCTCTTGAATCACCTGTTCTCGAATAATGACGCTTTCCACAACGACTGAAAAGTTATTACGCGCAATGGTAACCGCTTCGCGTTCACCCGCATATCGCACTGCCCCAAACAGTGAAACTGCTTCCGTTTCAGGAGCAGTTACCTGTAAGTCAACATAGGCTGTATAGGAATCATCAGCGGTAAACACGAGGATAATTAACCCGACTACCGTTACCCCTAAGATTGACAGAATAAGAATTTTCCATCGCCACAGTGTGTTGATGATTTGTTTTAAATCCATGTTCATAAAAAATTGAACCTCAAATACAGATTTGTGAAAAATCGACTTGCAATATTTTTAAATTCAATAAACTTGTTACGTTTACTTGTCAATGCTTCACAAACCCAATTTATCTCGTAATTCGTCGATAAACGTCGTCATTTAATGACAATGAACTAGACGCATTCATTCAGATAGGCAACCGAAATCAATTCAGCTTACTTCTCCGCCTATTCGATTCACCGAAATCGATACTTCTGATTGCTCCCAAGCGCTGAGACCCAGAGGTCTCTTATAACCCCATTTTTAGATAAACCGACTTTCAAGCCGTATTACGAGGATATAAAAATTTTTTTCCTAATCTTCCGCCAATCTATTTTTCTTCAAAACGGTGCTTGCAAAATAAAGATTTACGGCCGTTTTCCCTAAAGTAAGCAGAAAACGGCCGTGAAATGTTTACCAATTTTGATCGCTGAACTTCTTCACGTGTTCGCAAACGAAGTCAACTTGTTCTTTTGTCAATTCACCAAACATTGGCAATGACACAATTTGTTGGGAATAAGCTTCAGTAATTGGGAAATCACCTTCTTTGTACCCTAATTCTGAGAATGAAGGTTGGCAATGAATTGGAATCGGATAGTGTAACCCTGAAGCAATCCCGTTTTGACCAAGATAGTCCATAAATTCTTGGCGCTGGCTAGGAACGCGAATGACGTAGAGATGGAAAACGTGTTCCATATTGTCTGGAGTCATTGGCGTGACAACGGCCGTATCTGCCAAACCTTCTGCATACCAAGCAGCCGCTTGTCGCCGGCCTTCATTCCAGCTGTCCAAATGAGGCAGTTTAACACCCAAAACAGCCGCTTGCATCGTATCCAAACGATTATTAAACCCTTTAATTTCATGATGATATTTCACCTTCATGCCCAAATTGCGAAGCATAATAATCTTTTCAGCAATCGCTTCATCATTTGTGACAACAGCACCACCATCCCCATAAGCACCTAAATTTTTACCTGGATAAAAACTAAAACCGGATGCGTGTCCGATACCACCAACCCGTTTGCCATTAATTCGAGCACCATGTCCTTGGGCTGAGTCTTCAACAACTTTCAAATTGTGCTTTTCAGCGATTGCCATAATCGCATCCATATCAGCAGGTTGTCCATATAAATGGACAGGCATAATAGCAACTGTTTTATCAGTAATTGCTGCTTCAATTTTCGCAGGATCAATATTGTAAGTTTCAGGATTGATATCTACTAAAACTGGTGTTGCCCCAACGTAATGAATTGCTAAAGCCGTTGCTTGAAACGTATTAGCTTGTGTTATGACTTCATCACCCGGGCCAATATCGAGCGCATGTAAAGCTAATTCCAACGCGGAATAGCCAGAATCCACACCGACGCAAAAATCAGCTTCACAATATTCTGCAAAAGCTTTTTCAAAATCTTTAACTTCTTGACCCAAAACAAAATTACAGTTGTTCATCACACGTAAAACTGCTGGATCAACATCTTCTTTAATTGATTGATATTGAGTTTTTAGATCTACAAATGGAATTGCCATGTTACATCCTTTTGATGGCTCTCAATGAGTCAGACTCCTCATTGCATTGGACTTTTTAACATTGATAGAGGAATTTGATGAACGAAAAAGGGGTTGAGAAACGAACAAGGGGGAAAGCTTCCGTCCCCTCAGAAAACGAAAAGATGTTTTCAAATTCGTTTTCAAACGGTTTCTTCCCGTTCACCGACTACTTAAAATTTTAAAAAAAGGTGAATATCGTTATGATATTCACCTTACGTTCAATTAATCAGTTGAAACCTTGCCATTCGTTGAGGGGGATTGGGCGATCATGTTGCTAATCTCTACACCATCACCATCTTGCTCTAAAGATTTCTGAGCAGCTTCCAAAATATTGACAACGCTTAGTCCATTATAGCCGTCTGTTTGAGGCGTTTTCCCTTCCTTGACACATTCCAAGAAATGAGAGCACTGTACGCGTAGAGGCTCTTGCATTTGCAAGTGAGGAATAACCACATCACCGTAGTGATAAGCAAACGAAAATTCTCCAAAGGTATCCGTATGGCGAATTGCTTTTACGCCTTTGTCATAAATACGAATTTTCTCAAGATTTTCAACATCATCGTAAATCACCATCTTCTTGCTACCCACAACAGTGATTTTTCGTGTTTTGCTAGGATCAAGCCAGCTCATGCGAATATGGGCCATAACATTATTTGGGAATCGGAAGGCCGCATAGGCAACGTCATGGATACCCTCTTGAACACAGGCTGCAGAATGAACACTTACTTTATAAGGTTCATTACCAAGCAGGTAGCGTAAGATAGAAATATCGTGGGGAGCTAGATCCCACAAAACATTAGCTTTGGTTTGGAACAGACCCAAGCTAGCCCGTACAGCATCAATATAGTAAATATCACCGAGCTCCCCGCTATCGATCATACTTTTTAGCTGCCGAACGGCCGGATTGTATTCAAATGTATGCCCAACCATTAATACAACATTATTTTGAGCCGCAACCGAAATCAGATTGCGAGCATCCTCACTGTTCAGGGTTAAAGGTTTTTCAACCAGCACACTGAGGTTATTATTCATACAATCGGCTGCAATTGGGAAGTGCGTGTTAGGCGGTGTAGCAATGACAACCCCATCCAAATCCATTTCAAAAAAATCTTTATAATTTTGCGTTGTAGTTTGGATTTGGGGAAATCTTGATTTTAAGTGATTTAAACGACCTTCATCTAAGTCAGCAACTGCGACGAGTTCGGCATCGGGAATTTCAATAAAATTTCGAATTAAATTGGGGCCCCAATAGCCTCCACCAATTGCACCAATTCTGAGTTTATCCTTCATCTCTTTTATCCAGCACCTTTTTGGTTTATTGCGGCAGGGACAGTTAAAAAGATAATCTTCATATCCATCCACACCGATGATTTATGGATGTATTCTACATCTAAGTCCACCATTTCTTGAAAGCTTGTGGCCGCTCGACCTGAGACTTGCCACCAGCCTGTCATGCCTGGTGTTGCAGCTAAACGAGCCATTTGTGATGACTTGTAAAGTTCTACTTCATAAGGAATGGGAGGACGAGGGCCAACGATGCTCATTTCACCCCGCAATACGTTAAATAATTGGGGTAATTCGTCTAAGCTGAGCTTACGTAGCACTTTGCCTACCTTGGTAACGCGAGGGTCTTTCGTCATTTTAAAAGTTTTATTTTGTTCCCCGCGAATTTTTGCCATCTTTTCCTCATCACCTTCAATGTAAGCTGCGATGTATTCACGATGAAGCTTTGAACCGGCATTTACTCTCATTGTTCGATATTTGTAAATAGGAAATGTAACTGTTTGCCATACCCAACGGCCGTTTTTGTAAATTCGTTTTGCGCCAACCCGTTCCTGTACAAAAATAGCGGGGCCATCACTGTCCATACGAATCATAATTGCCAAAGCTAACATGAGAGGGCCCAAAAAAATTAGCGAAGGGATAACAATGCAAAGATCGATGACTCGTTTCCAAAAATAGTAGTTGGCTTTGCTGTTTGTTGATTTTTCAGTTTTTAATCCTACTTCTTGAGATATGATGATATTGTTCACGATGATGTTCATCCCGATTGTTTAATATTACAGTACAAATAAAAAACAATACATTAAATATGATTATAAATAAATTTGTTTATGACCATAGAACGCTAGTCCAACATTAGACGATTATTTTTCATAAAAGTCACTATAAATTTATAAAATTAAACTTTTAAATTGCTACTTGCATTTCTTAATACTAATGTAGTTTTTTGGTCTTACGATAGGACTTAAACAAATGTTACGACCTATCTTAAATAAAAAAAGCTCCCTTACTTAAAGGAAGCTTTTTGAAGAAGGAAGTTTTTTGAAGTTTGGTGAATGTTACCCCTCTAGAAGCAGCTGCTCTGGATCTTCAATGAGTTGTTACACTGTAACCAAGAATTGAACCGCCTCCCGGCCGTCCAAACAACGGTGATCGTAAGTTAGCGCAGCATACATAATGGTGCGGATGTGAACCTCCCCATTAATGGCCACTGGACGTTCAACAATATTATGCAATCCTAGAATACCAACCTGTGGTGGATTAAGAATTGGGGTGCTCAGCATAGACCCAAACACACCA
>JBCCFD010000141.1:0-16036 GCA_039029915.1 Chloroflexota bacterium
CACGAATCCATTTCGACAACTGTCAATTATCATGACACTTCAGAACATATATAAGGCTATGGGAAAAATGCACGATGCAATGAAGCTTAATCCAGCAATGTTATAGTGGACAAGAAAAGGAAATATCCCTATAACTAATGCATCTACTTTGCTAAATATAGGTGGGGCTTTAATCGCTCAAAATCCCCAAAAAGCGCTACCATATTTTCAGGAAACCCTTTCGAACGCGATTTCTTTAAATGACACTCATCTTCAGATACACGCCTATCGTGCTATTGGGTTAGTTTTTATCTTGTTAGGAAAATTTTCTGATTCAATGACATTTCTAAAAAAAGCCCTTTCATTAACTCAAGATGGCTCATATTCATATCTCAGGTTACTTGTTTTGTCCGCTTTAACAACGCTCTGTTCACGATCTAGCAACAAAGATGAAGGTGAAAAATACTTTTTTTTAGGTATGGCATTAGCTGACACGGTTGGTGTAGAGTTTGTTAAATTAGATCTCCTAGATGAGCTTGGACATCTTTATGTGAATTTGGAAATGTTTTCTAAGTCTAAAGAGCATTTAGAGCAGGCAATGGAGTTATTAAATAAATACAGCAATTCCCTGCCAAATCAAGGAAGCATATTTAACCAACTGGGCAGAATCAGGTGTGTTGAAGGAAATTTTAAGGAAGGGCTAAGCTACTTTGAAAAATCGTTGGAAATTTCAAAGCAAATAGGAGCAAGAACCATAACGGTTGGTTGGAAACTGCATTTTGCTTTGGCTTTAGAAAATATAGATCCTATTCGATCCATCTCTCTATTGGAAGAATGTGTGGAAATTAAGGAGAGCATTGGTCATGCTCTTGCTGCACAATATAGACATCATCTAGAAGATTTACGTTCAAAATCATAGCTCATAAAATCGTAAGTAATCTAATTAAAAAACCTAGCAGCCACTTTTTCTTTTCCTGAAAATTCGACTCTAGCAACATTTTTTTAATTAGTTCCAAGCGGCAGGTAAATTTTAATAGGTAAAAACTGGGCAAAATCACATACGGAACCAATTGCCCAGTGCCCACTACCATCCTCGAATGGAGGTGCGCAAGGTACGCGCCTTTGACCCGGTCCCCCAATTTCATTCTCTGTATTGTTATCAACGATGTGCAGATTGGTATAGATTGTGTTCATATCTTTGGCCCAAAGGCACTCTGGATTTTCAAGGTCAGTACACGTAGCGAGGAGTGATGTTTCCATATCAAACCCCCACACCGTTTGAAACTCATCAATAACGCGTCCATCTGGCCCCCACTCGGTGGCAATAGCGTACACATTCCAGCAGGTGTCATCCACTACATAGGCGCCGTAATCTTGAAAGGCCTGCGCTAAAATTTTGGCGGGCTCACTGTTTAGAGAGGTAATATTGAAATTTGGGTGAAGGGCAAGAAGGGCACCCATTTGAAGCTGGGCTACCTCTCCCTGATAGACACAAGAGCTAGAAACGTCGTTGGCATAGCCATCTGCGCGAATGGCTGGCCACCGATAACCCGGCGTTGGATCATCGACGGCATAAGCTAGGTTAAGGTGTGCAAATAGATTGATTTTTAAGGCATGCCGTATGGTGCCGTTTGGAACAAGCTCCCCCACTCGCAGGGTACCGCCTAAGCTCGACATGCCGCTTCCGCCATGTGCCCCTCGAATGCCGTCACCCGTTTTGATGTTGTCAGATGGTGGCGTGAATTGGGAAACGGCCGTTCCATCCGCACAGCGATGAAAAGGCTGCGTCTGAATCAACGTTTCGCCATCTGCTAGCAAAATACCGGCCGAATGATTAGGCACAACCCCGAGATATTCCGGATCAGTAAAGAAAGTTAATGGAATAGGCACATTTTCAAAAAGAACCTCAGTTGGCTCAATCGCCTCGTCACAGCGAATCAGGTCACGATTCCAACCGGCATCGTGCTTTAAAATATCAATTTGAGGGGCATCCGGCTCCAAAATCAAGATATCTTCATCAGCCGTCATGCCGCGACGATCGGCGGGCTTGATATTAGCAGGCACATACGTTGCATCTGCTCCCAATGGCATATTCCATATGCTGTCCCAGGCAAACGGCCACGCTTCCGCATTGCGAGATGCGGCTTCACCTAAACTCATCTGAACAGAAGCCGTCAAATTTGATGGAATAAAAGCACCCAGCAATAAAATCACAAAGATAATTCTTATTAACTTCCTCATACTTTTCCCTCTAATACAATCATCAACACCATTTTGATTTTACAAAGAATATGGCAACCTGAAAGAAATTAAGAGAAATAGTTTTGAAAAAATTTACGATTCAGTTTTTAGGGTTTCTGGGAGGTTAGTACCTGCCGATAAACTCGATCAACGGCCGTTACCATCTGCTCAACTGAAAAATCGGTCAACGCCCGCTGTTGACCAGCCCGCCCCATAGCAACCCTCATTTCGGGATTGTTCAAAAGTGTATTGACGGCCGTTGCTAACCCATCAGGGTTTTTGGGATGAACCACCCAACCTGTTACCTCATCTTCAACCACAAACGAGGTGCCTGTGCCCACTTCTGTCGTGATGCAGGGAATACCAGTCGCCATCGCCTCAAGGAGCACCTTGCCAAACGCTTCTGAGCGAGCGTTGGCGGGCAGCACAAAGATATCAGCGCTGGCAAATAGCTTTGGTAACGCTTCATCCGAAACCCGACCGACAAAATTAACCTTGTCACTGACTTGCAATGAGACGGCCGTTTCCTCCCAGCTTGAGCGCATAGGGCCATCTCCCCCAATCAATAGCTCAGCGTCAATCTGAGGCATCGCCTTGATCAGATCATCAACCCCTTTGTAGTAACGATGCTGGCCCACAAAGAGGAGGCGCAAACGGCCGTTTTTAGCAAACAGCGGCTCAGCCTTCATATACGGTTGGGCGTCTACCGACAGCGGCACGACGGTACATTGATCGGCTAGCGGGTTCAAGTAAGGCGAAGAGGCCACATATTGATGACTCGTGGGAATAATTTGGTTGGCATTTTTCAAAACGCGGCGCAATAGAGGATTGTAAAACCGCAAAATTTGCTGTTGTTTGACAACATCGCTGTGGTAGGTGATGACATAGGAACGGCCGTTGCCAAATAACCACTGACTCAGTTCACCAAGAGGGTAAGGAAAATGTAAATGCGTCATATCAGGCCTTTGCCGGAGAAGATGTAATGGGAAGGTAAGGCTGAGCGGCGTAGACGCAACGGTTGCCAACCGTGAGGCGCGGATCACCTGCACGCCATTGATATTCTCAATCCTCGGGTGCTTGGCTGGATTTGTAACCAGCACCGTCACATCATGCCCCGCCTGCACCTGTGCTTCGGCCAGCGTTTTGATATGGTTTTCAATGCCACCCACAATGGGCCAATAATCTTTATAAACGTGGAGGATTTTCAAACGGTTTGTCATCGACTCAATTCAGGAAAAATATATTCGGGCAAAATAGGGAAAATTTGGGTGCCGATTGAGAAATTTTGAGCGGTCGTTACCACAACTAAATCTAGATGAGGCACCACAAAAATAAAGTTCCCGCCAAAACCCCATGCAAAATAGACGTCATTGGTGTCTAAATTAAACACAACGGGATTATCATCTGAAAAGCGCCACCACTGGTAGCCATAATTGTACTCATCATCTACTTCGGTATAAGGTTGGGTCGACTGCTCAATCCACGCTTGGGGAATGATTTGCTCATCGTTCCATTCCCCATTTTGCAGAAAAAGCTGTCCAAATTTCAACATATCGCGCGGTTGCAATGATAAACCCCAGCCTGTGTTTGATTGGCCCTGTGGGGTGTTCTCCCAGCGCCAGCTATTGATTTCTAATGGTTGAAAAAGATATTCGGCCGTGTATGTCTCTACGGTCTGGCCCGTTGCTGCTTCCAAAACGCCACCCAGTAGCATGGTCACACCACTGTTATACGTGAATCGCCCTCCTGCAGAGGTTGCCATTGGTTGGTCAAGGATGTATTGAAGCCAATTGCCACTGCGCGTGAGATTTGTCACAGAATTGGTCCCACTGCCATAGGTTGCAGAAACCTCATCCCATGCCAACCCAGACCGCATGGTGAGTAAATCAGCTACTGTGATATTCTGTTTTTGCTCCGTCAAATTGTCGATTTGGTCAAACTCTGGGAAATAGTCAAGCATGGGATCATCTATTTGAATCAGGTCTTCGGAAACTGCTTTCCCCATCATAGCCGAGGTTACACTCTTCGTCACAGAGTACACTGGGGTCATTGTTGTTTCACTAGTCCCCTGATAATACGCTTCAAAGATGATTTCCCCATCATGCCAAATTAGCAGGCTGTTCACATCACCATAAAGCCCTCTTTCTAATTCATCGTTGAGTCTTTCAAACCCGGTCAGGCTCTCTTCAATATCGATGAGTTGTGCTTGACGACAACCCAACATAAAAAAGGTAAACATTAGTAAAACCAGCTTAAAACGGTGTGTCATCGCTCTTCCTTTGTCTATTTCTCAAGATTTAGTGTTCCGAATTTTCTAGATTGAAAAACATATTAGATAAAAGCTTCGGAACCTCGAGGAAACGAAGGTTATGGCCGTGGTTTTATTCAAAGCAGGCACTTCGTTTCACTTATGTGTTCCGAAGTTTCTAAATTGAAAAACGTCTTAGATTAAAACTTTGGAACCTCGAGGAAACGAAGGTTATGGCCGTGGTTTTATTCAAGGCAGGCACTTCGTTTCACTTTAGTAGTACTATCCGCTTATACTTATTAAAGTGCAAGCTTTTTCGGGCTATGGTACCATCTAAGCCATGTCTAAACTGATGGTTGTGGGATTCGATGGTGCAACATTTGACGTCATCAACCCCCTCATAGCAAACGGCCGTTTACCGACAATCGCTCATCTCCTTAAAAAAGGTGCATGGGGGGTCCTTCACTCTACAGTTCCTCCAATTACACCAACCGCATGGACCACTGTTTTCACGGGCAAAAACCCCGGCAAGCACGGTATTTTCGATTTTCAAGAAATTGACCCCCAAACATACGCCCGTTCTCCAGTTTACACAGATCGTCACTTGGAAAAAACCATTTGGGATTTATTAGGTGAGGTTAACATTCCCTCCATTATCACTGATGTACCTTATACTTATCCGCCCCGCCCCCTCAACGGCTTGATGCTCACTGGCTATGGCACGCCGCGTACAAACGAAACATTGTTTACCTATCCAGATGCTTGGGAAATAGTTTTGCCAAGTTCTCTGCACGACCAAATTCGCCTGGCGCAGCCAACAGCCAATTTTGACCGCAGTTGGGCTTATATTGAAGAGTGGCGTAAGGTGATGAACGGCCGTTCCCGTCTGCTAAAGCATCTTATCACCCAAAGGGAGTGGGGCTTCTTCTTTCACGTTTTTTCAATCACCGACAATTTGGCCCACGTCTTTTGGACATTTTTAGATCCCAACCATCCAAACTACTACGATCGTCATGCTGCAGATTATCGTCAAGCTCTGACTGATGCTTATGAGCAATGCGACACGCTGCTTGGGGAAATGCTGAATTGGGCTGGCCCCGATTGCAACCTCATCTTAATGTCCGATCACGGCTTTGGCTCGGTTTACCCTCGCCAATATTTATTCCAGCGACTCGTTGATGGCGGGTATTTGAGCTATGACAGGGGCGAGAACGCACTGTCTATGCGCAATCACATAATGAAGCTGCTAATTCGGACGTACAACAGCTTCCCGTTTTTACGAGAGTGGGTTAAAAACTTGCGACCTAACCAGGCGAATGCTTTAAAAAACAGCCTCAAAAGCGGTGGACTACTACCCAGCAATGATGCGATTAACTATCAAAAAAGCCAGGTGCTGCCCTCTGATTTTGGACTTCAGCTTTGGCTTAATCATCAAGCCCGCTTTGCCAGTGGCCATTTAACCAGTGAAGAAACGGCCGTTGTGCAAACAAAGCTCAGCCAATACCTCACCACCGACCTCGACCAGTCAACCCATCAACCCATCATCAAATCCGTTTATCAAGGGGCATCCCAGTACAGCGGTGATTTTGCCTGGCTTGGCCCAGATCTCATCATTGAAAACCAAAATTTCTATAATCCGGGAGCAAATCGACACTCATCAAACTCCCGTTTAGAGGGGAGTCATACCCACGAGGGTATTTTTGTGGGGTATGGTCCTGATATCAAGTCGGCCAATCTCAATAGTCACATGACGCTTAAAGATTTGGCTCCGACCATGCTTCATCTGCTCAAGCAACCGATTCCCCCAGATATGGACGGGCGCGTCCTCACTGAAGCGCTATCAGAGCCGTTCCTTAAGCAAAATCCGATCCAGGCAGGCACCATCCCCGCCAAACGAGAGGCACCACACGCTCAAACCAAGCTCACGGCTGATGAAGAAGAAGCGCTCAAAAATCAGCTGCGTCAGTTAGGATACGTCGATTGAACCAATCTAAAATCCTCAATCCAATCAAAGTGCTTTGGGTGTTACCAACGCTTGAGGGTGGTGGCGCTGAACGCGCCATTGTGACGATTTTGAAGCATTTAGACCGGACAAACATTGAACCAATTCTTTGTCTTTTTTATCGACGCGGCGTGTTTCTCAAAGAAGTGGAAGAAGCGGGCATACCGATTGTGTCATTGGAAAACGGCCGTTTTCCCCCCACCACACTCTATAAACTCACCCAAACGATTCGACAACTCAAGCCCAATATCACCATCGGTGTTCTGCGCCGCTGCTCGATGCTCACTACACTGGCCCATAAACTTTCTGGCCATAAAGGGCGGGTTTTTATCAATGAGCAAAATACACCCAGCGTTGAAATGAAACAGTTTGGCAACGAGAAGCTCAAGCGATTGGGTTACAAACCTTTTCTACAAATGGCTGATGGCGTGCTGGCTATCTCAGAGGGTATCACCAAAGATTTGGTTACACATTTTCAGATGCCTAGCCATAAAATAAAGGTGATTCCAAATCCGGTAGAAATTAAAATCATCCAAGAAAAAGCGCAAAAGAAAGTGGCACATCCTTGGTTTGATACTAAATTTCACACGATTGTTTCAGTTGGGCGACTGCATCCACAAAAGGGGCATGATATTCTGATTGAGGCATTTGCAACCGTCAAAACGGCCGTTTCTAACGCCAAGCTAGTTATTGTTGGGCAAGGACCTGAGCAGGCCAATCTTTCTCGCCAAATCACCCAATTGAACCTCGATGATTCTATTGACCTTGTTGGGTTCCAAGATAATCCTTACACGTTCATGGCCCAAGCCGACCTTTTTGTTTTAGCATCCCGCTACGAGGGGTTTGGCATTGTCTTAGCTGAAGCGCTAGCATTGAATATGGCCGTTATCGCCACAAACTGCCCCAGCGGCCCCGCTGACATACTTGATCACGGTAAAGCAGGCATATTAGTTGAATCTGAAAAGGTCGATCAAATAGGGACAGCCATCATTAATCACCTACAAAATCCTGACTCATCTGAATTAAAAAAACAATATGCTCTGTCGCACGTTGCCCAATTTTCAGAAACAGCCGTTGCGAACCAATACATCAACTATTTTAAGGCATCGTTACAATGAGCATCTAGAAAGCAGGGCTAACCTGAAATACTGACAAACTGAAATCCAAAAGCAGTGACAAAATAATTAACCAACAATAAAAACCTATGAAAATTTTAATCCCAACCGGTGCCTTCCCGCCCGAAATCGGCGGCCCTGCTACCTATGTTCCCCGGCTTGCCAAAGCATTGGTCGAGAAAGGGCACAACGTCACCATCATGACATTTACCCAAGCCGATGGATATGACGATTCTCAATTTAATTTCAAGCTGATTCGCCTGCCTAAAAAGGGTCGTCTTGATCGTTGGATCAATACGGTTTGGCAACTCATGCGGCAGTTGCGGCAGCATGATGTTGCCTATGTCAATGGGCTGTTGATGGAAACGGCCGTTGCTACCCTCTTTGTCATTCGGCCCATGGTAGCCAAAGTCGTGGGCGACATCGCTTGGGAGCGCGCCAGAGATAAAGGATGGACTTCTCACACCATCGATTTCTTCCAAACGCGCGTTTACGATATTCCCATCGAAGCCCGACGCGCCATGCGCGATTGGGCACTACACCGCATGAAATACGTCATCGTACCGAGTCAATATTTACGCTCTATCGTTTCTAAATGGTTTGTAGACCCTCGTCTCATCAAATTGATTTATAACGCCTATGAACCCCCGCTGGATCAACCATCAGCCGTCGATTTCCCGCCCAAAAAGGGTCATCGTCTCATCACCGTTTGTCGTTTAGTCAATTGGAAGGGGGTTGATGGCATTCTCAAAACCGTTCAAAACACGCCAAATTGTGATTTGCTGGTAGTGGGAGATGGCCCTGAAAAGGAAAATCTTGAGAAATTAAGTCGCAACCTTAAAATCCAGAATCGGGTTCATTTCCTAGGGAGCCTGTCGCATGCCTCGGTCATTGAGGCCTTAAAAACGGCCGATCTTTTTATGCTCAATTCAGTCTATGAAGGACTCCCGCACGTCTTGCTTGAAGCGCTTGCGGTTGGGCTCCCCATCGTTGCGACTGAGATCGGCGGAACGCCGGAGGTGGTACTGCACGGCGTGAACGGCCGTTTAACCCCCATCAACAATTTAGAAAAATTAACGGAATCTACCCACACTGCTTTGAAAAATCGGTTAACCTATCAAGTTGAATTAACAGATAAATTCAAACTTGAAACGATGATTGAACAAACAACCGATTTATTAATCGAAGCAGGAATTAAACACTGATGCCACTGCACGTATTGGGAATAACCTTTGATGGCGGGTTAGCCCATCCACTCACCGAAAAAAAATATTCAGGCTCGCAGCGACGCCACTTACACTATGCCACTCAGGTTGAAGAGTACATTATTATCGCTCGCCGCTATCAAAACTCTGTCCCGGCCAGCGTAAGGCTCACATCCAACATGCAAATTTACTCAACGGCCACTCTAACGCAATGGCGCTTTACTCAAGAGGCGTACCAATTGGGTGTTGAACTGGCTCGATTTCATCCCTTCAACCTGATCAGTGCCGCCAATCCACACGAGGCTGGCATAGTTGGCTACCTGCTCAAACGCCGTTTCAATATTCCGCTAAACCTACACATCAAAGCAGACATTATTGATAATCCCCACTTCATAAAAGAACGCCGCCGCAACATTCTGTACAACAGGTTAAGCAAATGGCTCCTCACCAAAGCGGATTCAATCCGCGTCACCACCTCACGAGAAGAACAAAAATTTCTCAATATGCCTGGCTTACCCAAGGTGTACAATATCCCCGCTTACGTTAACATTGGCTCAGTTTTGGTAAAGCCAACGGCCAACTGGCGGGAAAAGCTGCTGGGAAGAAGCCACAAACATCTTGTGCTTTCAGTTGGGCAACTCATCGAACAAAATGACCCACTGACCTTTCTGGGTGCGGCCGATCATGTTGTGAGTGTCAATCCAGACACCAAATTTGTTTGGGTGGGCAACGGCTATTTAAATCAAACCGTTAAAAACAAAATCGAGCTCCTAGGTTTACAAGATCACGTCACCATTTTAGAGAAAGTTCCCTTTAAACAAATTCGTGAAATTTATCAGGCGGCGGATGTTTATGTAGCCACACCACTGTATGACGGAACGGGTCGGGCTTTAAATGAAGCGGCCGTTGCCGTGACCCCTCTTGTTTCGACACGCTTTGCTGGCGCCATTGATTTAATCGAAAACGGCGTGCAGGGGTATCGTGTCCCGGTACAGGATGCCCGTCAAATTGGTAATCGCATCAACTTGCTGCTGGAAACTCCTGAAAACCTTCGCCCCATAGGACGAGAGGCCCAAAAGAAAAGCTTGGCACTTTACAAAAAAAAGGCGATCATTGCTCAATATTTAAAAATGTGGCAAGAAACGGCCGGGGTCGACTCCTTAAAGAGTAAGACTCAGAAATAGGTGCTTTTATTGAATGCAAGTTTTGATGATTAGCCTAGATAACGGGCTCTTAGATCGACAAAATCAAGCAAGCGACAGTTTAGAGCGACATTTACGATACGCTCAAATTTTAGAAGAACATCAGCCAGGTAGTCATTTACACATCTTGGTGCGCGGTGGCAAAACGGCCGTTTCCCGCTCCATCTCATCTAATCTCACTCTCCACGCGACACAAGCGCCGTTACCCCAATTTCTCAGAAACGGGCGTCAGCTTGCCCAGCAACAGCATCAGCAGGCAGCGTTTGACCTCATTACAACCCAATCTCCCTTTTGGGATGGGGTATTAGGCGTTTGGCTCAGTCGGCGGTTTAAGACACCTCTTTTAGTTCAGCTTCATCTTTCCAGCTTGGGTTCTGCTGAATGGCTCAACGAAAGCATCATCAATCGGCTACGCCAGCGAATCGGTACATTTGTTTTAAAGCGTGCCTCAGCGATTCGAGTGGTTAGCAAAGCGGCTGAAGAATGGTTAACCAAATCGCTCAACATTGCGCCCCAAAAAGTGGATTTTTTGCCGGTAACGGCCGTATCTCTCACAATCGATCCATCCATTACAAAACATCCTAAACCTACTGTCCTGTATGTTGGACGGCTATCCAAAGAAAAAGGGGTTGACCTGCTGCTCGATGCGTTTACCGAAGTTTTGAAAAAGCTGCCAACTGTCCAGCTCCAAATCATTGGGGATGGGCCTGAACGGGAGGCATTAGAACAGCAGGCTAAAGCAATAAAGATAATCGAGAACACCCGCTTCTCTGGTGCGATTCCACCTGCCCAGATAGGCTCTCATTACCAAATGGCTACCGTTTTAGCCCTGCCCTCCCGTCATGAATCGTTTGGTCGGGTTATAATAGAAGCGTTCTCAGTTGGATTGCCTGTCGTTGCGACCCAAACTGAAGGTGCAAACTTTTTAATACAAAATGGCAAAAACGGTTTTTTGGTTCCCGTTGAGGCAAGCAGCCTGCTGGCTAAAAAACTGATTCAAGTTTGTTCTGATCCACAGTTCGCCAGCGAGCTTGGCCAAAATGGCTATGCCTCTTCTGAAGCTTACCGCGATATTAATGCCCAAACGCGGACTTTGATCAAATACTGGGCGTCAATTATTTAAGCTGGGAACCCTTCTGAGTTTTGACTTATGCGACTATTAATGATGACCCAAGCGATTGATTTAGATCATCCCGTGATGGGATTTGCGCATCAATGGGTCAATACGCTGGCCCAACATTTTGAGCATGTCCACGTCATTTCACGTCTAGGTGGTCGTATGGATATGGCAACCAATGTAACCGTTCATGCATATGCAAAACCATCCAAAAAGGATATCCCCCACCAGAGACACTTATTCTTTCACAAAAAGTTAGCCAAACTGATATTAGGGAATCAGGTTGATACCGTTTTTATTCATATGAGTCCCAAATGGGTCACGATGAGTTTTCCGTATGCCAAGTTAAAAGGGCTACCCATTGCGCTTTGGTACACGCATTCAGCGGTGAACGGCCGTTTAAAGCTAGCGGACAAGCTGGTCAATCAGGTGTTTACGGCTTCCAAAGAAAGCTATCGTCTTAATTCACCGCATCTCACCGTGATGGGGCACGGTATTGATATCAACCAATTTTTGCCGGTCGACGCTGCTGATAAGATAAACGGCCGTTTTCAAATCATTATGCCCGGTCGACTTTCACCAGCCAAGCAGCCACACCTGTTAATTGAAGCAATCCAGCAGCTCCCACGCCAAATTCAAAACCAAATCTGTTGTCAATTTTTAGGTACTGCTGCCAACGATGAAGATTTTGACTACGAAAAATCACTGCATGAGCAGGTTACGGCACAGAAGCTATCAAATGTCATTCAATTCTTAGGAGCCGTACCGTACGAAAATATAATCCCCCATTATCAACAGGCTGATTTAGTCATCAACCTGAGTAAAACCAATAGCTTAGACAAAACCGTTTTGGAGGCGATGGCCTGCAGTGTGCCAACTTTAACCAGCAATCCTGCTTTTCAGCCCATTTTGGCTAACATCGAACCACGGCTCGCGCTCCAACACGATGATTTAGATGAGCTGATGCAAAAAATAACTTTTTGGGTAGAAACGCCAGCAGCACAGCGGCAGCAGGTTGGCACCGAACTGCGGCACGAAATTATTAAGCATCACAATCTACAACATCTCATTGCAAATTTGGCTAAGCTCTTGAAAAGAGGTCGTCAATGATCTGGCGGCGAATATGGGAAGGGATTTCCGCTTATTCAGGGGTGACGCTTGTCACCACAATTAGCAATCTATTGCAAGCCATCCTGACGCTTCGGCTGTTAGACCTTGATGAATACGGCCGTATAACCCTTTTACTCTCATTCTTTGCCACCGCCAGAATTTTTGCCGATCTAGGCGCAAAAAGCATCATTACCAGTGAAATTGCCCAAGCCCATGGCGCAAACGATAAGGCACGTGTTAAAGGGCTACTGCGCATCTATAGTCGTTTTGTCTTTTTCTCGCTGCTGGGAGCGGCGTTGACCTTTGTTGTGATTGGTTTCATTCGGAATGAAATCACCTTTTTCATATTAGCCGCTTATGCCATCCTGTTTGGCATCAACGATGGCTTACAAACCGTCCTGCTTAGCCACACTGAGTATCGCCGTTCTGCAGGGCAACAGATTGTGAGAAGTGTGGGTCGGCTTTTGCTTTTAGCCATTTTGTTTTTCATCGCGCCACCCTCAATTTTCATCCTTGTTTTGCTTACGCATCCTGCCAAAGAACTGTTTACACTCGTCTTTTCGCTCAGATGGTGCAGGCCCATTCTTAGCCAATATCAATCCATCAAAGCCTCAAGCGTTGATTTTTGGCTCCTGTTCAAGGAGCAGGGGGTTTTTACAATTTTGACATATCCGATACGGCGGGTAATTGGGGAACTGCCCGTTTGGTTGCTTTCGGGCATGATTGGGGAAACAGTCGTTGGTATTTATGGCGCGGCTCAAAAAGCATTTGCCCTTATCCATGCCCTATTTCGAAATATCGAAACGGTGCTTACCCCGATGCTCCCCAATCAGCTTTCTCAAAATCCAGAGCGGGTCAAAATCGCCATCGGGCAATCCCAAAAATATACGTTTTGGTTATCTATCGTAACGCTTATCTTCTGTTTACCAACCGCCCCATTTATTATTTCAATTTTAGGTGGCGAGGAATATTTAGGCGTAATACGGCCGTTTCAATGGCTCCTGTTCAGTCTGTTGTTTACACCTTTTATCCAGAGTGACCGGCCCGTTTTGTACGCCCTACGCCAGCAAAAATGGCTCTTTGTTATCCGGCTGGCTAAATTAATCACCTTTGCACCCACACTTGTCTTTTTCATTAGTCAAAACGGGGCATTAGGTGCGATTCAAGCGCTGCTGCTTGATGGGACGCTCCACCTCTTTGTGCGTTCAGCAATTCTTTATCGAGTGGCGCCACACCTTTGGGTTTCACCGCTTTCCATCTTTCAGATTGATCAATTTGATTTACAGCTTTGGGCACGCGTGCGCCGGTTCCAATTTGGAGAGCTGTTCAAATGATTCTGTTTGCGCATACGCCCAAATGTGGTGGCAAAAGTTTTCGCGAATCACTCAAAAAAGTTTACGGTGAGCGGCTACTGCTAGATTACGCCAATCCGCTGAACCGAACCGTAAAAAATAGGCTTTCTCAAATCAGGGCGTACTACCGCGTGAAATCGACCCTTCACCAATTCGATATTGTTTACGGTCATTTCTCGTTTGCCCGTTATCGAACTATGAGCAATGGCTCAAATGCACAATTCGGCATGTTTTTTCGTGAGCCCATCGCCTTGATAAGTTCTTACTACTATTACATTGTTGAAAAATATCCCGAGCGGCCCGCCCCGCCGATAAAAGAGTTTGTCGAGCAAAAGAAGCATGTTCAATTTTATCGCGCCTTTTTAGGTCATCTTTCAGCTGATCAGCTTCATTTTGTTGGGATTTTCGAGGAGTATGGTAAAAGTTTAAGGCTTTACGAGGCCATGTTTGGTCAAAAATTAGACGAACATCACATCAACAAAACACAATCAAAACCGCGCAACTATCATGATGAGCTAAAAAAGAATGGTAATTTTACGGCCGTAAACCAAGCCATGCACCAAAATCAGATCATTTACGATACGGCCGTGGCGCGCTTTGAAGCGTTGTGTGCAAAATACGGCGTAGCCTAACAAATGATTTCCACGATAAAAAATCAAGCCAAGCAAATTAGCTGGCTCAATCAATGGGTTTACTCAACCCTTTATCACTGGCAGACAGACTGCTATGTCATCTCCTACCCAAAATCAGGTCGCACATGGCTCCGCACCATGATGGGATACGCCTTAGCCGACCATTTCAATCTGCAGATGACAGAGTACGAACCGGCTCTCATTGTCAAAAAATACGGCAAGCCAGCCCCTTATATTCGTTTTCGTCACGCGGGCTCTGGTCTAACGCTAAATGAATTCAAGAAAAACAATTTCCAAGTTCAAGCATATAAAAACAAAAAAACAATCTACTTAGTCCGCGACCCTAGGGATGTGTTAGCTTCATTTTACTTCCACCGCACCCATCGCCTCGATGAATCACATGATGTCAACGAGTTTATCGAGCATGATGATTGGGGCATCGGTCGCCAGCTTGACTTCGTCACGAGTTGGCTGGCACAACGGCAGGTGCCAAAAAGCTTCTTGCTGGTCCGATATGAAGATTTACTTTCCAACGCCTTTGCTGAGCTGCAAAGAATTTTCTCGTTCTTGCCATTTGCCCCAATTGAACAATCAAGCCTGCACAAGGCGGTTGACTATGCTAGCTTTGACAGCATGAAACAGCGCGCCATGAGCACTAAAAACGGCCGTTTACGTCCTACCAACCTAGCTGACCCAAACAGCCACAAAGTAAGGCAGGGTAAAGTGGGTGGGCACAAACAGCTCTTCTCAACCTCCCAAATCGAATTTATCAACAAAATGATTCAAGAACAGCTTCCCCCTGAACTTGGCTATCCCATCAAGGACCCGTCCTAATGTCATTTTTCATTGACCGTGTATTTCGGCTACCTCGGGTATGGTCAAATCGTGAGCTCAAAAAACATGCCCATCTTTTTTCAGGTGATATTGTCAATGTCAGCGCCTGGAAAGATTTTGATAAAGAGAGTCAAACATATCAATCCTACTTTACAAATGCCGATAGCTACACCATCACAAACTACGCAACAGAAAAACATGGCTATCAAGGGGCGAAAGGGGAACTCTTCTTAGATTTGGAAAGCCCGCTTGATACCCAGTTACACCAAAAGTTTGATGTCGTCTTCAATCACACCACCCTTGAGCATATTTTTGAGGTCAACATTGCTTTTGAAAATCTCTGCTTGCTTTCAAAGGATATTGTTATTATTGTCCTTCCATTTCTGCAGCAATATCACAGCAACATGGGGGATTATTGGCGCTTTACCCCACTGGCGATTAAGCGGCTTTTTGAAAAACACGAGTTCACCTTAATTTATCAAAGCTTCAACTCAGACTCCCTAGCTTCAGTTTACACTTACTCGATTGCTACTCGTCATCCTGAGAAATGGCGGGATCAATTTCCTTTTAAATTCAGCGTGGTTGACCCACTATCAACAAGCCCTCAGCCTTTTGTTGGCTCAAGAGCCTTTCTCAATCTGAGGCACCGCTTCCGCACGGCGATTAAAAAGGTGCTGAAAGTTTAAATGAGGCGTTTAGCTTATCTAGCCAATATTCGGCTCCCAACGGAAAAAGCGCATGGCTTTCAAATTTGCAAGATGTGTGAAGCGTTTGCCCTGCAAGAAACGGCCGTCTCCCTTTACCATCCCAAACGCATTCAAACAGAGGGCCTCGCAGGAAAAACGGGCCAAGACAGCTTTGACTATTATGGCATTCAGCCAAATTTCAAAATCATATCAACCCCCAATCTAGATATTATTCGCTTTCAAAACCAACTTCCCAAAAAGCTTTATCGGGGCGTTTATCAACTTCAAGCAGCGCTATGGAGCAGACGAACCG
>JBCCFD010000142.1:0-16025 GCA_039029915.1 Chloroflexota bacterium
GTTTATTTTCATGAACGCTGTAGGCAGTGCCGGAGATGTGCGAACAATGCTTCACGAAGCGGGGCATGCATTTCACGCGTTTGAATCCAATCACCTGCCTTATCCCGATCAGCGTCATTCGGGGCATGAATTTAGCGAAGTGGCGTCAATGGCGATGGAACTGCTTGCTTCACCCTACCTGACTAGTGAGTTTGGTGGATTTTATGATTCTCATGAAGAGGCCGCTCGTCATCGGGCGAATCACCTTAGAAAAATTATCACTTTCTGGCCATATATGGCCGTTGTCGATGCGTTTCAACATTGGGTGTACAAAGGGGATGATGAAGCGATGGATCCTGACGCCTGTGATGCCAAATGGGCTGAGCTTTGGCGTCGTTTTATGCCCGCCATTGACTGGACTGGCTATGAGGATGTCATGATGACAGGCTGGCACCGGAAGCAGCACATTTTCCGCGCCCCGTTTTACTATGTTGAATATGGTATGGCTCAAGTTGGTGCGATCCAAGTATGGCGAAACGTGCTTGAGGATCGCAAGGCTGGCCTTGCTCAATATCGGCATGCGCTCACTCAGGGTGGAACCAAATCTTTGCATGATTTATATGCTTTGGCTGGGGCTAACTTTAAATTTGATTCAAACAGCATGGCGGAGGTTGTTACCCTGCTTGAAGCAAAAATTGAAGAGCAAATGGCTTAAATGTTTCGTTTATGATTGATTGGCAAACGGAAGATGATGAGGTGGACTGGCTAGCAGAGCCGGAAGAAACGGCCGTTTCTCCCCATCGTAAGTGGGGCTGGCTTATTGCGGTTCTGCTGTTTGTTGGTGGGGCCACTTGGTTTGGATTTCAAGTGGCTGAGCGCGTGCAAACAAATCTCCAGCTTGCCCGTGATGTGGTGCGACAACAGCATCTTTTAACGCTGAGTGCAGCCGTTGAGGATGATGCCGATCTGTTTAACCATATCATCGGTGGTTCCAATTTAGAGTGGCGAGTTTTGCAACAGCTTTTACTGGAAGAAAACTTGCTGATGAATAAAGCCCCCCTTAACCTTTGGTACAGCACAAATTTCCCTGTAAATGAGCTAGAAACGGCCGTTCAGCTATCATCAGACCTCACACAAGCCACGGTCCAAACCGTTGCGCCTTACGAAGCGCTGCAGCCCAACGGTCGTTTTGAAACGATCTGGCTGCGGCACGAAAACCGATACAAGTTGCGCAATGACGTGTGGCACCAAACGCCATTTGACGTGGAGGCGGATTTTTGGGGCGAGATGCTCGTGTTTCACGGTGAGCAGTTTGAAATTTTATATCCAGCGCGAGATAAAGGAATTGCCCGTCGATTAGCCCAGGATTTAGATAACTTAGCCGTTTTGGTTTGTAATGACGCCCAATTTAACTGTGCCGATAATGCAGAATATCATCTTTTATTTGATGCTAAACAAACGGCCGTTTATCGGCTATCTGATAATGTGCGCACCAAAGACATTGTGCAATATTTATTGATTGACGTGCCGGTTTACAGTGTCAAACTCCCCACACCAACCTTGATTGGTTATCCAATGAATGAGTCAAGCTATCAGGCGCTTTATCGAGGCTATGCGGCCCTGTTTCTTGTGCAACTCATGAATAATTTGCCAACTCAAGCTCCTTTAACCCATCAGATGGTAATCGAAAATTTAGGTGAATTGGGTTTAATAATGCCGCCAATTTCGACCTTTAACCCGATGCAAGTAAGCGAGCCACCCGTCGCTCTGCCAGCCCGCTCATTACTACTAACGTGTGTTGAGGGAAATGAACCAGCGAGTTGGCTTTACTCACCTGAATCAGATCAATGGACGCATGTTGGGCAACCGTTTGAGCGTTTTACCTCAGCCCGTCATATCTTGAAGCCGGGTGACTTTCAGTTTCCTGAAAATGTGGAAAATCAGCTGTTAACGGCCGTTCCAGTTGAATTACGGCCGCTTAGTTTAGAAATATTGACGTATGCGACAGAAAATGGGCAAACGGTAGTGGTGGCGCAAGTTTCAAAAGCACATCCTGATCAGTTCGTTTTTTTATATGATGGGTCAGAATTTGTCTTTATCGAGACGGTTCGGAAGCGTGGCAATAGCCCCATGCCCGTGACCTTTGTGGGAAACAGCCGTTATCTCAGCTTAACCAACTACACGTATGAACGCTCATCCATAACGCTTATTGATTTACAGGCATTGCTCCCCAACACTCGTTACACGATTGATGGCACCCCTTTTGAAAAATACAGCTGGGCAGATGAAACATGGTTTGTGCTGATAAACGATCGCGAATTGCGTTTAGTTGCGCCAAGTTTTGGATATGAGAAAGTCGTGTACCACAATCAGGCCGGCTGTTTAATGGGGCAGTGGGCAAATTAGCCCTTCCATTAAAAAAACTGTGAATGTTAAATCATAAAGATGAAAAAATCTGTGGATATTTTCTGATTAAGAATGTTGAAAATTGGGAAGATGAAGCGTAGGTGGATTTGGGCTATTTTTATTAGTTTCACTGTGGCAATTTTAGCTGGCGTGGGTTGGCAAAACGGCCGTTCCCTCGAAATTAGCAGCCCAACATCAACCGATCGCGATCTATTTGGTCAACTGTTTGAAATTGACCAAAACTTGATGATCGTTGGGGCCGGTCGAGACAGCGAACGAGCGCGGGGCGGTGGGGCTATCCACGTTTTTGAAAAAAACAATAATCGATGGCAGGAAACTTTCAAGCTGTTTCCCGTTGTTTCGACACCCTTTCAGCATTTTGGGCTATCGATAGCGTATGCGGATGATATTCTCGTGTCAACCGGCTGTACCGATCGCGGAATATTCGAAGCTGGCATAGTGTTTGTTTTTCAACGGCAGCAGGGACAGTGGCGTGAAATTCAGCAGATAAAAACGACAACTTGCGTGAATCGAAACAGTATGTTGGCGTTAGAAAACAGCCAGCTCGCCGTGGGCAACATTAGCAGTCGAGAGGTGGTGGTATATGAATGGGGAGGCGATCAATTTGTGGAGCAGACCACGCTCTCTCCCCGTGAAACGAGCATTTATTCAATCACTGATAACTATGCCCGCCTCAAGATGGTTGCTTTTGATGATGATCGCATTGTAATGAGCATGGAAGATGGGGCGGGTGTTTTTGTTTTCCGAAACAGAGATGGGGCTTGGATTGAGGAGCAGCAGTTGACGGTTATAGAGCCTTCTCTGCGCTATGGTGGCTCAATTGATATTTTTGACCATCGAATAATTGTGGGCGACCCAGAAGGTTGGGCCTGCCAAGGGGCGGATTGTGTGATTGGGGGGACGGCGTATCTGTTTGAGTGGAATGGTGCTCAGTGGCAGGAGACGATGAAATTCCAAGCAGAACGGCCGTTTGCAGACAGCTGGTTTGGTAATTCAGTGAATATTTCAGAGGGCACGATTGTGATTGGCGCACCGCTGGAGGTTGCTGGCAGTTTTGGGGCAGCCTATCAATTTAATTTTTGTGATGGTAAATGGCAACAGCAAACAAGGCTGTTTGCTGGACTGAATCCACGAACCGAATTTGCGATATCCAGAGGGTGGAATACGCTATCGGAAAATGTGCGGGCAGGTGAATTGGCCATGGGCGAGGTGGTAACGGCCGTACAGGGGGGGTATCAATTTCCGCTTCAAATTGGTATTGGACCAGCCCTTCAAATACAAGAAAAGCAGATTTATGTTGGACCGACGAGGGGGAATATAAATGATGAACGGATTATTTATGAATTTGATCGGGAAGGGTGCTAATGTTCTGTCAAGTAGCGTCAGATCTTTTTTGTTTGCACTCATTAACTGGCGTTACGCAGGACCATTGGTGCAAACCTCTGAGGATTTTATAGACTTTCTTATGATTCCCAGACAGATTAGAAACCTTAGAGGTTTTTTAGTGCTTAACATCAGTCAGTAAGTAGAAGAACAAAGGCAGAAGGAAAAATCCCTCCTTCTGCCTACAGTTTGTTTCTTTATTTTGCGAAGCCAACCGAACGCGTTTCTCGAATCACTGTCACCTGAATCTGACCGGGATATTGCATACTTTCCTCAATCATCTTGGCAACATTTTTTGAGAGCTGCATCGCGGCAAGATCATCGATCTTATCTGGTTTTACTAAGATTCTGATCTCACGGCCTGCTTGGAGCGCATAAGCACTTTCAACCCCTTCATGTGAAGTGGCAATATCTTCCAACGTGCGCACGCGCTTGATATAGTTTTCAAGACTCTCTCGACGGGCACCCGGACGAGCACCAGAAATCGCATCGGCTGATTCCACAATGATTGCCTCGATCGATTCAGGTTCTACTTCATGGTGATGTGCAGCTACGGCATTAACAACAATTTTAGGCACGTTGTATCGCTTGATGAATTCAGCCCCCAGCATAGCGTGGGTTCCTTCTTGTTCATGGTCCATCGCTTTACCAATGTCGTGTAGGAAAGCCCCCATTTTGGCAACTTCTACATTGGCCCCCAGCTCGGCGGCCAGAACTGAAGCAATTTTAGCGGCCTCCACTGCATGATGCAGCTGGTTTTGACCGTACGAGGTGCGGTACTTCAAGCGACCCATCATCCGAATAATTTGATGATGCAAACCGTGCACATTGGCTTCATAAGCGGCCTGCTCTCCTGCTTCTTTCATGACTTGATCCACTTCTTTGGTGGCGTCTTTAAGTAGTTTTTCGATGCGAGCGGGATGAATACGGCCGTCAGTAATCAATTTTTCTAAGGCTCGACGGGCAACTTCGCGCCGCACCGAATCGAAACTGGAAACAGATACTGTTTCAGGCGTGTCGTCAACCACAATATCAACCCCAGCCGCTTGTTCAAAGGCGCGGATATTACGGCCGTTTCGCCCAATAATGCGTCCCTTCATTTCTTCACTGGGTAAAGTGACGGTTGATACAGTCACTTCTGCAACTTGGTCGCTGGCAATACGCTGGATGGCCATGATGATCAGCTCGCGCGCCTTTTTATTGGCTGACTCTTTGGCCTCATCTTCAATTTCACGCATGACACGCGCCATATCCTGACGGGAGTCTCGCTCCACATCTGCCAATAGCTGTTTTTTCGCTTCATCAGTGGTCATGGCCGCGATTTTTTCAAGCTGTTCGCGGCGGGCTTGTTCAGTTTGTTCTATTTGATTTTGACGGCGGTCTAACCGGCTTTGCCGTTTGTTTAGAGCGACCTCTTTGTGCTCCAATCGTTTGCCCTGCTTATCAACTTTCTCACGCTGCCGATCCGCGCGCTCCTCTGCTCTTGCTAAGTCCTGGTAGCGGCGCTCCACTACTTTTTCGGCCTCACCGCGGATTTGCTTAGATTCCCGTCGGGCGGTGTCGAGCAGTTTTTCCGATTCACGGTCAGTTTCGACGCGTTTAAGTGCTAACTCATTTTCAAACTCTTGGCGAGCTTTGTCGTTGCGTGGCTTTAAGTAGAAGTAAACGGCCGTTCCCGCAAGACCGCCTCCTACAATTAAGCCAATCAAAATGCTTATAATATTCATTTTTTATTATCTCCCTAGGTGGAGAACAAAAAGGTTCATAAAACAACTTGTTTACCCACTTTGTTCTCTTGTAAGTCATTCACAATTCGCATTTAGGTCTTAGAAAATGTTTGTGAATGACTTATGGTCGTCACGCTCAGCTATTTGAATGGAAGAAACAAATTTGAAATAATTAAGGTAGACGCTTGTTATTTACCGAAATTATTTCAGGGAACTTCTTTCCATTGACTTAGGTCGAGCGGCAACGCTTGCCCATCCTTTCACGTAAAACTTGAACGAATGGCAGAAACGACCAAATTATTCCTCTTCTCTTTCAGCTTCAATCGTTTCCCAAATTAATTGGGTCGTTTCCTTTGCAATATCAAATCGAAAGCCTCGCCGCTGTAAAAAACCCATCGCTTTTTTGCGAAACGTTTCCTCATCCAAAAAACGCCAGCGAGACATCTGTTTTTGGGCCGCCTGTTGCGCTGCTGAAGTTTCGTCAACGTCAGAAACCACAGCGTCAATCGCGTCCATTGCAACCCCTTTTTTTAAAAGTTCAGCCCTTAAAGCCATTTGACTTCGGGGTTTAAAGGTGGTTCGTTGATCAACCCAATACCGAACAAACGCTTCATCACTGAGCATTTCTAACTCAATAAGACGGTTGAGCACTTTTTCAATAGTCTCATCATCGAATGACTTTCCCCGCAAATTTTTTCGTACTTCTGAAACGCTGCGTGGGCGATAGGTGATGAAGTTCATCGCCGTTTGTTTGGCAACTTCATAAGAATCTTCAATTTTTAATTTAGCTATCTCTTCGTCTGATAGCTCTTGGCCAATTCGTAAACGAACGGCCGTTATCATCGTGACGCCAAATGCAAATTCGTCATCAAGATAAACATTGACACGCTCTTTATTTCGTTTTTGCCTGGTTAACCGAGTAACTTTAGCCATAATCAAAAAAGCCGTGACAATACCTTGTCACGGCTTTTATTAGCAAAAAACTCAATTGAATCAAAAAATAAACAACGTTTAAGCGAAATGGCTCAAATCATACCCAAACAGAAAGATTGCGAATCTGGGTACATTTTTTCATTGGAACTGGGAAAAGATCTGTTGTTTCGCATTAAAACTTCTGTCGATAAGCTTTTGGTCAGAGCGAATGACCAAAGCGGTTTGTTTTCTTTGTTTTGATTCAGACGATGCTGGCCTTTAAGGTGCTACTGGCACATCGAATGCACGTATTTGCTAAGTTAAGCTAGGGGCAAAACCCTAGGCATTTTATTTTGCCCGTGACGGCGTTTGGCAATGTTATAATTGGTAAGGGTTCTGATTACACAAAGCCAAGTTCAGTTTTAAAATTCACTACCTATTATTAGAGAGTATCCATAAACGATATACGAAAATGATGGATGCGCTTCTAGTTAGTGACCTAAGTCTTTTAAAAAAAAGGTACCTTTTTTAGACGGTCACTTAGTCGGTAGCCAAGCCAAGCGGAGGCAAGCCAACCTCTTGGCGAATCAAATGTTCCAAATCGTTTAACATTTCCGGGTTTTCGAGAAGATAAACTTTTGCATTCTCGCGTCCTTGACCTAACAAGGTCTCCCCGTAGCGGAAAAAAGCGCCTCGTTTTTCGATAAAACCAAACTCAACGCCAAGGTCAATCACATCACCCGTTTGGCTGATGCCTTCATTGTACATAATGTCAAATTCACATTCGGTAAACGGGGGAGCCACTTTATTTTTCTTTACTTTGACGCGAGTTCGATTGCCAACGACTTCACCTTTTGTCTTTATGGCTTGAATGCGGCGAATATCTAATCGAACAGACGCATAGAATTTCAAGGCATTGCCACCGCTTGTCGTTTCTGGGCTACCAAACATAACCCCAATTTTTGAGCGAAGCTGATTTGTAAAAATAACGACGGTGTTGGTTTGTTTAATGACACCAGAGAGCTTTCGCAATGCCTGAGACATAAGTCGTGCCTGCAGCCCAACGTGCGCGTCACCCATCTCGCCTTCAATTTCGGCGCGGGGGACAAGGGCAGCAACGGAATCGACAACAACAACATCCATTGTGCCTGAGCGGATGAGTGCTTCAGCAATTTCAAGGGCTTGTTCACCAGTATCTGGTTGGGAAACATACAAATTTTCAATATCAACACCTAAGCGAGCCGCATAATTGGGGTCTAGGGCGTGCTCCATATCAATGAATGCACAAATACCTCCAATTTTTTGAGCTTCTGCGATAATATGTTGACAAAGTGTGGTTTTACCAGAGGATTCTGGCCCGTAAATTTCTATCACGCGCCCTTTTGGAACGCCACCGACACCCAATGCAATATCGAGTGATAAGCAGCCTGTGGGAATGGTATCAACTTCCATATGTGCCGCTTCGCCAAGCTTCATGATGGCCCCTTCACCGTATCGTTTGGTGAGGGCGGCGATGGTATTTTCTATGGTTTGATCTTTTGGCTTTTGTTTGCTCATCGGTTGCCTTGGGTGTTCGATATTTGATTATGTAGTGTACAATAGCGGCATGGAATTAGCAAACATTATGGTAAATAACAGCGAAGAAAACGGCCGTATTCGACAAGCCACCCGATCCGATGCTAAAGAGATAATGAAACTCCTTCAATCAGCCCCCTATCGACACATGCATGTGGATTGGTATGTACCTGGTGATTGGATTGGCAGCGCTGGGTTTTTGCTCAAAATAAAGCCGCCCGTAAAATCTTCACGTAGCCAGTTTGCAAAATTCCTGGGAGAGTCTGAAAAGGTTCAATCGCTGTTTGCTGTAACGGCTGATCCACGCCCTGCTGCTTGGGTACGGGTGGTGAGCTTAGGTGATAAAAAAACGGCCGTTTCAGACTTAGCTGAGCTGATAACGGCCGTAAAAAAACCCTTAAAAGAAGAGGGGAACAATGTTATTGCTTGGCTGGCAATTGAAGAATGGCCTAATCAATGGCTTCCAGAATTAGGATTTAAATGCGTTAACCATATTGAAACCTATGCTAAGGAAGATACTGAAATTCCTGACCGCTCTATTAACCCAGACATCGATATTCGCCCGGTCTTAGATAAGGATATTGTTAAGCTAGCTCAACTGGAAGCTAAAGCGTTTAATGCTCTGTGGCGCCACAGTGCTCAAGGGTTGCAGTTGGCTAAGAATCAATCATTTTCATTTGATGTGGCGCTGCTTCATGACGAGATTGTTGGATTTCAGTTGAGCACCCCCAATGATTATGGCGTACACCTAGTGCGTCTAACTGTTGATCCCGATTTGCAGGGAAAAGGGGTGGGTACCGCGCTTATGACCCACGCCCTGCGCGGATATTATCGTCGAGATCGATACCGAATTACATTAAATACGCAATCAGATAATCAAACATCGCAAACCTTATACACAAAGTTTGGGTTTAAACCAAGCGGACAAAAATTTCCCGTTTGGATTTCAAAGATATAGGCAATGATTTCCCACAAGCTTAAATCTGCCTCCCGGTACGCGGTTTCAAAATATGCATTTGGCTTTGCTTTTGGGCTGTTTATTGGTGTATTGGGTGGTGTTGCAGAACGGCCGTTAATCGGTGTGGTCTGCGCAGGATTTCTAACCATGATTTTGGCTGGATTCCATACCGTTTTTAACCGCACATTAGGTGTTTTTACAGGGATCACATCCGGCGCTCTTCTAGGCATTATGATCGCGGTTGGGTTAATTGCGTTTGGTGGTCTCGTTGGCACAGGGCGTGCTGGTGTCATGTTTGGCTTAACCCGAGGGGGCATCATGGGCGGCGTCCTTGGATTTTTAACTCGGGCTGAGACCAGTGAAGATGATCCCTGGCATGTATCAATTTTTCTAGCCGTGGGTTCCTTTGTGGTGGGAGCAATTTTAGGGGGCGTCGTTGGTGCTTTTTCAGGGTTTTTACTAGGTGCACTGCGTCAAAACGAGTTCGCCGCCGCGATTGGTGGATTACTTGGCGGCATAGTGGGGGGGTATTTAGTCTCCTCAAACGATAACCCAAGGCTGATTGCAGCTGGGGCAATTGTTGGTGCCATTTTGACAGGTTTAGGAACAATAATCGGTGGGTCTGTTAATGGTGTCTTTTTAGGTGCAATTTCAGGCTCGATAGTGCCTATTTTGTTCATGATGATTATTGGTATGTACGGCGGGCTTCACCGCGGTCCAAAGGCATTACTTTTAGAAGCAGCTCAAACACCGCGAGAAATGCTGGCCCAGGGGGCAATTCCGATGATTGCCCCGGCCATGCTGATTGGGGTTATTGTTGGCACGGCCGTTGTTGGGATTCGAGCCATTTTAGTTATTCCAACTATTCTGGCGCTGGTGGGTATTTTTTTAGGCGCTTTAGGGGAGCTTGAAGGATTGAAAGCAAACCGCGTTTCCCCGAAAGCGATTGTCGAGATTTTAATTTTAGGTTTAGACCGCTGGCCGTGGAAGCGATTAGTGAATCGATTGCGAAATCAAAGGGTCGATGTTTTAAAGGCATCACTGCTTGGGTTTCTTGTCGGTTTAGCTGGTAGCGGCATTGGCATGCTGTTTGGCCCATTTTTAGCGAATTTATTCAATTGAGGAAGAGCATGAAGAGAGAAAAGCTAACAGTAGAACAAATTAACCAAGCATTAGCATCCTTATCTGGATGGGATTATCAAGATGGGAAATTAACGAAGCAATTTAAATTTAAGAGTTTTGCAAAAGCATTAGGCTGGATGGTGTCAGTTGGTGTTGAAGCAGATAAAATGGATCATCATCCCGAATGGAGCAACGTGTACAGTCGGGTGACTGTCAATTTAACAACACACGATATGGATAATTCTGTAAGCAGTTTGGATGTTTCATTAGCGAAAATAATGGATGAAACTGCGAGAGTTTGATGCAGGCGGTAAGCTCAGTTTAGACTTTTTTAGAGAATAAAAAAAGCGCTCAACTTGAGCGCTTTCTTTGTATTATAGCGGGGGCTGGATTCGAACCAACGACCTCCGGGTTATGAGCCCGACGAGCTGCCTCTGCTCTACCCCGCAACGACGGATGAGAATTATAACAAGTGGCTTTTTAATGTCAAGGGAGAAATTTAAATATGCCAAGGTTGACAAAACTTTATACAAAAAAGGGTGACGATGGCACAACTGCCCTTGGTGGTGGTCAGCGGGTTGAAAAAGATTCAGCACGCGTAGTAGCGTACGGCACCGTAGATGAACTGAACTCACAGTTAGGAGTGGCGATTGCGCACGGCTTAAGTGAAAAGCTCGCAAAAGAACTGTTGATTATCCAAAATGAGCTGTTTCATTTAGGCTCAGACCTTTGCTTTTTAGAGGATGATAAGAAAAAGTACCAAATCCCAGAAATTGGAGAACGTCACGTTGAAAAGTTGGAAAACATTACGGACGAGCTGTCTGCAATTGTGGGGCCCTTGGAAAACTTTATTTTGCCGGGAGGGTCTATAGGGGCAGCCCAGCTACAAGTTGCCCGTACAGTTTGCCGGAGAGCAGAACGTGATGTTATATCGCTTGTGCGCGATGAGTCGATTGGTGCATTTGTATTACCTTATTTGAACCGTTTGTCTGATGCACTTTTTGTGATGGGACGCTATGAAAATCATGAAAAAGGAATTGCGGAACCTCTATGGGATACGCTGGCGTAGATTTCTGGCTGGCGCTGTCTTTTTTAACGGCCGTTCCCACGCCTTCTTTTGATTACGAAAAAGCAAACCTTGGTCGATCGGGTGTGTGGTTTACTGTTGTTGGCTTGTTGCTTGGTGGTATCTTACTGGGAGCTGAATTTGTGCTGGGGTCCATATTTCCAAGTTGGGCAACGGCCGTAATAATCGTTTTCGTTTGGGCCTTGCTAACAGGCGGCCTGCATCTCGATGGACTGGCCGACTGCTTTGATGGATTTTTAGCGCCCGTTCCCAAAGAGCGCCGTTTAGAGATAATGAAAGACCCGCGCTTAGGTACGTTTGGTGCAATCGGGTTGCTGATGACGCTCCTATTAAAAGTGGCGCTTGTTGCAGATTTACGGCCGTCCGCTTTTGGCTTGCTCTTAGCGCCGGTTGTTGCTCGATGGATGATTTTGTTTGTGACTCGCTGGCCACTGGCAACAGAGCGGGGAATGGGCAGTGCATTTGCTAAGGACGTTTCTAAGTCAACCATTGTGGTTGCTGGGTTGATTCCCTTACTTTTAGGTGCTTGGCTCGGGTGGCAAGCGCTGCTGGCGATCTTAGGGGCGATTTTGATTATGATGGCCTGTTCGTTTTGGGCAACCCGAGCCATTGGCGGGGTGACAGGTGATCTGTTTGGGCTTGTGGTGGAGTGGAGCGAAACGGCCGTTTTGCTCGTCCTGGTGATGAGGATTTAGGCATGCTGACATTAATATTGGGGGGTGCACGAAGCGGAAAAAGTAGTCATGCGGAAACACGAGCCGCAGAACTGGGTGATCGCGTACTTTATGTGGCTACTGCCCAAGCATTTGATGATGATATGGCGGCCCGAATTAAGAAGCATCGAGAAGAACGCCCTCGTCACTGGCCGACCCTCGAGGCCCCGACCAATGTTGGGGTTCAGATTGCCCAATTTTCGGAGGAGGTTGATGTCGTCCTGATTGACTGCCTCACTTTATTGACCAGTAATGTCTTTCTTGCGAATGAAGATAATGGGGCTACAGAAACGGCCGTTTTCAAAGAAGTTGCTGATTTAATCGAGGTATATCAGGCTTCCAAAACAAACTGGATTATTGTGTCGAATGAAGTCGGAATGGGCATTGTGCCTGCTTACGATTTAGGTCGACAATATCGCGATCTTTTGGGCAAAGTTAATCAAAAATTGGCGCAAAAAGCGGATAAAGTTATTTTTATGGTGGCGGGCTTGCCTATGCAAGTTAAGTGATCTGGCAGTATCTAAATGTTTGGGAAAAAGATTTTGAAACAAAAAAATTAGAAAAAACCCGAGCTTTTAGGAAACAGAAAACTAATCTAAACATCTAATTCGAACGGCTTCTTTCTATTGACCTGCCCCTATTTCCTTTTCCTACTAAGAAGAAACCGATCCAGAATTTTGAAAACTATCTCATCTCAACTAAACTTTTATAAAAAAAGAGGTAAAAATCATGTTTAGCAACCTGTTATTGGTTGCCGGCATTGCGACTATTTTGTGGGTGGGTCTTTTCGTCTTTTACTTAGCATCTTCGCGTCGGCACCAAGCAATTGAAAAAGATATCCAAGAGTTGGAAAAGTTGTTAGGCCCAGAAGAACAGGATGTTTAAGGGAAGCGCAATGCAAAAACACAACTTGTCAATTGTATTCTTGCTAATGTCCCTATTGATATCAGCCTGTACCGCCTTTGGGGGCGGTGGCGTTGAAACGTGTGATAGCGGTGGTGCTCTATTACAAGATGATTTTGGGGGGTCTCAGACCTGTGGCTGGGCAGAATACAACAAGAGCGGCACCGTGGTTGCTATTGAAGAAGGCGTCTTGCAAATTAGTACAAGCACGCCCGGTCAAATATTTTGGTCAAATCCGGGGCGTAATTTTGATGATGTTATTGTCAACGTTCAGGCGCGCCAAACGGATGGCCCCAACGACAACGCTTATGGGGTTATTTGTCGATACCAAGACGAAGGGAATTTCTATCTCTTTCTGATTAGCGGCGACGGGTACTACATGATTGGAAAGTATCAGACCGGACAAGCCACCATTCAATATTTAACTGATAGCAATGAGTTTGTATTTTCTGAGGTGATTAACCAAGGTATAGCTACCAATCAAGTGCGGGCAAGCTGCGTTGGTAATGAGTTGAGCCTCTCAGTCAATGGTATTCCTTTGGCAACCGTCACCGATACTGCCTTTGCGGCTGGCGATGTCGGCTTAGGGGTCAGCACATTTGAGCCTGGAACGGCCGTTGTTCAGTTTGATGATTTTCGTGCCCTTGGCCCCTAAACAAATGTCACTAAAACGTTATCTCGTCCTGTTAGCTTTCCTGTTTTTGCTGGGTTGCCAGCAAGATGGAGCTCTGATCGCAACCGATGTGATTTTTGCCGAGCAATTTGTACCTGGTGAGATGGGCGCTTGGCAAATTGAAGGAGATTCGGTTGGTAGAACGGCCGTTATTGATGAGCAGCTGATTATCGAGGTCAATGCGCCCCAAACAATCCAATTTAGCACCTTAACCGAACCCCAATTTACAAATTTTATTATCGAAACCGACGCCCGACAGCTGCTTGGTGATCCTTCAGGGAGTTTTGGCATTTTATTCCGTATGCAAGGTCCCAATCAATTTTATCGTTTTGAAATTACCGGAGAAGGAAACTATATTTTAGAACGGCGCAATGCGGACAGTAGTTGGACCCGATATGTTGATGATTGGTCAAACTCTGAAGCGATCAATAAAGGTATTAACGCCACAAATCGTCTTCGGGTTGAGGCGATTGATCGTAATATTGCCGTTTATGCGAATGGTGTCTTGCTCGCCCAAGTGAGCGATAACCTCTATCCAAGCGGGAGCATTGCTTTAGATGCAGGTACGTTTATATCTTCTGAGCTTAAAGTCGCCTTTGATAACGTAACAGTGCGCAGCCCATAATTCTATTCGATCAGGACTTACGCACCCTGACCCTGTCGAAGGGGTAAGAAAGTCACTTCGACAGGCTCAGTGACCGCTATTTGCGTAAGTCCTATTGATAAAAAGTGCTGGTAGTGAGGAGAAAGAGATGTCAAAATTAAATGATGCCGCTCAAAAAATGGCTGAAAACCTACAGAAAAAAACGGGTAAGTCGCTGGTAGAATGGGTAACGATTGCCCGGCAAAGCGGGATAGAGAAGCACGGTGAGTTGCTTAAATATTTAAAGGGGGAGCATGGTCTGACTCATGGCTATGCTAATATGGTGTCTATGCAATCTCGAAAGTCAGATGATGGTGAAGAACCTGACTTTATTGAAGCACAGTATGCCGGGGCAAAAGCGGCTCTGAAGCCGATTTATGACGCTATTTTGAATGAGGTTGAAGAATTTGGGGCTGATATTGAGTTGGCTCCAAAGAAAGCCTATATGAGTTTACGCCGCAATAAGCAGTTTGCCATTGTGCAGCCATCGACAAAAACGCGAGTTGATGTAGGCATTAATTTGAAAGGAGATACCCCAACAGATCGGCTTGAAACATCGGGTAGCTTTAACTCGATGGTTAGTCATCGGGTTCGACTAACGACCGTTGAACAGGTTGATGCTGAGCTGATTAGCTGGCTGAAAGAAGCTTACGAGCGAGCATAAGCGTTCTGAAGCTTTTACAAAAACTTCTTTACCCGATGCGTGCCGTTGGATTCAAAATAATATTTATAAAACTCGCTGGGGGATAGGTCCATACTGGCCTGTAGGTCGTATAGCGCTTGGCGATTGGCAACTTCAACGGCCGGCACAACTTCAAATTGCCACGCCACCCCAGAACGGCCGTTTAAGGCATCATCCACTTGATATCTGTGCCACCAAAACATTAGCTCGGGTAAATTGGACGGGTCAAAAAATTGAATGTCAAGCACTTCATCAGGCTGTGGGGCCAGCGAGCCACCAACAATTTCGGCCGTGAAAAGGTGGAGGTGCATTGTGGCGTCACCGCCAATCCGCGAGTAAACGCCAACGTAGCGCGTAAGTGCAACATCAACCCCCACTTCCTCCCTTGCTTCACGAATCGCTGCTTCAGCAACCGATTCCCCTTCATCAACATGACCACCCGGAAGGCACCAGATTTCCCAGTCTGAACGCAAGGTCATTAACACTTTATTCTCTTTAATAATGGCAACAGTAGCCCCAACTTTCATAGCATCTCCATGGATTGGGTAATAGATAATTAAGATTTTAATGCATATATCAAATGATGCACTAACTATCTATACCCAATAACCACGGCTTAATTATTGCCATTCATGACAACGGGCAAATACGCTTGGCTGACAATTTCATTCGGTTGTAGTGGTCGATGCAAAAATCCAAGCGGGGTCCGATCAGAGCCGTTAACGTCATAAAAGCGACCAATATTCGGGAAGACTGTGGACAGTTCGGATGGATCAACCCCAAACCAGAGCGCCATTTCTCCAAAATATTCATCACAAGAGGTTGTCGGAATCAATCGACCGCGTCCTGTGTCGAGGGGGTTGTCTTCATACAGGGCTGGGTATTCACCATACAGCTTATTGCCGTTGACAGCTCCACCCATGACCATGTGATTGCCGCCCCATGCGTGATCAGACCCTTGCCCGTTTGAAGTTAAAGTTCGGCCAAAATCACTGGCGGTAAAGGTTGTAACGTTGTCGTAGACGCCTAGTTCGATAAGGGCATCCTGAAATGATTTAAGCCCCTTGCTAACTACTGAAAGCATCGCCATCTGATTGTCAAGGACTTCATCATGGTGATCCCAGCCACCAAATAGTACAAAATAGGTTTGGCGTTTAAATCCCATCGCTTGCCTTGCTGAGATGGAGCGGGCGATCATGGCAAGATTATTGGAAAAGTCGTTGTCGTCGAATGGTGTGCTA
>JBCCFD010000143.1:0-15955 GCA_039029915.1 Chloroflexota bacterium
CTCATCATGCCCGGTATGTGGGTGCTATCTGACGCTGGCTGGGGCCAAATTGAGCAGATTTTAGATATCGTAAAACGGCCGTTACCCAGCATTGAAAAAAGCAACACTTACGCCCGTCTTCTTGTCAAGCTTCGTCCTCACAAAGAAAATGAGCCGATCGAAATCGACATTTCAGCCAAACAAATTAACTTTCAGAAAAATAAAACGTTCTACCAGTGTACTCGGTGTCAGCAGTTCGTTTCACCCAAAATGGAGCTGGTTATCGATTGGCACAACGCCCAAGCCCATGACGATCTTAGCCCCGGTTTTAAACCTGTGAAGGGAACGGCCGTTAATCTCACCACCCTGCGCTACGCCGCCAACTATGAGCCGCGGCTGCATGTGGGATAGTTAGCAAGAGATTCAGGGGCGTGCTTTGCAATATCCTAGTCTCACAATCTACCAACAACCAATAACCAGTAACAAATAATCCAATAACTTAAAAGAATCCGCCATGCACTACCCAAACAACAAAAAATGTGCCCTTTGCCTCACATTTGATTTCGACGCTGAATCTCTTTGGCTGGCCAACAACCCGCGCCACCACGAACTGCCAACCGTACTGTCCTATGGTAAATACGGTGCCAAAGTTGGGGTACCCAAAATCTTAGAACTGCTACGCGAAGAAAAAATACCGGCTACGTTTTTTGTTCCGGGATGGACGGCCGAAAAATACCCTTACCTTATTGAAGCTATCTTGCAGGATGGACACGAACTCGCTCACCACGGTTACACGCACGATGCCCCAGATCCCATCGACCCAAGCATGATTGAGCGTGAGCTCGACATGGGGTTAGCCGCTTTGGAGAAGATTGCGGGTATTCGCCCAGTCGGTTATCGGCCACCAGATGGCGTCTCATCCGATTTAGCACTGCAGCTGTTAAAAGATCGTGGCTTTTTGTACAATAGCTCATACAAAGATGACTTTGTGCCTTATCGACATCAGCTTAAAGATGGCTCACCGGGGCCTATCGAAATTCCAGAACAGCCAGAACTAGATGATTGGGCGTTTGGCAGTGTCAGTATGAAAGAGGCCAAAACGCTGTTTCCGAAAGATGCCGTCTTATCAATCTGGCAAGATAGCTTTAAGGAGCTTTATGCGTGGGGCGGAGCTGCCACAATTGTAATGCACCCTCAAATAAGCGGGCGACCGATTCGCTTGGCGACGCTACGCGAGTTTATGGCCTACACGCGCACCTTCCCTGATGTTTGGACAACAACATGTCGAGACCTAGCAGAAGCTTTTATCGCTCAAGAAGTGCCATAATCAATGATTCGCTCATTATCTACATTTGGCTAATCAGAATACACAGTGGAACGGCCCCTAAAAACATCGAAAAACAGGCTCGATAGACGTTGATAATTTCAAATATCAATCATCATGTACAAAAAAGGGTCAGTATGAATCACACACCAACCTCAGATGACCGCACCATGGCCGGTCTTGCCCATATTTCAGCTATCATGCCGATGATGGGCGTCATCGCCCCTATCATTATTTGGGCCACACAAAAAGAAAAATCAGACTATATCGCCTTCCACGCTCTACAAGCGCTTGGTTATCAATTGACTATGATTCTGATTTGGTTTGGCGGCATGATTTGTTACATGCTGTCGATTTTTACGACTGTTTTCATAGCTGCTCAAAATGTCGAAAATTTAGAGGCTGGGCCGCCTATATTCATCGCGTTTCCATTCCTCATTTTTGCCTTCATGTTTATCGGTATTTTCTTTTTTATAGTTTATGGCATTTGGGGAGCAATACGTGCTTTTCAAGGAAAACCGTTTAAATATTTCTTCATCGGCAATCAGGTCAGGAAGATGCAAGCCTCTCAAAAATCATAGTCACATACGGTCTGAGGTAACTTCGTTTCACTGGAGTCCCCTCAGACCGCCTATTCAACTCAGTCTCTATCAATGCGAGCAGCCGGCATTAGAGATTAAGAGAGCACCCTGCGGAATGCTTTCGTAAAGATGCACAAAACGATGCTCATATCCCATCAACTCAACCACAAATTCCAAACGGTCGTTTCCATTCAAATCGAAATAACCCAATACGTCTATTTGAGAAGGGGTAACCAGATTAACATCGGCTGGATAAACCTCTAAGAGCAGCGGCATTGTTGAGACAGTGCCGTTTACGACCTTACGCAAAGCAAGAAGCTCATAATCACCAGCGTTGGCTGTTGGCAAGCCATTGCCCAATCCAGTCAGGTTTGAGGCATGAATAAGCACTTCATCCACACCATCCCCTTCTAAATCAATTCGATCGATAGAGACAATATTGACAACTGGGTCCGTCAGCGCACTCGCTTCAAGCAGGGCTCGAATCTCTTCTTGGTACACGGCCGTATCTACCGGGATCGCTTCTGGTTGCCGAGGTTGCAAATCCCAAGTCGCCATCGTTGCGACAGCATCCCGCACGTTATCAGCGTCCGAGGTCATGTTGACAAAGGGTTGATTATGGCAAGGGCCAACGGCGAGGTATGGCAAACTACCGATTGCAATTTCACGTTCGCCTTCGTACCCATGAATACGATACGGCCGTTCAACATCGTTGATGCTATTCATAACCGTGATCGGATCAAGCCACCTGCCATTATGGGCACCACCTAAAATCATGCCAAATTCAGCATCGATTATGGGCCAAGCAGGCATCACAATGTCAGGTTGGTCCACAATGGAAATATGCATAATGTAATCCACTGCTTCCAGCGCGTGTAGCCCAATCAGATAATCTTGGGCCTGTGTTAAATCACCTTCCCAAAGTCGGTCCTCATTGACCAGTCGCTTATAGGGCTGTCCATCCGTTTGCCCCACAATCGAGAAGTTCGCCATGCTGTTGTGCGACAGAAGCTCTAGCTTCATCTTTTGACCGGCATTTGCCCACGCTAGATAGTTAATGCTTTGACCTGCTTCAATACGGCCGTTTATGGTGGCTGAAACCGCGCCCTGCTCAAACTCAATCCGAATGGGTAGATCCGGCGAGGGCGTTGGTGTATTGGGGGGTGGCATTGGTGTATCTGTCGGTTCAGGCAGTGGGCTTGAGACAGTGGCCGTTGGGTCAACAGGCGGTGGCGGCGTAGGCGTAATCTGGGAAATGGGTGTTGGGACAACGGATGTAGGCTCGACAGTTATAACTGGAAGCGTCGGTGGTACAATCACATCTCCACCGCTACCGGGTACACAAGCTGAGCTCATAATAAACAAAAAAATAAGTCCTAATAAATAAAAACGATTCATTTGATACCTCTACAAATCTAGAAAATGAATATATATGAAAAATATAGGTTCGGATTTGCGCCTCACGCAAAACCAAAAAATCAGAGCAATACGATTCGTGGTGGGGTATCTTGCTGGCGACGGAACCGACGAAACAGTTTTTTACACATTGCCAAAACTAAAAATGTCATACAAACTAACTCCAATACTTTGCCATTCCATAAATGAACTTTGTTATAATTGAAGGTCGAAGCGTTAGCGGATTTTGACTCAACGTAGTTCAATCTGGGTTTTCGCTAATTCTGAAAACAGCCAAGTCAATTGAGTCCCAATGTTGTGGCCATCAAAACCTCTCAATTTTCAATTGTTCCTGCATCAGAATGACAAGGTCAATCAAATCAATTGGCAACCAAAATCAGTATAGGTTGCCATCGTAAATTCATCGTAAAGTGATTGTTATGCTCAAGATTTCACTACTGGGGTCTCCAAAAGTTGAATACAACGGCTCACCAATCACCGCTTTCGTGTCAGCCAAAGCAGAAGCGTTGCTTTACTATTTAGCCGTTACCCAACAATCACACAGCCGACAAATGCTCACCACGCTTTTTTGGTATGACGATGATGAAGCGAAAGGGAAAGCAAGCCTGCGTGTCGCCTTGTCGAACCTCAACAAGCTACTGCCAGGCGTCATATCAGCCAGCCGAGTGGCTGTGGAATTAACTGATGACACCCAACTCACTTTAGACAGTGAAAAATTTGAAAAATTATTGCGGCGCAACGATGAAATCTCGCTTGAATCGGCGGCTCATCTTTATCGGGGTCCGTTTTTTGAGGATTTTCAAGTGGACTCTTCTCCAGCGTTTGAAACGTGGATGTTTGAGCAGAGAACGCACTGGCAACTAGAAGCTGAAAAGCTTTTCCAAAAGCTAGCCGCTTTTCAAATTCAAGAGCGTCGCTTTGACACGGCCGTTTCTACGCTCAATCAACTCCTAGCCATCGACCCGCTCAATGAAGAGGCCCATCGGCAGTTGATGATGACCTACAGTCGCCAGCGCGCCTTTAATCGAGCACTTGAACAGTACGAACAGTGTGCCAAACTGCTCCAAGATGAGCTTGACGTTGAGCCAATGGCAGAAACCACTCTGCTGCAGGAACGTATTTTAGAAGCTCGTCAGCTCCCACTGCCCATGCTTCCAATCCCTGATACCCCATTTGTCGGGCGGGATTTAGAAGTAACGGCCGTTATCTCACAGCTCGTTCAGCCTGAATGCCGACTCATCACTATTTTAGGATTCGGCGGCATGGGCAAGACGCGCTTAGGGTTAGCCATCGCCCAATCCATCGCTGAAGAAGAAACTCTGCTCTTTTTAAACGGCGTTTACTTTGTTTCGCTGCAAGATGCAACCCTAGAGGCTGGGGTCGATGGCATTGCGCTAGCCATTGCCCAGTCTCTTGACCTTTATTTACCGGGCAAAAAGCAGCCGGCCGATGAATTGATTAGCTATCTTGAAAATCTCGAGCTACTGTTGCTGTTAGACAACTTTGAACAGCTGATTCCCCACGCTGTATGGCTCACAAAGCTGCTGGCCAAGTGCCCAGATGTTCAACTTATCGTAACAAGCCGTCAACCGCTCAACATTGGCTCAGAATGGCGTTTTGAACTTGATGGATTAGAGACAAACGGACGGGAAGAGAACAGCTCTCCCGCCCTTGAGCTCTTCTTACAAAGCGCACAGCAGATTAAACCAAACTTCGCCTTCACCGAGGAAAACCGAGCGCATGCCAAACAAATTTGTGAGCTAGTCGCTGGCGCCCCGTTGGCTGTCAGGCTGGCCGCCACTTGGCTTCGCGTGATGAGTAGCGAGCAGCTTGTTGAGGAGGCAAAACGCAGCCTTGATTTGCTTTCGACCCGATTACAGGACATCCCCGAACGACAGCGGAGTATGCGGGCTATTTTTGAAACCACTTGGGTCAAGCTCTCCCCTCAAGAACAAACCACCTTAGCCAGCTTAGCGATTTTTCGCGGCGGGTTTGATGACACGGCCGCTTTGCAAATTGCCTCAGCGTCCCCATTCCTATTAGCTGACCTCAATGACCGAGCCTTAGTCCAGTTTGACACGGTAGAAGAGCGGTATCGTCTTCATGAATTGGTGCGTCAATTTGCCTTAGAAAAAAATCAAAATTCTTCTGAGTTGCTAGAAAACCATGCTCAATATTTTGCGGATTTAGTTGAGACGCTGACTGTACAGCTTAAAGGAGCAACGCCAAAATCAGCTATTCAAATGTTTCGCGTTGAGCTTGAAAACATCTACTTATCTTGGCAAACGGCCGTATCTAATCAGCAAGTCGATCTCCTCTTAAAAATAGTCGATGGGCTTAGTGCCTACACCATTGAGCGCGCCGAAATTCATAAAATGTTACCCATTCTGGAACTCCCGCTCAAATCGATACCCCTCACCAAGAAAACGGCCGTTTTGCATATTCGGCTCAAAGGACTCATTGGATTTATTTACACCAAAATGTGGAAAATGGGGATCGCAGAGTTAACCTTCATTGAGCTAGATAAATTAGCTAAGGAATTTAATGACCCTCATGGCGCAGGCAGTGCCGCAATTGGATTTAGCCGCGTCTTTCTTGAACAAGGCCAATACGACCGCCTACTACCTTATGCCCAGAAAGCTATCGACAAGGGCACTGAAGCAGAAAAACCAGAGATCATCATCGATGGCTATTTTTCCCTTGGTATCTATCATGATACGCATGAGCAAACGGATGACGCTATCGCTGCTTACGAAAAAGGAATAGCCTTGGGCACAGAAACAAACGCCCTGCTAGCCACGTTTTCATCTTATATCAACCTCGCGATCGTTTATATCCATCAGGCTCAGCTAGATGAGGCTGAGAGATACCTTGAAATCGTTAAAACATTATCTTTACAAACAGGCTCAGCGAAAGAGGAAGGCCGTTACCATTATCAATCAGGACGAATTGCTTTTATGCGCGGCGATTATGTCACGGCAAAAGCCCATCTGAATCGTGGATTAGCGTTTTATCAGCGCCGACAGGATGACGGGTACATTGCCAGATGTGAGCGAATGCTTGTTCGGACGATGCTCCCGCTTGGTGAGATTAACGCAGCCCGGAATTTAGGTCTTAAAGCGCTGCGAACGCTCCAAATGAAAGAGCATCCATCTGGCATGGCGATCACGACAGGCATTTTGGGAGAAGTTGAAGAATCAGCCGGCAAATGGGATAGAGCTATACGGTATTACGAAGAAAGTATTGAATTAGATAAACAGCTCAAGCGGCCGGGCAGCTTTGTTTATAATCAATCCAATCTAGCCCGCACCTTTATCAAAATGGGAAAACATGATGCGGCTAAAGCAACGCTGCTTGATGGATTTCATCATGCTCTCCCAATTAACGACCATTTAAGACTCATACACCTCTTGTCAATGAGCGGGTTATATTTAAGCAGCACCGAGCACCCTGAGCATGCCAAAGGGGTTCTGGAGCAGGTTTTAACTTTTCCCCAAAGCACAGCTCAGGTTCATGAACGGGTCAATGTGGTGCTGTCGGATTTAACGGCCGTTTCTCCCACACAGCTTACACAAACGACCATAGAGTCTTTATCTCAATATGTCATCGAGACATACCTCAATTAGCTACGTGTGGTCCAATAAAATTTGGACCTTGATTAAATTGTGAACCGATTACGGATAAAACAACTTTTCTTTACCGCAACAGCTATCCTTATTTTTATTCCGAATCTGCGGCTTTACGTCCCAAGAGCTACAATTCCCCCACAATCTCGGCTCACCAACAACATCCAAGCTGAGCTTCGCTTTATTAAGCAATCTATTGAAAACGGTGCAGGGGCTGACATGCAGGCACTGTTTCCTGAAGGCGACTTTTTCCTCAATGTCCTGTACGGATTGTCATGGGTCAATGTAGGTCTTCAGCTTCCTCAAGCTGATCCCCAACGACTCGAGGCAATTCAGGAAGCAACTTGGGCCTGGGAAAACTTAGGGTCTGAGGCATCAAAACGGCCGTTTCAAGTTTCCCAATCCCTCGCCCCCTCTTACGGCATTTTTTACACCGGCTGGCGTACGTATCTTTTGGGCGGCATTTTGCTGATGCAAGACCCGGATAACGTCAATCAGAGTCAGCTGGCACAGTTCACGACAAATTGCGCTGCTATCGCCGAAGCAGTTTCTAGGTCGCCAACGCCGTTCCTTTCGGCGTATCCCAGTGCATCATGGCCAGTCGATATGCTGCCAGCTATGGTGGCCCTCAAAATTCACGGCCGTTTAGTGAACGACGACTATGAACCGATCATTGAACAATGGTTCACACAGTTGCCCAGCTATCTAGATACCAATACCGGCCTTTTACCCCACAGAACTCAGTATGCAACGGGCAGGCCGCTTCAAGGGGCACGGGGCACCTCTCAAGTGCTTATTCTGCGCTTCATGGCCGAACTGGATCCAGCATTTGCAACAGGCAATTACAACATTTTTCGGGAGAACTATGTGATTTATCGGTGGGGTTTGCCGGGGGTCTTGGAATATCCAAAAGGGATTGATGGCATTGGTGATGTAGATTCTGGCCCTTTGCTCGACGGGGTGAGTTTATCAGCCACGGCCGTTATGCTGGGCACCAGTCGGGTCTTTGGAGATACCAACCTGAGCAACGCTCTTTGGCACAGTGGGGAGATGCTCGGTTTTCCGATAAGGTGGAATGGTCAAAAACGGTACTGGTTTGGCATTTTACCAGTGGGCGATGCCTTCGTGGTTTGGTCAAAAACGGCCGTTTCTTGGCTAGAGCCAATGCCCCAGCAGACCTTTCCGCGCCTTATTCCGTGGTGGTGGCGGTTACCCTTTCACCTGCTATCATTACTAGGTCTCGTCTTATTATGGCGTCTATTTCGTCCCATAAGAAGAGAACAAAAAGGTCCTTGAAATAAAAACAGCTTCGTAACGGCCGTCAAAATAAAGCATAATCTGCACCTAGCTTCCCTAGAAGCAACACAAAACTTGACCTAACCTATGACCATCTATTCAATCCGTGACACGCTCACCTTATCCACGATCATTCCCCTATTTCCGCTTCTTTTGGGGCAAGGTCTTATCACTCGACAAAAAGTACCGCGAATTGGAGAAGCCCAAGGACCAAATGCTGGTCAAATCGAAGGCGATGGTAAGCCAATTCGCCTAACGATGATTGGAGAATCAACGGTTGCGGGCGTGTGTGCCAAAACATATGAAACGAGCTTAGCGGCAAATACGGCCGTATTTCTCAACCAAGCCACACAGCGCCCCATACATTGGTCTGCTCTAGGTAAAAACGGCATTCGGGCAAAGGGTGTTCGTGACCTGTTACTGCCACAGCTTCAAGAAAAACCTGATTTTATTTTTATTGGATTAGGGGTGAATGATGTAACCCATTTTTCAACGCGCCAACAGTGGGCGACCCATCTATGCGGTATTTTTCAAGACATTCATATGGCTTGGGGTAGGCTCCCTATTTTCATGTCAGGCTTACCCCCAATGGAACAGTTTCCGGCCCTCCCTCAGCCATTACGATGGTATTTAGGTGAGCGAGCAAAAATTTATGACCAACTGACGCAGCATCTATGCCAAAGCTTTTATCACGTCACGTATTTGCCCCTGCCACGCTTTGACATGGCTGAATTTTTCTGTGTCGACCAATTCCATCCTTCTGAGCTTGGGTATCAAGAATGGGGGCGTTTTGTCGCAACGGCCGTAATCAAGCAGATGGAACCTTATTCAGATTCAGGCATCAATCGTCTGGAAAGCAAGCTAAGCTGATCAAAACTAATTGGCTTTACCAGGACCAAATCAGCATCTTGCTCAAGCTCTTTAGCCAGCAGGGGGTCTGCCGAAGCAAGAATAACTTTCGTTTTAGTTAGGCGTTCATCGGCCCGAATTTGGTCAAGCAATTGTTCACCGCTCATATGCGGCAAATGAAGATCTAAGACCACCACATCTGGCGACATCAACTTAATCGTATCGTGAGCATTTAGACCGTCATGAACAATTTTTGTTTCATATCCTACCTGCTTTAAGGCAGCTGAAAAAATCGTCGCGGTATGCACATGATCTTCAATAATTAATGCAAATGGTTTTTTCATTATATTTAACTTCCTCTGAAGTAAAACACAGAATGCTAGGTTTCTTTAAGTGATACCCTTTCTGTGGTTTACCTAACGGCTTCTTTCAAATTCTTTGGCAGGTGGACCATAAACTTTGACCCTTTTCCAAATTCACTTTCAACGCTTATTTTGCCATTCATTAAAGACACTAAATGTTTAACAATCGATAACCCTAACCCAAATCCACCGCGTGACCGCGTATAAGTGTGATCAACCTGTTGAAAACCCTCAAAAATCCTTTCAATATCTTTTTCCGGAATACCAATTCCACTATCAGCAACGACGATGCCCCAGTTTAAGTCATCAACATTCACAACTTTAAGCTCAACGAACCCATCTTCCGTAAACTTCAACGCATTCCCAACTAAATTAATGAATATTTGGCGCAAGTGCTGCATGTCGCCACATAGTTGATCGGGCAGATTTTGATCATAAACCCAATTAAATTTGATACCTTTATTATCAGCCAAAATTGAAAGTCGATTATAAATTGATTCCGTTAACTGATATGGGGAAAACATCTCATTTTCTAACTTCACCTCAGCAGAATCTAGCCTGGCTTGTTCTAGAAGCTCATTTACAAGGCGGGTAAGGTCTTGATTAAGTTCAATAATCGTATTAATCGTTTCCTCTTGCTGTAACTCTAGTGAGCCATAAATTTTAGCCCTTAGCATTTCCAAATACCCGAGAATAGCACCTAAAGGTGTCCGTAATTCATGGCTAACCCGAGCTAATAGTTCAGATTTGAAGTTGTTTGCTGAAACCGCCTGATCACGCATGACCACAAGTTCACGCTCGATTTTTATTCGAACGTCGATTTCTTCTTGAAGCTGTATATTGGCGGTTTGCAAAGCCTGTGTTCGATTTTCAACACGCTGATCGAGTTCTAGATTGATAAGCCGTAGTTCTCTAAGCGCATCATCTAAGCTTTTCGCTGAAAGCCAGGCAACCAGCCCCACCCCAAACAAGCTTACAGGCGATAGAAATTGGAACTCAAGTCCATTTCTCCAAGCAATGACGTTGATGACGATTCCGACAAAAAAGGTCATTACGAAAGCGTAGTGTGGTTTTAATAAAACGCTCGCTAATAGGATCGGTATCGTAAATAAAAAGAGGGAACGCCCCCCAATAATCTCTTCTGGCAGATCACTAACTGAAATAATTATGGTGAGCAAAACTAAAAATAGAGCAGAAGCGATTGGCCCAGAAATCTTCTGGTTGATAAAGTAAGTGATTCCAACAATGGCGAGCGTGCCAATCCCAATCGGCAAGATATTGGCTTCAACACTAAATTGGGTGACTAACAGCAAGGCAAGGATAATAATATTAATGCCTGTCACACCCAATAGCATAATATTTAATAAATTTGCGCGCCGATTTTCGTCTGGATCGTTAGCTTGGTTTCTTATGAAATTAGAAATGACGCTTGTCATTCATAACCCCTTTCAATAAATTTACATGTCCTGTTTTTCTAAAGAGTCACAACTTCACACGCTTATAGCCTTCAGAGCGCTCGTTGCTATCCCCAATCTCACAAATGAGATTATCAGTACATTATAGCTTATGAAAGGAGAAGCCAGAGTGAATAAGATGATAGAATCATCGCCATTATGACGACAATAGTACTAACGAAGACAATTGAAGTCAGTAATTTAAAGAGAGAAGGGCCTTTTACCCGACGCCGCTCAGCATAAACCTGCTGAATGCGCTCTAAAGCATTAGGTTCTTTTTGTGGATTGTTTAGGAATACTTCAAACGGCGTCCAGGGTGCAAGAATGAGCAATTTCCATTTTTTAAAGTTCGTAAAAAACAGTCTGATTAATCTAGGGTAGGCACCTAGTTCTTTCATTATGAAATCGGCATAGGAAAAATGACTGACAAGATGGGGGCGCTTTTCATACTGATCTGGAAAGTTCTTCTTTTGTTTAAGCCTATCTGCCACTATGGTTTCTCGCATCTTATTTTTATTTGGTAAGGTTGCTTTACCAGCCAACACGGCCGTAACCCACCTTGCCTGCAGTTCTGCGAGGCCCACAATGGAACCGAAAATCGGCCGTATCCGCCCAAGTACTGCAAAAGTTGGATTCTCAACATAAAATAGATGCTTGTACAGCTCATCAGATGACTTAACAACATTAAACGGTAATTCTTGTTTGTATCCAGTTGCGTAGATAATGACATCAATTGGTGTCGGCTCAGAATCACCTTCAAACATCACTGTATTAGATTGGACTGAAACAACAGCTCGTTTGGGTGTAACTAACCCTAAAGGAATTTTTTCCAACACTCGCACGCTTTTGTTGATGATGCCCCCGAGCACAGAATAGTTCGGTTTCCACGCTTCGATACCGTGACCGCCCACGCCATAATTAACGTTTGTTAGTATTTCTGATAATCGAACAAAAATATTGTTGCCATAATCGCTCACCAACCATCGATTCCGCTTTGAAAATCGAGTATCGGTGGGTAAAAACACGCCATTGTGCCTTGTGAAAAACCATAAGCCGCTTCTAACACTTAAATAAACGTGTCCGGCAACATCAGTTAACTCGTTAGCGATATCGCTCCCGCTTTCGCCACCACCAATCACAAGAACAGATTTTCCCCGAAATTCTTGTTTGGGATATTTATAGCTAGCGCTGTGCATCGTTTTCCCTTCAAAGTTTTGATACATGGGGTCAGTTGGGGTACTAGGTGTACTTGTTTGGCCAGTGCAAAGCAACACGGCATCAAACGTTTGTTGCAAAGAGCGATTTTTGTTGTGATCAAAAATCGACAAACGCCAGGTTTGCCCTCTTTGTTCAATATTTTGTATTTCGTGATTAAACTTAATGTGAGGGCCTAATGAAAAGTGTTCAACATAATCACATAAATACTGATAAATCTTTGAATGATGCGGGAAGAGTGAGGTTTCTTCCGGCATTGGAAAATCAGAAGCATGTAAAAATGTTTTTGATGAGGTCGCATGGGCGCTTTTCCACACCCCACCACACTCATGCTCTTGATAAGTCCAAACACCGCCTATTTGACTTTTCTTTTCAAATATTGTGGCTTCAAAACCTTCTTCAAGAGAGTACTTTAATGCATAAAGACCGCTCCACCCACCACCGATAATAGCAATACGTTTTATATTATTCTTAAGCTTTCCCATTACTTTAATTCTTATCTTTTTTCACTGTTGGATGGTAGAAATACCATGCATAAACCGTGAATTAAATTATTGAATTTTTGGGCAATCTTATTGGCGTGATGCAGGGAAAATGGAATGCTTAGATAGCCTACTATTTTCAACGAGAATTATAAATTTGCAGGTAGCTGTACTTGGGGAAGCGGATACCAGAAGCTCCCGTCCTGAGACCGTCTACCTAAACCAATAACACTATGCCGATTTAATCGGTAAAACTGTTCCATAAAGTTCTTTGGTGATTCGTCAGGCAAATATTGTTCGGAAACTGTTCGACTGAATAAATGGTCAAACAAGATTGTTCTGATTAAATGTTGATCGATATATAAGGATGGTGCAACCATAAAGTAAAGGTCTTCATGACCGGTTGCAATAAGCGGCATATCAAATGAGGATAATCGATCAAAGCCTATGAAGAAGTCTACTGACTCAATGTATTCGCCATAATAGGCCTGTACGATTTCCCTTTTGGTTGGTGGTGATTGATGCGTCTGAAAGTGCTCAATACCAAACTGAGCAACCGATTCTGATGGATCGCTGGCGCATAAACCAACGAGTAAAAGTGGACCTGTATGAACGGCCGTTAATTCAGTCAACCGCTTAAATGATTGAGTGACGCGTTCATATGAATCTTGACCAAAGCAACGTACCAAATCACCATAAAATCTGACGCGTATTTGGTGCTTTTCGAAAAACTGGATGGATTCCAACGATTCTGCCAGCCACAGCATGCCAGGAACGAGCAGTTTCTGATAGTTTTCATCCCTTTCGAAAATATCCGGACCAATCATTGGCGTTAAAATAGTGCCAATACCGTGGTCGAACAACAGCTTGTACGCGCGCATGTGCTCTCGCCACATGATTTCTAAATAATCATTGGCAAGCCCGTTATCAAATCGGTTCGGATGCTCTAACTTAAACCATCGCCTTGTCCCATTAATTGGGAAAGCACAGACAGGAGATTTTTTCGCTTTGACAGCAAGCGCCACAGCTTCTGTCTCAAGCTCTAAAAAAGCATCTAATGAAATCATCTATCCTAAGCTACTCACTAAAAAGCTAGTCCAACCGCTTATTGTGACAAATACAACGGCAAAGATTACCGTAAAAAATGGTGCTTTGAACGTCAGATTATCTCGCCGCACGGGCAGCAGTGGTGTCCACCAGCCTTTCAATTCAATAAAGGCCAAACTCCAAAGCACAGCAATGCTAATGAGCGTAACGCTCAAACCAACGGCCGTATTCACCACAATCGTAGCCAGCACAATAGGGATCAAAAACGCAGTCACTGACGGCGATGAGACACCATAATGTACCGTCATAAAAATCATCGTTGCCAAAAGAACAGTAATCAACAATCCTCCTGCCAAGGTTGTCAACCCAGCCTGAGGTAGAAGAATAACGCCCCCTAAAAATGCAATATAGACAAGCGACATGACCACTGTCTCTCGCTGTAGGTCTTGGCTAATCAGCCAACTAAACAACAAAAACAGGGTGGCTCCAATGAATAAAAATGACAGCAAAATAATTAATGCCGCTTGACTTTGGATAACCAAGCTTACGTCAGAGGGCATTAATCGCTCTGGAATCAGATCGACCATACTAAAATTATCAGACAGCATAAAATACCTCCGCAAACTACTAGATATGCTGAATTCAATTTGCTTTTTCTGCGCTGAGATTATGCAATTACTGATTGATAACGGAATAAAACAAGGCCCTTCAAAACGCACTCGGAACATAAAACGAAGGACAAACAGCTATCAATTTGTAAATGCGGCTTCTTTCCCTAGATTTTTTCTTGTTGAGGCTACGCATGACACACTCGAACAAGAACATTTGCATAACTAATCAATATTTATTATACAAATAAAAGAGTTAATGTAAACTGTGAACTCAATGAGAAGGTTCTAATCGTTCATTGATACGCATTTTCTACTCGACGAGCCGCAATATTACAATACGCTTCTTTTAGTTCAAACCCAACGACTTTCCGACCGAGTTTTTGGGCAACAGCAGCCGTTGTGCCAGATCCTAAAAAAGGATCGAGCACAATATCGTTTTTGTTAGAAGAGGCCAAAATAATACGTTTTATAACGGCTTCGGGAAACTGAGCTGGGTGGGCAGTTCGCTCTTTAGAGCTACGGTTTTTACCTGAGGTCACCTTAGGAAATTGCCAAACATCTGTCGGGTTTTTACCCAATGGATTGACCTTAATTTTGCCATTCTTCTTCTGATTTGGATATTTAACATTGGGGTCTCGAACGGCATCGAGATTGAAGGTATATTCTTTTGGGTTCTTAACGGTCCATAAAAATTTTTCATTTCGTGGGGAGTAAAATTTTTTACCAGCTACCCCAGCCCCGTAATGCCACACCACCTCTTGAATAAAATAAAAAGGGATTTTATCCCAGAGCAGGTAGCTAATAGGCAACGCTTTCGCTTTATGTGGAATGGGAAGATAGCCTAGGTTTAACCAAAAGCTGCCGTTAGTTTCTGTAACGCGGTAGATCTCGTTAAGCCACGTTTGGCACCAGTTGAGATAGTCAGACAACGGCCGTTTTTCTTCATACGCCTTACCAATGTTGTACGGGGGGCTGGTGACAGTTAAATCAATCAGAGCATCGGGCAATTGGGCCATGCCAGCTAGGCAATCCATATTAAAAATCAGGCTAGACTCTGATCGATAAAAAGGGTCACCAATCGCTAAAAATGGGGCTTGCCACGCAGGAAATGATGTCACAGTTTAATTTTCTCCTGCCGACCGCCTTCCGTCAACTGCCAGAATCGCCCAATATCGATAAAAATGCATCTCGGATGGCAGTCGTTGATGTTTGCCCCGGTATCAACAGGTCGGGCGCCTGACGCAAAAGATGGTATACGGCCGTTTCTATCTGCCTCGCCTCATCCTCTAATCCCCACACAAATCGCACCAACAAGACAGCACTCAAAATCGCCGCAATTGGGTTGGCGATGCCTTTTCCAGCAATATCTGGTGCTGAACCGTGCACCGGTTCAGCAATAGCACAGCCGTCGCCTACATTGAGCGAGGCTGCATACCCTAAACCGCCACCCCAGTGGGCTGCAGCGTCCGACAGAATGTCACCAAATAGATTAGTCGTGACAATCACATCAAAGCGAGTTGGGTCTTCTAATAGTTTGAGTGCTGCAACATCAACTAAAAGCTCATCTACAGCGACGTCACCCGCAACGGACCTGACGGTATCCCGAAATAAACCGTCTGTTAAAGGCAACACGTTCGCTTTGTGAACAATGGTTAGCTTTTGACGCTTGAGCTGTTGCATAAGAGAAACGGCCGTTTTACCAATCCGTTCTGA
>JBCCFD010000144.1:0-15950 GCA_039029915.1 Chloroflexota bacterium
AATTGATTAAATCTATACATGTTCTTCTTCCTTTCAAAATTTTTACCCCTGCTGTTTCTCCCCATTGGTTTAACCAATTTTTAGTAGGTTTAATCTTCATATTCCAATCCGATATTTTTCACAAAAGACTTAAAGTCAAAACAAATTGGAATTGCTAACTTTGTATCCATGGGCAATAGAGGAATCATTACAATTTTCCATGGCTCATTGCCGCGGGTGTCAAACGCTAGCAGTTCTCCCCCTCCGTTTGTTCCGAAGCTGAAAAAGCTTGGAATGTGAATATGTACTTCATAGCCTAAATTAAATTCTATGACGTTTTCAGCCGGCCAAATTTGAAACCAACCGGGGTCAATTCGAAGCTCTCCTTCCCCTCCGTTACTAAATTGTAATAGAGCTATGTACTCGGCTGGTAATTCGATGTTAGCTTTTTGTTTTAGTTTTTTGATAGCGTTAGGTTTTGCTGGAGGTTGGGTATGCCATACTGCTTTGGGTGACAATAACTTTTTGATTGCAATCATCAATGTTAAGAAACGGCCGTTTCTGCTTGATTAAAATTGTGAATTGCCAATCCCGCAGCCACGCTACCAAATGTATTCGAGTGAACGAGTTCTGCGTTGGTAAAGCGACGCTGGAGGATCGAACGGAAAATTGGAATCAAAGAAGAGCCCCCTGTGGTGACAACCACATCAATCTCTTCAGCAGCGACCCCTGACTTTTCCAACACATTTTTGATGCCCTGCTGCGTGTTGGCCAACTCATCCAGAATGTGCGTTTGGAACTCACGACGAGCATACGTTAGGTCAAAATCAATATCTTCAACCTGCATGGCCAGCTGAGTTTCCGTTTCCGAGGAAAGGCGTCGCTTCGCCTGCTCAATAATTTCAAACACAGAAAAACCATAATTCTTAAGCGCCAAGCACTCTAAAGCTAGAAAGCCATCCGGATTTGTGCCGTTAACGCGCGCTTTGCGAATAATAGGAATCGATTCAACTTTCGAAAGCTCGGGGATGGTTTGCCACCGATTCAGTTTGGCCGCTAGATGAGCAGGGAAAGGATGACCTTGGCGATCTATTTTGTCATTTACGCCAAAATAGGGTGACACCTTTTCGCGCATAATCGCGCTATCTAAATCATCACCCCCTACTAAAACCCCCTGCACCCCGAGAATTTGAGTGGAAAGCGGTTCGTTTGGATTAGACTTCATGATTGTTAAATCAAGCGTCCCACCGCCAAAATCAAAGACCAAAATCGTTTTCGATTCGGTTAAATCCTTAGTGTAAAAAAGTGCTGCCGCGACCGGTTCCGGTAAAAAGTCAATCGACTCAAAACCGGCAATCTCTGCGGCTTTGCGTAAGCGAGCCTCAGCGAGGGCGTCCGCTTCCGCATCCTCAGAAAACTGGACGGGCCTGCCGAAAGTAGCGGATTTAACGTCTTTACCCGTTTTCTTTTTGATTGATTTTTTGACGTGAGTAAGCAAGATGGTAATCAAATCTTCAATAGAAAAGAAGCGATCGAAGATAGTTGTCCCTGGATACTCCGGATCACGCAGACCTGTTTTGATCGATTGCAACAAACGCCCCAGCGCTCCGACATCTTCTTCGATGATGACATCATACACAATCACAATCGGCCCGTCTGGTTCTAGCGGCATGCGCGTCACGCGGGAAACGGTGTTTTCAATCGTGCCCACTTTCTTTTGCTCGAGCTTGGCTAAGCGACCGGTATTGTCCTTGAGATAGGATTGGACCGCTTCAACGCCCAAAATTGATTCATGCTGGCGGTTGATATACAGCATTGAGCGCAGTAGATGTGGGTCGCTATTGGCGTGATCCAGCGGGATAAACGTCAAATTTTGACCATCAAAGGCAACGGCCGTTGTGTGGGTAGTCCCAAAATCAATTCCAAAATACATCAGCTTGGCTTCTTCGCGCTTTTTCTTTTCTCCAGCTACTGATTTGCAAAAGTTTCTAACGAACTGACGCAAATCACAAACGTAAAGAATACAATAATTTGGGAAAACAGCAAGAATCCCTTCTGTTTCCCTCACAATTTTTTGTCATTGTTTCTATCCTTGACGATAATTGTGTGAAAAAGGGAGAAGGAAGCACAATGATTGCAAACTCACCCCAGACAGTAGAAGACCCCAAAAATTCTCAGCAGTATAATTTAATTGATTGTGATGTTCATCATATTTTGCCGAACTTTGAGACGTTGATGGATTATATTGAACCCGGTCTACGTCGGCGGATTGAATTGGCTACCAATGCTCGTTCCGAAGCCCGAAACAGCTTTCAAATGCCGCGCCGATCTTACTTTAATCCAACAAGTACTGCTCGAGTGGACACAATGGATGCAGATGGCACCAATCACGCCTCTATCCCCCAGCGGATCAAGGAAGATTTGCTAGATCGTTACAACATCACCTACGCAATTTTGATGGGCAATGATCTGACAACAATATCCGGTATGCCCGACCCAGACTTAGCGGCAGGCATTACCCGTGCTTACAACGATTGGACCAATGACGTTTGGATTCAGTCTGATCCCCGATTTAAACATTCTATTTGGGTGACGCCTCAAGACCCAATTCAAGCGGCTGCCGAAATCGAACGCTGGGGGAATGATCCGAACGTGGTTCAGGTTGGTATTGCGATGATGGACGTGCTGGCAGGTAAACGTCACTACTGGCCCATTTACGAAGCAGCCGCTAAATACAATTTGCCGGTAGGCTTTCACGTTGGGGCTGAATCTGCAGGCAACAACAGTTCGCAGCTTGCCGTTGGGGCACCTACTCACTACATTGAACTGCAGACAGGCGTCATTACGATTGGTATTCAGAACACGATTAGCTTAGTTTGCGAAGGAGTCTTTGCAAAATTCCCAAACTTAAAGGTCGCTCTACTTGAATACGGCTGGACATGGCTCCCCGGCTTGATGTGGCGTTTAGACCGCGAGTGGCATTCTTTCAGACAGGAGGTACCTTGGGTGACCCAACTGCCTAGTGAGCTTATTAAAACGCACATCAGAGTAGGGTCCCAGCCTTTAGAAGCACCCAGCAGAAGCTTCCTGCATCAAACGTTAGAAATGATGTCTGCCGATAAGATGATGCTATTTGCGACGGATTATCCACACTGGGATTTTGATGATCCAAACTACGTGATGCGACGCTTGCCAAAGCATATGCAAAACGCGATTGCGTATGAAAATGCGCGTGAGCTATATGGTCTTTAGCGGGATAGGTATTAATGAGTCGAAAAAGAGCGAGACATGAAATTTGTTCCTTAGATGAATTGCCAATTGGTGAACGAAAAATTGTAGAGATTGGCAAACGCTCGATTGGAGTGTTTAACGTTCACGGGGAGTATTATGCCATCCGCAATATTTGTCCTCATCAGGGAGCTGAACTGTGTCGCGGCAGTGTAGGGGGAACGATGCTGCCCACGGATACGCCGGGTGAATACAACTATTCGCTAGACGGCCGTATTTTGCGCTGTCCGTGGCACTTTTGGGAATTCGATATCACGACCGGCGAAATGATCTTCGTTCCCAACCCCAAACGAGTCCAGACCTTTGATGTGGCTGTCGAAAAACCAACCCTTGAGCGATACGATGTTAATATTGAAGAAGATGTCGTTGTCGTTTACCTTTAGCGAGTAACAAGTTGCAGGATTCTCCCTGCTCAATGTCGCTTGCTACCCATCATTATTTTTTATGCGTAGTTCAGATGCCCTGATTCAAACTTTAGCCAAACTTGGCACACAATATATTTTTGCGCTGTCGGGCAATCAAGTTATGCCTATTTTTGATGCCTGCCAAGATTCCGATATCAAGCTAATACACGTGCGACATGAGTCGTCTGCGGTTCATATGGCGGATGCGTGGGGGCGTCTAACGGGGCAGCCCGGTGTGGCATTGGTGCCAGCGGGCCCCGGTTTTGCCAATGCTCTGTCGGCCAGCTATGTTGCCCAAATGGCAGAATCTCCAGTGGTGATTCTGAGCGGAAGCGCCCCGCTATCAACGATGGGTCGAGGTGCTTTTCAGGAGATGGCGCAGGTCGAAATGGCAACGGCCGTTTCTAAATCTGCATGGATGGTGACCGATCCTGAGAGGGTAGGGCAGGAAATCCCGCGGGCGTTTGAAATCGCCGCTAACGGGAGACCGGGTCCGGTACATCTGGTCTTGCCGTTTGATGGTCTTGAACAAAATGTGAGCGCTGATCTAAACCTTGGGCCAATTAAAAATCAGTCAGAAACTGATTTAACCGATTGGATTGATGAGGTTTTGTGTTCAATTGCTGCTGCGAAACGGCCGTTGTTGCTAGCCGGGCCAGCCGTTATGCGACAGCCAAACTTTTGGCTGTGGGCTGAACAACTAAGCCAATCAGGGATTCCCCTCATTGGAATGGAAAGCCCAAGAGGTGTAAACGATCCGGCGCTCGGACAGTTTGCCACGATATTACAAAAAGCGGATCTGCTGATTTTGTTAGGCAAAAAACTTGACTTCACCCTCAAAATGGGTGAGCCACCATTTTTGACCGAGCGTGTGAAGCTGTATCAAATCGATTTTGATGACGCAGTTCTTAATTTATCAAAGGGCAATGGTGAACGGCTTAATTTAGCCAGTCTCCAAACGGGTAATCCTTATCGTGCCCTTCAAGAAATAGCGAATAATGTCCAAAGTCGCCCCGAACAACAGGCTGATTGGTTTGATGCTGTACAGACTGCTATTGGCTATCAGCCCCAAAGCTGGTTTAAATCGCGTTCTGGGGAGGGTGAACCGCTTCAGGCGAGCGAAGTTGGGCAGGTGATTCAATCCTATTTAACTGATGAAGAGGCTGTATTGATTGCGGATGGCGGGGAGTTTAGTCAATGGATGCAGGCCTTAGTGAAAACAAAACATCGGGTTATTAATGGGCCGTCAGGCTCAATTGGCAATGCGATTCCATTTGGTTTAGCGGCTCGCTTAGCCTACCCAAATGCTAAAATTGTTGCCTGTATGGGGGATGGTGGCTTTGGGTTTATTCCGTTTGAGATGGATACGGCCGTACGCTACGATTTGCCGTTTACACTCATTATTGGCAACGACGCCCGTTGGAATGCTGAATTACAGATCCAAAAACGCAACTATGGAGCGGATCGCATTCGGGATGTGATGTTAAACCGGACGAATTATGACCAAGTGGTTGAAGCATTGGGTGGCTGGGGGCAGACGGTGACAACTATTGAGGCGCTTCAACAGGCTCTCATTGATGCAGCGCAATCTGGTTTGCCAGCCTGTATCAACGCGCACATTCAAGGGGAAGCGGCACCTAAACTATCTTGATTTTGGGAGCGCACCCTCTAGAAGGCCGTGCTGTAATCCTTCCAGAGGGTTGATTTGCGTGTGTTAATCTGTGCCGACGGTGATCTCTTCAACGGCCGTATCGTCACCACCGCTGCCAAGACCTAGCATCTTCAAAATGGGGCCAATAGGCATGTCGCCCACCATGCGGAACGAGGCATCCTTGCGGATATTATCCAGTGCAGTCACCAAATCATCCTGACCGGCTACAACGGTACCCAATTTATCAACCACATCTGTGACCTTAAGTGATGAAAAGACACGTGGGTTCATTTCATCCATGAGCTGTTTGATAAAAGGCGTGAACTTTTGAAACGTTGGCAAGCTTAAGCTGCCGCCGTTTTTATGATTAATAATGTTGCCAATAGCTGGCACTTGGTCACCCACCATAGTTAGCCCGTGCGAAATGGACATGAGATTGGACATCACCTCGCCGGTTTGCCCACCGTTACCAAAAATATTGATTTTGACGCCCGGCGCAATCGCTTCAAAGGCGCGCAGCTGGGCTTCACTCTGGATTTCGGCTAGCTTTTCATCATGAGCTAACTGCATCCGTAATTTTTCAAGCTCAATCAAAACGGGTGCCTGCTCATAAAGCAAGGCCAATTCTTTTTGAGCATTAATTTCCACTTCTTTGAGGCGGCGAGTCTTTTCTGCGGCGGCTTCTGCCTGAGCCATTTCAACTTCAGCAAGCGCCAAACCTTCAGCCCGGGTTACATCTACTTTTTGCTGAGAAACTTTGACTCGAGCTGCTTCAACTTCAGCCTCAGCTAAACCACCAGCCGCTGTTTCCGCTTTTGTGGCCTCAGCCCGTTTCTTGGCGGCTTGCGCTCGTTTTTCAGTGGCAGTTGCTTCAGCTTCTGCTTTAACTAGCTCCATTTTAGTTTCAGCATCCACTTTGATTTGCATCGACTTCGTTTCTGCATCCACCTTAATTTGCATTGAGCGGGCTTCCGCTTCTGCTTCTAGCTTGAGCTGTTCAGCTACCTGACTGGCTTCAACAAGCGCAATTTCTTTTTGTCGCTCAGCCCGGGCTAGCTCTTCCTCTTTGAGTCGAGCCGCTTCGGCTTCAGTGTGGGCCGCAGCTCGCTCAATTTGTTTGGCTTGCTCAACGGCTAAACGAGCCGCTTCGGTTTGCGTCTCAGCTAGTTTGATTTCGGCAGTCCGCTTTTGCTCTTGGGCACGGAGTTCAGCTTGGCGCATTCTTTCAAGCTGAGCCAGTTCAGCATTTTTCTCTGCTTCTGCTTTACCAAGCTGCTCTGCCAGCTTTACTTTAGCTAAATCAGATTCATGTTCAGCTTCTGCGGCTTGCTTGTTGCGGCTAAACTCTTTAACTTCAAGCTCATGTTGACGTATGGCGAGGGCTTCTTTCTGAGAAAGGGTGGCGGTTTCGACCTCTTGTTGGGCGTCTAGCCGCTCAGAAGCGAGCTTCTTTTCCGTCTGGGCTCGGATTTCTGCTTCTAATTGCTCGCGGGCCTGAGTATCTTTTAATTCTGCCAGTTGTTCTTTGTTGGTGGCGATGCCAGTTTCTTTTGAGATGCGTGCTTCGGCTTGAGCAATTAGACGCTGATAAGCACTGCCGCCTAATCGAGTAATTGTAAGCAGTGCTAAGTCGTACCCCAACTCAGAGAGAATACTGTTTACCTTGGGGAAAGCGATGGCTGCAAGCTGTTGGCGACTGGCGATTATTTCCTCAAGGCTCATCGTTGCGGCGGCGGCGACCAATTCGGCCGTGCCGACCTTAGTAATGGTGTGGACTAAACCAGTTGTGTCTAACCCTACGCGCTGGGCGGCCACGTCTGCCTTTTCTGGATTAAGCTTGGCGACGGCGTGTGCCCATAATCTAAAGCTGACCTTACTTTTATCGAGAGCCTCGACCCCTTCGTTGGCGGTGCCGTGAATGGTTACGGTAAAACTAATCGTTTTGAGCTTGATAACCTGGGTCAGTGAATTGAGCCAATAGCGTGACGGTCGATCTGCGGTTTGACCAAAAACTTTGCGGTCATTGGATAAACCTAGATTGTGACGGCCGTCTCCTACTACAACGTGGATTTCATCAGGTGGTACCAAAATGCGACGACCAAAGCCAAATACACCCCGAGCACGGTCTGCTTCAGTGCGCAAAAGGGCGACGCTGGCGTTCATGTCGTTGATAACTTCTTCAACTTCAGCCGCTTTGGTACGGGCTTGCTCGCGTCGGTTATTTCTAATAGGTTGATCCGTCTGAATAGGGTCTTGTTCAGTCATACAATATCCTCCGATAAATTTACCACTTGGCTACCAAAGTTATTAATACTTCTGCTTGTTTGAAAATATTCTTGGGTAACGAAGTATTTAGACCATTTTTATTATTGACTGCCAGAAATGCTTGTGTTATTTCTGGGTAAGTGTTTTAGTAAGAAAAATCAGGCACTCTTGGGGGAGTTACTCACATCAGCAAGTGTATTACAGCCAAGAGTATTGAAAAAAGAATTTTTCATCTTTTTAGATGAATATGTCAAAGCACATATGACAATAAACGCTTGATTTTGTGAATTTTCGACAAATTCCACTAACGATCTATTGAATTTTGACGGTGAGTGATTGAAAATAATATTTGATAAAAATTTAAGTTCCATCTGAAGTTCGAGCCCATCTATGAATAGTAATAAACATGATTTTTCCCCGCTTCAAGATAAAAATGAAATCAATGATCCTGCTATCGATACCTTAACTGAAGGGTGGCTACATAAGGTCATTATGGCTTTTCATCAACCAACCCATTGGCTTACGTGGCAGGTTGTTGGTTTTGGTGTGGTTCTTTCAGCGGTGATGGGTTTGCTTTGGTGGCGCATTTTAAACAATAGCCCTCGGTTAGGTACCGGTGTGTTTTTGATGCAGATGGGATTTTTTGTACTAGATGCGGCCGTTTTGCTCTACTTGCCATGGCAGAAAATCTCATTTGGTCCTTGGAAAGCGCAAATTGTGGTTTTAACTGTGCCTCGCGTTCTCACGACATTCATTTTAGCCTTTATTGCCTTACAATTTGGGTTTAGGCCGTCGTTTATTCTTAATTTTGGCGTTCAGCTGTTAGCAACAGCCGCCTTAATTTATGGTGCCGTCATTGAGCCACATAATCTTCAGCTTTCAGAGTTTGTTATTTTTTCAGATCGCTTACCACTTCAGACTGATCCTATCAAGATTTTACAAATTACAGACCTTCATATTGAACGTTGGACTAGACGCGAGTCCAAGGTACTGCAAATTGTTAAAAATGTAAAGCCCGATGTGATAATTGTAACGGGTGATTATGTGAACACATCTTATAACGAAGACCCTGAAACGCACGCTTTGGTCCGGCGTTTGTTGTCTCAGCTAAAAGCGCCTTATGGCGTGTTTGCCACACTTGGCAGTCCTCCCGTTGATTTGCGAGACCAGGTTCTCCCAATTTTTGATGGATTAAATATTAAGCTATTGCGGCACGATATTGAGCTTTTAGAGTTTGAAAATGGGGGACGATTAGCTGTTTTGGGCATGGATTGCACCCATCACCTACCGACAGATGAAGCTCGATTAGCTCGGTTAGTGAGCCGTGCTCCCCATGATGTACCGCAACTTTTTGTTTTCCACTCGCCGGAAATGATGCCTCAAGCTACAGCGCACGGTATTGATTTATATATGTGTGGTCATACTCATGGAGGGCAAGTCCGCGTACCCATTATTGGGCCTTTGTTGACGAGCTCGCAATTGGGTCGGCAATACGTGATGGGGATGTACAAGGAATGGCGGACACATCTCTATGTCAGTCGCGGGATTGGGTTAGAGGGAATGAGTGCCCCACGGGTTCGTTTTTTGTGTCCTCCCGAAATGACGCTGATGGTGATAATGCCCAGTGGGCAAACATAACCTGCTATTTCGCAACGACAGTGTGCATAATGTTTGGGTTAAGCGAAATACTCAAAAGGTTTCTGAATGATTGTCATCATAAACTTCTGAGGACTTCGGGAAAACTACACGAGCCATTATGCGGCCTGCAGCCAGGTGATCATTTCATCCGCAACGGTTTCCCAACCATCTTCCATCATCATGTTGTGCCCCATATCAAAGAATTTGGGTTCTGTGTTATAAGCAACGGCCGTTTTCCTAACCTCTTCCTGTGAAAAAATATAATCTTTTGTGCCACCCAACACTAGAATTGGTGTTTGAATCTTTTTGGGTTTAGGTAAATTAAAGAGCAGCATATCTAAAAATGCGCCGTAAGATTCTTCTTGAAGTTTAGGGAAGACTTTTTCAACGACGCTATCCGGTGTTTCAGGCGAAAAGAGCTGTTTTTTAGCGTTAGCGACTGTACCAACGACTGGATAGAGTGTTTGCTGCAGGTTAATTTTCAAGAACGTTGCTGGTTCTGTTCTAAGAATTTTGAGCGTAATCCCAATAACGCCACTGGGAGGTACTGAAGCTAGTAATATAGCTTTAGGGGCAAAGTAGGTTTCTAGATATTTTTGAACCACATACCCGCCCATAGAATGACCAATGACGATGGGGGGCTTTGGGAGCTGTTTTACGGCCGTGGCTACATCTGCCACATAATCTTTGGCTCTAAGCCACTTGATGCTTTTTTCAGCGGGGCTTTTATCATGACCCCGTAGGCTGAGGGCGTGAACTTCAAAGCCGCGTTCAGTAAAATAGGGCATAAATGTTTCGGCCCAGCACCAGTTGCCGTGCCAAGCGCCGTGAACAAAGAGAAGAGGGGTGTCGAATTTCTGGTTTGTTGGCCGCATTGAAATAATATCGATACTCATTATTATTTCCTTCTAAGTTGCATTTTTTTCAAGCATGAGAGTGACGGGACCATCGTTGTTGATTTCAACCTGCATCATGGCCCCAAATACGCCTGTACCCACTTTGAAACCTCGCTCACGCAGTTGGGTGATGAAGTAATCAACGAGTGGTTCCGCTTGGTCTGGTCGAGCCGCATTGGTAAAAGACGGCCGTTTTCCTTTTCGGGCATCGCCATAGAGCGTGAATTGGGACACGACTAAAAACTCGCCACCGACATCTTCGATGGATAGATTCATTTTGCCGCCCTCATCCTCAAAGACGCGCAGCCCGATAAGCTTGTTAACTAGCCAATCCGCTTCTTTGGTACTGTCACTGTGCGTGACTCCCAGCAAAATACAAAAGCCGCGTTCGATTTGACCCGTTATACGGCCGTTGACGGTTACTGAGGCGCTAGACACACGCTGGAGAAGTGCTTTCATGCAATGATTAATTTTTAAAGTACAGCTCAAATCCATTCGCACCTAGCAAAATAGTTTGGGCTGTACTTATGGGGTAAATTTGTAAATTGATATGGTGCTATTCTCATACAGAAGCGTGAGAAAATCAATTGATTCTAAATCTAGCTGATTTGCCGGATCTTCTTGAGGGCCAAGCCAGACGTAATCGATGTTGTGCTGGTTGAGAAGCTGCTTGCGCCACTCATCGGTAGTGGTGGGGTCAAAGAACTGCTCACCCTGCACAAGCTTGGCTTCATAATCCACCGTTTCTGCCCAGTGACCGATAAAAACAGGGGTTCCATTTTGAGCAGCGATGAGGTTGCCCGTTTGCATCGTTCCAAAAACGGTCGTTGATAGATTTTCTTCGCGTAGCCATTTCGCTGCTTCAAACTCATCCTCACTGCGAAATAAAGGCGCTGGCTGGGTTAGGGTGGCAATTCTCGTTATATCTGACCACAAATAAATATTAGACAGACACATGAACAGCAAAAAGATGACACCGAGCAGACGAGCCAGTTTTTTAGTTTCATAGCGAGGTCGGGCCACAATGCTTTGCCACCGTTTGCTTTGCACCCAGCGGGGCAGAATAATTTGGACAACAGCTAAGCCTGTCAATATGGCGAGCGGCACCTGAACGCCTTGAATGAAACGGCGCTGGGGATTAAGTGGGGCGTACAATAAGAGAATCACCGTTAAAATCCAGCAGTATAGGATGATGGTTTGGTCTCTATTTTGTTGACTGTTGCGCCAGTAGACCCATGCAAACCATAGGTAGGGGCCAAAGGCAATGAGATAGTGAGGCCAAGGGGCTGATGGTGTGATTGCCTGAACGTCCCACGCCTTAAAAACCTCGTTGGTTTGTAGGACTGATACATAGTATAGGTTCAACGGGGCTGGGATGATAAAACCAACGGCCGTTAATCCACCGTACAACCAAGGGACACCTCGCTTCTGCCACATCAGGTATAGGCCAAGCAATAAGGCTGTGCCCGCCACTAAATAGATTAAAAAGGGGTAAGCAATGCCGAGCAAAAGGTTAGACAGTGCGAATAAAATAGTGACTGGTAAATGGTGAATGGTAAATGGTAAATACCACCCTTGACTAATCTTCTCTTTTTTCTCTTTTCGCTCTTCCAAGCCAAATTTGTGCAGCATGCCCAAGCTGATCAAAATACAGGCTGTTCCTAACGTGATGTGTGGGAAAGTCATGGCTGTAAAAAATAGGTGCGCCCCCGGCTGTTTAAAATCAACGGGAAATGCGCTAAGCCAATAAGGAGCCTGTAAAATAAACAAAAGCCAACCTAAGCCCGAGCCAAAAATAGCGAGGAGGAAGGTGAACTGATGGAGGTTGGGTAATTGGGGATTAGTCATTGGGGATTGGTGATTTTGGTCCCCAGTCACCAATCCTCGGTTCCCCACAAAAAGTCCAATAAACCAGTAAACAGTCATAAACAAAATGATCGTTGCTACAATTCGTGAACTGTGCCAAACGGCCGTTATTGATATGCCCAGTAGGCGAGCCAGTTGACCCAGCCAAACGTAGAAGATGCCGACATAGGCTGGCTCATGCGCTTCGGTGGTGAATGGGATCGTGTAAGCCCATGCCCCATTAAATCCCTGAGTCATTTTGGCCCAGTAAGTTTGAGAATCTTCGGGATTCATAATGAGACCCGTGTAAAAAACGCCCTCTGGTGTAGTTAAATAGCCAAGCAGGTAAGGAAGCTGCATTAGAAAAGCCACCACTGTACAAAAAAGGAGGAGTTGAATCGTTTTACGGCCGTTAATTTTTGAAATCATCATGGTTATTTTTATACTAATTTTTGTAGCAAGGTATCTAAACGCTGACTAATATGTTTTGTCGAAAAATGAGCCTGAAATATTTTACGGCCGTTTTCACCGATTTGAGGAAGCTGAGATTGATGCTCGAACGCCCAGCGAATGGCAGCCTCTAAGGCATCACGATTTCCCTGGGGTATAAGCAGACAGTTTGTTTGATTAACAAATGGATGAGCGAGTTGAACATCACCCACAATCGTTGGCTTACCCATCGCCAAAAATTGGTATGTTTTTCCCGTGATAATGCGACTTGATTGCCCCGTATTGCCCAATGGGCCTCCAATACATAAATTTGCCATTCCGATTCGCTGTGGCAAAAGATCATAGTCAACCCAGCTAGTGTGAGACACATTTTTCAAGCCGTGTTTTTTTATATCGTCAAAAAACCAATCGAGATTTAGTCGATTGCCACCAATCATGTCAAACGTGATGGGCAAATCTTGAACGCGTTTAGCCACTTCAAGAATCAAAGGTACACCGTGTAAAGGTAAAAATGAGCCATAAAACAAGATGCTTAACTTTTCTGATATGGACTCTGGCTTTTCAGCACCCATTGGGAAAAATTTAATCTCATCAGCGCCGACTGGAATATCAACAAATTTATTTTGAGAGACCGTAAACGTCTCGCCTAAAAACTGGGAGTGCAGGGTGGAGTCAGTTAAGGTTATTGTGGCAGAGTTAAGCAGCGATTGCTCGTAACGATGAATGATTTTTGCGAGCGCGCTTTTTTCTTTGACGGTTCGTTTCTCAAAAACGAGACTGTCATAGGGAGACATCATGTGATCGTAAACCAGCGGTTTGCCAAGTGTTAGTAGTTTGATGATCCAAAAATGTTCGTAGCCCCGAAACCCGAGAATGTAAATATCAGGCTTTTTCGATAGCCGAATTTTTATCAATTTTAAAAAGACTTCAATATATTTTAAAAGGCCCATTCGACGGTTAACGGCCGTATAAACGGTGGTGTGCTCTAGCTGCTCGAAGGCATCAAGCAGCACCTTTGTTCGCACATATTGTGGAAAGTAGTAAGCTAAAATGTAGCAGACTTTGATGGAATCTCTTTTCATTCGGCTGTTTTCAAACTTCAAACTCCCTTTTTGTTTGGTCTTGTCCCAATATTGTGGTGTAAATGGTGCCTAAAATAAAGAAGACTATGGTCGCAATGAGTCGATCGGTTGCCACGGCCAAAACAGCAATATCAGCCGGATAAGATTGGGTAATGGCCAAAGCGGCCACGATACCCTCCCTGACCCCTAGACCGCCCGGGGTTAAGCTTACAATTTGGGTGAGGACAATGGCTGTGGCAAAAAGAATCGCCTGCCCAAAGCTGATTTCCTGTGAATATAGGCGGAAAGCTAACCAAAATCGCAGCGCGGATAACACCATCATCACCAATTGAATACCGATTAAGGTGAGAAACAGGGAGGGGGTTTTGATAATGATTTGCCACCCTTCCGTCAAAGAATCAAAAGATTTCTTTAGCCGCTGGGGAATAATTCGCTCAGGGATAGGCACAAATAAGATGAGAATGATGGCAAACATGACGCCATAGCCGAACCAAAGGATTGGCTGCACTGGGTCACCACGTAAAAACCAGCTGCTAAGCACGAGCAGACCGAGAAGTCCGTTGGCAGAAATGAGGCAAACAAAGAGGGAGAGGGTAGCGCTGAAAAAACGGCCGTATGGCACTTGGTGTCTTTTTCGTAAATAAACGCTTTTGGCCAGCATTCCACCGGCAAAGGGTAAATAGTTGGCCAGCGTGTTTATGGCGGCTAGGCCAACGCTCTCGTTGAGGCTGACTTGGGCTCCTAAGTGACGATATAACACATAGTTATTAACCCCGTTACCTAGGATAAAAAGAACCCCAACGAGCGCCAGTATGAGCACAGTTGGGATTGAGAATTCCAATAATTCTAAATATTGGTCGAGGTTCTGGGATAGAAAATAGGCACCAATTGCCAAAATAAAGGCAGATAATAGATAAGGTGCCCATTTTTTGATCTTATTCATAGTTTAAACGCTGCATGAGCAGCGCACAGTGCGTTTCAAATTGTGCTTTGTGTGCTTCGGGCCATTTTTCCCAAGCTGGGAATTGGCCCTGGCTTTGATGTTTTCGCTGCTGGCGCAACTGATCTAAATTGACCTGGGCAACAGGCTCCGGTGAAATCTCTACTAGGAATTGAATCAACTCTTCAAACTTTTCCCGTTGGGAGAAGATGTCTTCAAATTTGAATAAACGGCCGTGTTCACTCCCTTCCAAAGAATCGATGGCATGTTGATTGAAGTGTGCCCACGCCCAGCATAAACGCTCAAAACGGCTCATATGTGGCCACCTGTCAAAATAAGCATCAGTTGGAATTTGCTCTGCGGTGGGCCAATTGTGCCCCATTAATTTACTAATGCCGCTTTTGCCGTAAATACCACCGTGTTCTTGGCCCCAATTCATCCATGACTGCACCCAACTACGGCCGTTTCTAACAATATACGCGGCACGGTAGTTGCTAAAGGTGGTTGGCAAAAGATCAAGCAAACCGTAAAACGCGAGGCTAGACTCCATATAAATCTGACCCGGTCGGGACTGTATAAACTGCTGCCGCTGTTTTAAAATTTGGTCAATGGCGCTTTGCTCGCTGACCGCTCCTAAAAAACGCTTGTCTGATTGAAGCACTAATCCCCACAGCCCCAATGGTTTTTTAACTAAAATATTGAAGGCACCGACCTCATTGATCTTTTCCCACAGTTTAGCGTACCGAGCGACCCCTTTAAATTCAACCACATTCATGATATCTGGTTCATGAACGGCCGTTACATCATCCAACAGAGCATCAAACAGCTTGGCAAAATATTGGGTACCCGTACGTCCCAGTGAGGTGACAATGATTGTTGGTTTCTCAATCACGAGTTGTTAATGCCCGTTCTAGCATAGCGCAAATTGGCGATTTGCTCTGAAACTAGCCCGATGAAGAAGATAAGAACGGCCGTTATCATCAGCAAGCTAGAGACAGGTGGAAACGGCCGTCCTTGGCCAAAAACGCGGAAAAGGTACCAGCTGAGTCCAGTTAGGAAAAAGAGGATACTGGCCGGTGTAAAAATCTTGAGCGGTGCAAAAAAGACGGCAATTCGTAAAATAATCATCAAAAACTTTGAACCATCTCGCAGCAGCTTGATCTTGCTTTTGCCGACCCGCTTCGGTGCTGCAAACGGAATGTAATTGAGATTATAGCCAGCTCGAATCACCGACAGGGTTAATGTTGTCGTATAGGAGAACTGGTTAGGAAGCAAATAAAGAAACTCGTTGGCAATGTCTCGCTTGATAATCCGAAATCCAGAGGTTAAATCTTCAATTTTGAAGTTCGTAATATAACTGGCGAGCTTGTTGTAGATGATATTGGCGATATCTCGATGAATGGCGCTGTCAGACTCGCTCGTTCTAGCCCCCACGACCATGTCATACGTTCGGCTGGCTTCAAGCAGCTGCGGAATGATCTTAGGTGGATGTTGACCATCAGCGTCCATCAT
>JBCCFD010000145.1:0-15929 GCA_039029915.1 Chloroflexota bacterium
TCGTCGATACGCATCCTCACCTTTTTGGCTATTGGCAGCAGTTTATTGCTGACCACCGCAACGCATATCCCGCTATTCGCCAGGAGCTTGAGCACATCGAAGTCGCCATACAGTCGCTTAGCCACCGCAAAGAGGGCCATATTTTGGGTCAAATCTTATACGACATGGGACCCCTTTACATTGCCTGGGGGGATCTGCAGAAAATTGAGGGTCTGCTCATTCAAGCAATCGCTCTCATTGAGCCGACAAAGACAATACTTTTGGGGAAGCTCAAGCTGAGGCTAGGCCAGCTCAAGCGTCATCAAATGCAATACGACCAAGCTGAGGCTCACTTGAGAAAGGGGCTAGCGCTCACTGAAAATATGGGGAACAACGCTTTGAAATTGCAGTTTTTAACGGAAATTGGCATCGTTTATAACTGCAAGGGGCAATACAGCAAGGGCAAACATTATCTCGGGCAAGCGCTCGCCATCTCGCAGCAAGAATCAGTGGGTGAACCCATCCTAACCCTGTTTGAGGAGCTGGGCACTTTGGCAATCCTTGAAAACGAAGCCGAGCTCGCTGAAAAATATCAAAGGGAGGGACTGGCCCTAGCGGTAAAACTTGACCAAAAAATAAATCAGGTCTTATTTTTAAAAAGCTTGGGGGCGCTGCACCATCTCAATAAAAAACCGGCGGATGCGGCCGCTTTATTTGAACAAGGTCTGCAGATATACCGAGAAATTGAGTATAAGAAAGGCGAAATGCTTGTCTACAACAATTTGGGCGTTGTTGCCTTTTATAACAATGAGATGGTGACGGCCGAACGACATTTACGGTTGTCTCTAGATCGATCTAAGAAAATCCACGAATATCAAGCGATGCGTTTAATTTTGCGTAATTTGGCAAAATGGGCCAGGCAAAACGGCCGTTTATCTCAATCAAAGCGGTATTTTGAACAGCTGCACGCGCTTGCCGAAGCACAAGGTTGGGACGATCTTGCAACTAAGGTTCAAGGTGAGATTAAACAGCTATCAAGCGGGGAAAAGACACCAAAATCTGAACATCTCCGAGTATTCATCTAGCATTCCCCTATTTTTCATATGCCGAGCGTTGTTTCAAGTGACGCTTAACGAAAACGGCCGTTTGCCTCAATACTCGTAACGCCACAATCATGACAAAACATTTGCAAAACATGAACAAAACTACAGAAATGGCCCATTCAGTGCTAAGCTTAGTTCAACAGATTATCAAAGGAGAGTACATGCCGCGGTGCGGCACCAATAAATGAATGTAAATAGAACGCAGATTCCGCAGATTTGCAGATGACGCAGATTTTTTACGTGACACCTGATACCTGCCACGTGACACTTGTTTACACAGGAGACCGACATGAAACAGATATCATCAAGCATATTGACAACCCCTGTTGAGGGGCTCAATCTGCGCCAAGGCAGTTTACAAGATCAGCTGGCCAACAAGCCAACCCTGATCGTGTTTCTACGCCATTTCGGCTGAATCTTTTGCCGCGAGATGGTCGAAGACTTACGCCTCATCAGTCAATCTGACCCGGATTATCCACCTATCCTGTTCGTTTTTCAGGGGTCAGCTGCACAGGGCGAACCGTTTTTCGACGGTCTGTGGCCGGAAGCGCGTGCCGTTTCCGATACACCCAAGCTTTTTTATAATGCGCTAGGCATCGAACGTGGCGGGCTAAAAGAGATGTTTGGCCCACAGGTGTTCGCCTGTGGCGTTCGCGCCGCCCGTAAGGGGCATGCCATTGGCATGCCTGTTGGCGATCCATGGGAAATGCCCGGCATGTTCCTTGTCGAGCAAGATGGCTCTATACGGTGGCAGCATGATTTTTCACACGCCGGCGATCATCCGAACTTTAAGGAAATTCCGCACATTTTAGCAGCTCAACAAGCACAGTCAGCCGCTCAGCAGGTGTCGAGGTGACAATGCCTGAGCTGACCATCGTGGCCATTCATGGCAACGGCGGCGGGGCTTTTCGTTTTGATCGAATACGGCCGTTTTTGCCTGACGCGGTTCGGTTTTTGCCGATAACCCTACCGGGTTTCGCCGCCAAACCGGCTGACCCTGCGCTGCAAACACTCAGTGATTACGCCGATCACCTTCACGGGATCGTTGCCCAAGAACAGCGTCCGCTTGTCCTTCTTGGCACAGGGATTGGCGGCAGTATCGCCTTGGAGTACGTTCAGCGCAATCCAGAAGCAATCGACGGCTTGATTTTACATGCTCCCGTTGGCACGCGACTGGAAAAAAGGCTCTTCCCTCGCTTCATGAAGCTTCCCGGCATGCGCCGCCTTGGTCAGCTCACATTTTCATCACCAATCACCCGCCCCTTGTTTCGCCGCCTCCTGTTCCATCAACCCGTTCCCAACGACTATCTCAACCGTTTCTTTAACGAATACCGCCAATGTAGCGTCTTCGGGCAGATGTTTGACATCATTACCCAACCATGGTTTGACGGTCTGAGACCCGTTGACATCCCGACCGTGCTTTTGTGGGGTGAGCGAGAACGGGTGCTCACGGTTGACCAACTGGACGATTACAAGCAGCTACTTCCTAACCACACAACGCGCATTGTGCCGGACTGGGATCACTTCCCAATGATCGAACAGCCCGCCGAATACAGCGAGGAGATGGTGCAACTAGCCCGTCAGCTCGTCAAGGCAGAATCGGTGGCTCATACCAAATGACCATGCAAAAACATAACCTCCTGCAACTCGGCACCCACGCCAGTGACTATCAAAAAGTAGGTGTGGGGAACAAAGCGCGCCTGCTCAGTCAGGCGCGCAATGCCGGGCTACCGGTTCCTTCAGGCAGCGTGCTGTTAGACGATACCTGGAAGCATCTGCAGGCTGAAGGGATTGTGACCATCGATGACAACAATATTCAGGTTCGTGATGCCAAGTTGATGTTGGAAAAGGTCGCCTTGCCTAGCTACCAGTCACCGCTGGCCGTTCGCTCTGCCTTTTCAGCTGAGGATGGTGACGACAGTGCGCTGGCTGGTTATTTTAATACCCACCTCAATGTCGCACCGGATTCTGCCGAGCAACTGACCGACGCGTTAGTCGATGTGTGGCAATCGGGAGCTCGAGCGGTTCAGAGAGCTGAGTTTCGTCGAGACATTTTGGTGATGGAAATGGTGGCGGCAAAGTATGCTGGGGTCGCCTTTACCGAACGCGCCTTTCAGGACGACTTGGTGAACTACACGCAAGGTCTCGCCGATCAACTCGTGAGCGGAGAGGAAGCGGGAGAATCTATCACGCTATCGAAACTGCGATTTGGTGAACGCCCTGATACCGAACTGCCATTCTTGCGCAGGCTCCAGCGTCTCCTGCGAGACGTACGGCGCGTTTTCAAGTTGCAAGGACGTGATTGGGATATCGAATGGGCTGACGATGGGCAAGTATGCTGGTTGATTCAGGTACGGCCGATTACACGGGCTCCCCGACGCAACGAAGCGTTTACCTATGCCAATCTGAAAGAGATCATGCCCGATCCGCCATCCCGCTTTATGACCAGCATTGTGACCGAATCATCAACCGGCTTTTTTGATTGGTATCGACAATTTGACAGCACGCTCCCCACCAATCGGCCAATGGTTGAAACATTTTACGGCCGTCCCTTGTTTAATATCTCCCTTCTAACCGACATGATGCGCCATTGGGGTCTACCAACCACGCTGGTGACAAACTCGATTGGCGGCTCGTCCGATAAAGAGGCAGGCTTCAAGCTAGGGCGCTTTCTTGGCAGTACGGTGCCGCTTCTACGTTTAGGATGGCGGCAGCTTAATGCTGTACGCGACTCAGTTCAACACGTTTCCAGCATTCAGGCGCGTGCGGCTCAACCGGGAGAGACCTTTACCTCGGTCGTTGATAACTTCCGAGATCTGTTTACAGCCTTTGTCACTGAGATGCTAAATTTAACGCAGGCGATGAGCGGGCCGCTGCTCATTCTGCGCCAAACCGGCACCCTTCGCTCTCATGCGGCTCAAAACCGGACCATCTCAACAGAGATGTTCACCGAACTTGAGGCACTTCGGGCCATCGTTGCGGCGCAGCCCGCCTTGAAAAGCAAGCTTGCAGCAGGCGAGTTGCCAGATGATGCCCAGTTCAAAACCGCGTGGCAAGCATACCTAGCCAAGCACGGGCATCGCGGTATTTATGAGAGCGATATAGCCCGACCCCGCTATCACGAATCACCAGAACCGCTACTCCAAAGCCTAGCCGTTGAGGGGGTGCATCGTTCATCAGCTGCTGAAACGCAACCTGAAGCACAACTATTACGCTGGCTAACAAAACCTCTCTGGTGGCAGCTCAGCCGCGTCATGCGGGCACGAGAAGTGTGGCGCTATGAGTCAATGCGCTGCTATGTGGATATTCGCAGGCGGCTGCTTTCATTAGCCCAAGAGGCAACCAAAGCAGGTCAATTGCCTACTGTTGATATGCTGTGGCTACTCACGGCGGATGAGGCGCGCTCGTTGGACGAGGGGATTGTGTATTCGACCGAATTCTTTACCCAACGCCAAACGGATATTGAACAATTGTCTAAGTACGATATGCCTGACCTGCTCTATCGATTTGATGACCTAGATGCGGCTTCTATGGCCTCCGACAGTGATGGTGAAGGCCCGCTGCGCGGTATTAGCCTGACTGGGGGTCAGGTGCAAGGGCGGGCTTGGGTGCTAAATGAGCCAGCCTTACGCCTGCCAGACGGCTTCGAGCCAGCAAGCACGATTCTTGTTGCTCGCTCCGTTGACGCCGGTTGGATTCCAACATTTGCACAGGTGGCTGGCGCAGTTGTTGAAATTGGTGGCGATCTGTCACACGGCTCAATTATCCTGCGGGAGATTGGCCTACCGGCCATCACCAATGTTCGCTTAGCAACGCGCACGGTCAAGACTGGTGAAGAACTTATTCTGTACGCCGACCGCGGCACCGCCCACCGATTGTGATATGCGCCGCACCTTGTGAGTTCTCTAGATGCGCTGTCGTTTTAAAAATCAACAACTAACAACTAACAAATAACGATTACCCTTCACGGCCGTTTTCAATTTTAAATGGTGAGCGGTGCAGAGTAAATAAACTGCCAACAAAGCTCAATCTTGAGCTGGGATAAGCACAAAGTTGCCAAAGTGGGTTTTCTTCATAAATTCCTGCTGGGCCTTGGCAATCTGGTCTAGCGGGAATGTTTGGTCGACAAGAGGTTTAATTTCGCCTCGTTCGATGTAGCCAATGAGGTTTGGAAAAACGGGTTCGTCCCATGCGGTACACCCAATGAGGCTTAAATCTTTAAGGTAAAAGTCTCGCATGTCCATGGTGACCATGGGGCCAGCAATCGCGCCTGAAGAGGCGTAGCGTCCGCCTCGCGCCATCACTTTAAGCAAGTTGGTAAAGCCATCCCCAGCGACGTTATCAATAACAACATCAACGCTCTCATCGCCAAGCTCAGCGACTAGGTCTGACTCTCGGGGAAGAATGCGATCGGCCCCGAGCTGTTTGACTTTCTCGACTTTGGATTGGCTAGTAACGGCCGTAACGTACGCCCCGCGCCGCTTAGCCAGCTGCACCACAGCCGACCCCACACCGCCTGATGCGCCAGTAACCAACACTCGATCTGCTGCTGAAACTTTGGCGCGATGGACCATATTTTCGGCCGTGCCGTATGCGCAAGGGATAGTGGCCAACTCCTCATCAGACCACTTACAATCAACCGCAAATACTTCACTGGCTGGCACTTTGACAAATTGGGCGAATGCACCATCAAAATCTGAGGCCATCCAGATATTCTCGATGGAATTGAAGCCGTTGAGCCGCATACAGGCACGTACGATGACACGCTGACCTATGATTGCAGGTGCGCCATCACCAACGGCAACCACCTCACCGCAGCAATCCGTCCCTTGGATCAGCGGAAACGGCGTTGTTTCATTCCAGCCACCGTCTGCAATATCTCCTTCGTGCTCACCCTCAGAAAACTGCTCCGTCCCGCCTGTCACAGACGAAGAATACCAACCAAGGCGGGTATTGATTTCTGTGTTGTTGACGCCTGCCGCCAACACCTTCAACAGCACCTCACCCGGCCCAATTTCCGGCCTAGGCACATCACGATAATCAAGTTTTTCGTACCCACCGTTGCCAGTTGTAACAACCGCTTTCATCGTTTCTTGGTTTGAAAACAGCTCAAATCGGTTCGGATCATTTTGGGAAAGGTAAGTTAGATCGGTCATAGTGGAAATATAGTTGAAACGGGAAATGAGAGCGAATTTGAAATAATCGTATACCTCTGTGATGAATCACAGAGCTACCAACCAAGCGCCCTTTGGGCTTGTAATCCAAAGGGGCGTATTTATCAATAGCGAGGTGATTTACCACCGCGTGACTCAGGCATGATTTTTAGCTAGTAAAGAATGATTCTCGAACACCAAAATACAGCATTGTGCGATTGACAGAAAGTATTCTAAAAAAAATGCACTATAAATTCGGTCAATCACCGAGTAAATCACAGCAATTTTCGATGATTTAATCTTTAAAATTTTCTGTGATTTACTACAAAAATAACCTTTACTTTTGTGTCATGTCGAGCGGCGTTAAACAAAAGCAGTCTCGGTCATAAGCTGAGTCGAGACATCTCGTCGTTAGAGAGGTGTACTCTATTTAATAGTTTAGTGGAGAGATGTCTCGACTCTCTAATTGATTGTCGTGTTAGTCGGCTTGACCCGCTCGACATGACATCATTAAAGGAACTTATGTAACAAAGTAATTACATAGCAAGGAGTTTAAATTTCTAGAAGAATAATCATGAATCACGGATAACCTCAAACCCGCTTAATTCCAATATAAATTCTTCCAATGGAATGAAATTTATTCCCGTAATCCCATTCTTGTCTATTGCCTCTTTCAGAAGGGTGTGAACAATGATTAAAGAACGATGTTCTTTTAAGCGGAACAGGGCTGGCGGATCGGATAGGATGGCTTTCGACATGACCAATTTTCTTGGTTTTGTAAAATCTGGCGTCCGCACTGGGGAACGATAACGAGCATATTCGGTTTTTTCAGAATCAAGTCCATCAAGAAAATTCAACGGGCGAAAGGCTTGATATTTTCCAAAAATCTCTTCATGATTATCTGAGTAATAGATAGAAACGGGGGAAATGTCCATATGGACTTGAAACTGTTTGTAAATTGCTATCAATTTTTCGCTACACAATTCAATCCCACCAGGCCATCTATAACAATCTAACAACACTTTCTCTCTATCGACCGTAAAAGCCAAGGGGGGAATTCGATAGGGTTCATCACTCCACCATGTATAAGCATCAAAGTTTGGCATAAAGTCTTGAGTTATGGTTTGGGCAATTGTTGATCGCTGTTTTGACCCAAGTTCATAAATATAAAACATCTATGCGCCCCTTTTTCTCAAATGACAAAGTTAGGTGATTATCGCAGGGGCATATCACGCTATGCCCTTACGGAAACAAGCAATTAACATCGAATGCAAATTTAGAGCATTTTGAAAAATGATTAATGGCCATAGCATGCTGTGGCCTTACCAGTGGTGCTCTTTAAAAAACCTACAATTGACTAAATATTATACCGCTTCAGCTTCTGCAGATGCGTTTTCTTCAACCGTCTTTTTCAAAAACTCGCGCACAGTGTCCATGTACGGGGTGCGGTCATGGTTGTTAAATAGCGCCATCGACATCCGTACGGGATCACCAAAGAAGTAATATTCATAGTGAGCCTGCCGAGCGCCAAAGGCTGACAGTGCCGTATCCCAGGCCAAGCGGAAAAGCGGGATACGCTCAACCGCTTCTTGGCGGGCACTTTGATAATATTTATTGATCTCTTCCGACAGCGGCCCTTCCAAATCAGCCTGCGTTGGCATTGCGACTAGACCGCTTGCGCCCAACTTCTTAATCACCTCGATCATGTCAGGGTAGATTTTGGGGTAGAGGTTGCGAGCCGCATCAAGTGGGGTGCGGGCAGGGGTCATCACGCCATAATCATTGGGTTCGGCCTGCTGTTCAGCAGCGAAGCGGAACGCTTTCATCGTCTCTAAGTTAATCCAGATGGACATTACTTTTTCTTGGACGTGCTGGAATCGCTCGATACCAATTGAATCGACCATCAGCGACGCCAACCCAAGCAGGTATTCCGTTTTAGCAATCGCTTTACACAGCACCTGGTGCGCCATATGCCACACGGTGCCCGTGGCGGCGTACGCTTGGTTACACACTTCTACATCTCGATACAAGAAAACGCGCTCCCACGGCACAAACACATCGTCAAAAAATACGACAGCGTCCATCTCTTCGTAACGTGCACCTAGGGGATGGTCGTAAGTGGAACGGCCGTAATCAAACGTTTCGCGGCATTGGAACTTCAAGCCAGGCGTGTTGTTTGGCAAAGCAAATCCAAACGCATATGGGGCATCCTCTTCAGGGCTGCGCAGCAGGGTAGAAGGAAAAACCATAATTTCATCTGAAATGGGCAAGGTAGCCAGCATTCGCGCACCCCGAACCACAAAACCAGCATCCGTTTCTTCTTTAATTCTGGCCGCCAAGAACGGGTCTTTTTGCCGAGCACTGTTTACAGCCCGATTAATTTGTGGGTTAATCAGCGTATGGGTTAAAGAAAGGTCATTTTCTTGTAAAAAACTGTGGTAGTTGCGCATATTTGCGGCAAACTGATCGCTTTGCGTCTTCAAAAACTCGGCGCTGCCCGCATACCCCGCCATCGAGCGGTTTATGTAATCCGGCATACGGCCCATCATGCCCTGCGTAAACTCTCCTCGTTGGTGCATGGCATCACCAATCGAAACCAGATCTTCCCGCGTTTTGGGGATCATGAACGTTTTGCTGACTAAATCACCTGTATCTGGGGATTCATACAGGGCCATCTCTTTGTTTTCCCACTGATGGTCATAGAGAGAGGCTAAGCTTTTAACACCCCCAGCTAGCCCCGGTTCAGTGGTGATATCTTCTACTTTTTCGCCTCGATGGTAAATGGCCGGTGGTTGTTCTTGCAGTCGTTGAATAACTTGTTCTGCTGTTCTTGCGGGCATTGTTCCTCCTCTACAGTTCAGAATAAATGCTGAACCTAATTCAAATAATCTATTTGTGGTAAGGCATTATATATTTTTGCACAAAAAATAGTTGTCTAAAAAAGCGAGGTTATTGACTGAGAGCGAACTGCTGACGGTATGCTTTGGGCGTCATGCCAAACTGTTGTTTAAATTTACGCGCAAAGTGAGCATTGCTGCGGAAGCCCCAAGACAAAGCAATATCTTGAATAGACATACCGATCAATGACGGGTTTTGGAGATCACGCTGGCACATTTGGAGTCGGCGGGGCCAAATAGTTTGCTCAACAGTGCTTCCATTCGACGCAAAAATCTTTTGCACCATGCGTTTTGAGAGGTGAAATTGTTCGGCCAAGCTAGCGGCTGACAGAGATGGCTCATGCAGATGAGCGTCGATAAATTGACACATCTGCTCATAACGGCCGTTTCCCGACATCCGTGCAGACTGCTCACCAGTTGTATTGAGCCCAAACAAAAGCAAATCCAGCATCGTTTGGGCGGTCTGCTGTTGATAAGCAGGTGAAATCTCTTCGCTCTCTTGCAGGGCGTTTAAGGCAAAGCTCAGAAGCAGTTTGCCCATTCCCTTTTGACTAGATAGTGGCTTCGCAAGCATCAAATCAACGGTGGGCAAGCGACTCATCATTTGGTGCCGAGGCACTAAAAAAAGAAGCTGTTGATAATCGGTGTGAAATTGGAGCTGATACGGCCGTGTATTGTCGTAAATGACCCATTGACCGGGCTGCAGCTGAGCCAACCGCTTATTTTGAGTGAGGGTCGCCTCACCAACCAGCTGGAAGTTAACCTTATAAAAATCTTCTTCTGGCTGGTCAATAAATTTTTCAGGCCGATGAACGGTGAGTTGGGTTGAGCCAACTTGAGCGATGGGAATGGTTGCCAGCTGGCTGTAATCGATGACACCTCTAAAAAAGTTGCTTCGTGCAGGAATCGTATCCAAACGCCCGAGTACGGAAGAAACGAGAACGTTCCAGTAAGATGAGCGTTCATTTAAGGTCACGGTATCTGTTGTCAACCGAGTTGGCATAAGTCTAGTGTACAAGGCAAATCAGGTTTGGCAAGCGCTGGTCTGTTGGCTTTGAGCTTTGGGCTGGAAGCTGTAAGCTATAAGCTGGAGGCTACGGATATCGCGCTTTTAAAAAGCCACACGCCACATCCCACGCGCTACCTGACACCTAATACCTGACACCTAATACCTGACACCTCAAAGGAGACACATGAACCCACAACTCAAAGATTATCTCGCGGCTGAAAACGGCCGTTTTCTTGAAGAACTCATCGATTGGCTCAAAATTCCCAGCATAAGCACCAAACCTGAGCATGACGACGATATCGCCAGAGCAGCAAACTGGCTGATTCAACATCTCAACAATATTGGCTTAGAAAATGTCGAGCTTATCGAAAGTGAAGGCCGTCACCCGCTGATTTATGCCGATTGGCTGCACGCTGGTGATGACAAACCAACCGTTCTGATTTACGGCCATTATGATGTCCAGCCAGTTGATCCGCTCGATCTTTGGGAAACGCCCCCGTTCGAGCCATCCATTCGCGGAGATAATTTATACGCCCGCGGTGCATCTGACGACAAAGGGCAAACCTTTATCCACGTCAAAGCGATTGAAGCGCTTCTTAAAACGGAAGGCAAGCTCCCCGTCAATGTCAAGCTCCTCATTGAAGGGGAAGAAGAGTCAGGCGGTCAAGCGATTGAAGCTTACATTCCAGCTCATCAAGAGAAGCTCAAAGCAGATGTGTGCGTTATATCTGATACGGGCATTTTATCCCCTGAACAACCTGTTATCACCTACGGCTTGCGGGGCGGCTGGAGCTTTGAGATGACAGTCACCGGACCCAGCTCAGATTTACACAGCGGCATGTACGGCGGGGCGGTGCACAATGCCAATCAGGCGCTGGCTGAAATTTTGGCGGCGCTACATGATGAAAACGGCCGTGTCACTGTCCCCGGTTTTTATGATAACGTGGCTAACCTGTCTGACTTAGAGCGAGACACTTTAGCCAGAGTGCCTTATGGCGAAAAAGAGCTTTTAGACAACAGCGGTGTCCCCCAACCTTGGGGAGAACCTGACTTCACCATTGTGGAACGCATTGGTGCTAGACCCACGCTTGAAATTTGCGGCATGTGGGGCGGCTTCATCACCGAAGGGTTCAAAACGGTCATTCCGAGCCAAGCCCACGCCAAAATTAGCTGTCGCCTTGTGCCAAATCAAGACCCAGCCCGCATTCGTCAACTCGTCTCAGATTATTTACAAGCGCTTGCGCCATCTACGGTCAAGGTTGAGCTTTTCAACGATGAAGGTGGTGCCCCTGCGTTTGTGGCGCCGATTGATTCACCGGAGGTGCAAGCAGCAGCCAAAGCTTACGGTGACGTTTTTGGCGTTGAGCCTGTTTTCAAACGAGAAGGCGGCAGTATTCCTGTGGTGAGTTTGTTTAGCTCCATCCTCAATTTGCCGGTCATCCTCATGGGATTTGGATTACCCGATGACAATTTGCACGCCCCCAATGAAAAGTTTTATTTGCCTAACTTTTATCGAGGGATTGAAACGGCCGTTGGGTTTATGGAGCTATTGGGGAATCAATAAGCGTTGACTAAAATGATATAAAACGATAAATGATTTTTAGTTCTGCTCTTTTCTGGGGGCATCCTGCCCCACACTCTTGGATTCTTGCCTCACTAATTTTAGCGGGCTTATTTACGGCTCTACTCACCTTTCTCCTCACCCGAAACTTTGAGCCCGAACAGAAAATCAACCGCCCCAACACAAAAGAGTCCAGAAAATAGTAAGCCGCAAAATTAACCCTCATTTCGCACAAAACTAAGCAAGAGAGAAGGGTCGTTTAACATCGACCTTCCTCTCGTCTTGATCGTAACGCTCAAGACAGTTACGGCCGTAAACCTGAAATGTCCAAAATCAATGCATCACCTGGCTCTAGCAAATCAGGGTCAAAGGGTTGAGAATTTGTTGCCAAAGTGCGTGCATTTTGATCATAGATCCCAGCCCAGCTCAATCCAACAGCGAGCTTCGTTTGGTCAGAAGAAATATCTAAATCCAGAATACCAAACTTTGCAATGTTTACCTCTGCAATCAATTCCAAGGTCGCCATCGACCAAAATTGAATGTTTCGACCTGCTCCTCGAGTCACCAATAGTTCATTATCGGCTGATAGAGCCATTGCGGCAGTTGGAAGAGAGTCTTGAGACTCACCTTCTGAAATTAACCGCCATCGATTGACAATTGAGCCATCAGTAAGGTCCCAAACAATCAGAACACCTGACCGATCGATTGACAGAAATAAGGTCTCGTCATCGCTGTAAAGCATCTTGATTACCTCAGCTTGATGACCGTCTAAAACAAGACCACTCATTCCCTCAGCAACGGGCCAAATCACAATTCGGTTATCTTCGATTGAAGTCGCATATGAGGTGACACTTCCAACCACCTCAACAATCCCTTGTTCAATCGTTTGCTCAGAAACCAATTCACCCGTCAGGCGATCATAAAAATAAATCAGTGCATTGTTATAGGATGCAAACACATCTTGTCCGACAATGTAGGCTTCGTGAGTATATTGTGGCAGGTCAGTTTTTATGAAATGCTCTTCTTTTGTTGTAAATCCTGTGTAAATCCGCGCGGGCTGTTGCCCAAAGCCAATGTATTCGTCAGCATCATCAAAAAACATCTGATCGCCCGCCTGAAAGCTTGTGTGACAATCTTCAAGTTGGCACATGTTGATCTCATCCCCAGACCCCACGTCCCATGTTTGGATTAATGTGGACATGGTGTATAGCTTTGTGCCGTCTGAAGAAAATTGCACATCTCTTGTTGAGTCTGAGCCTTGAAATTCCTGACTCCCTGTCTTCAATCGATGATCACACTTAACCACATCAGACTGAGCAAATTCGCTGTTTTTATTCATCAGGCAGGTGTCAAAAAGCTCATCCACAACTTCACTTTCACAGCCTGTAATGATAAACAACATGATAAAAAATATTAAAACTGTCTTGAATGTAATTTTTTTGCTTAAACGGTACATCGTACGCTTTCCCTTGTTCGTTGTTTTATTAACTTGATTGGGGAAGAATACGGCCGTTGCGATCCATCAACGATCTAAATTGCTAACAATTGGATTCAATCAAAATTTGAATCTGAGGCGATTAGACAATTGTTAACTAGTTTACAGAAATTCCCCCAAAATTTCTTATGGTAAAAGTATTAAATATCAGTCGGCCAAAATTCGTGCCAAAGAATTAGCCACGATTCCAAAACTTCATAGTCAACCACCAAACTCATTATGGTTCGTGCTGGCCTTGTTGCTGTTCTTTTTCCATTCACTCTCAATTGAATACGGAGAAGACAGAAAAAGGAAATATCGTGAAACTATTTACGATTGGGGATAGTGTTTCTCAAGGATTTATGTCGCTTGGTGCGGCAAATACACATCGTTCCTATAGCACCCTCATTGCTGAAAAGCTTAAGATTAACAACTATCAATATCCAAGCTGGGAATATCAAATGCCCGCAAATATCGAAGACTTGCTGAGGAAAATAGAAGTCTCATTTGGCCCAGATATCAACGGGGTTGAGTGGCCATTTGCTATAAATACCGCCCGAAAATTTATTGACCAAATCGAAGATTATTACGAAAGAGGACCAGGGCATGAAGACAAAAAAACTGAAGGTTCAGCTCCTTATCACAATGTGGCTATTCAAGGGTTCAAAATTGCTGATGCTTGGCAGGTAACGCCAAAGCTTTGTAGGCACATCATCAAAAACCCCAAAGACCCAAAACAAGCTAATGACAACATTTTTCGGTTTCCACACAATTCATTCTCTCGTATTGCCTTGAAGGTTTTAAATCCAAAGCTCGATCCCAAATATGAAAATTTTAGTCAAATTGGTTGGCTACAATATCATGCAGAAAAAGAAGGAGTCGAAAACTTATTTCTTTGGTTGGGAGCTAATAATGCTTTGCGAACTATTGCGAGACTCAATATAAATATGACTCAGCCAGGTAGTGATCCTTCGCCAATGTCCTTAAGCTATCAAGAGAGAGAAGAAAAATGTTGGAATCTTTGGCATCCTGAACACTTCGAAGAAGAATATCGAGAGTTGTTAACTCGCGTAAACAAAGCGATGAATAAGAATAAGCACAAGGATTGGAAAGTGTTTATTGGAACGATTCCACATATCACGATTGCGCCAATCATTAAAGGTGTTGGTCCCAAAACGATCATTAACACAAAAGACGGACCTCGCGTCTATTTTAAATACTATACTTATGTGCCTTACGAAGAAGAGTATGTACGAAGTGGAGGGCCTCATTTAACAATTCACCAAGCACTTCATATTGACAATGTCATTACGAAATACAATGAAATTATTGATGCATTGATTAAGGAACAAAATTGCAAAGTTCATAATCGAGATGCCTTTCACCTTGTTGATATTAGCAAAGCCCTATCGAAGATCGCTTGGAAAAGAAACGATGGCAATCCAACCTATGACTTTCCTGACTACTTTAAATTCAAATATCCACAGGTTAATACAAAATTTTATCATGCGGATAGAAACGGCCGTTTAAAGCAAGGTGGTTTAGTTAGTCTTGATGGCGTCCATCCTTCTATCATCGGACAAGGGCTCATTGCCTATGAATTCCTTAAGGTAATGAAGGCCAACAATCGTGCAAGTGATACTGATTTAGATTGGGATATGATCTTTAAAAATGACCGCCTATATTCTGAGCCGATCACTATTATGACAGATCTCTACCAACTTGCGCAGACGGTAAAAAAGTTTGTTGGTCCAATATTAGACCGTTATGATTGTGAAAACCCACATGAATCATTTTTAAACAATCTAGTCAGTCTACCATTAGACCAATGGGATGGTTACCTTGAGCGCATTTTTGGCAGGAACTATCCATTCAAAAGATAGAAATTAAACATCCTCATTCAGAACTGAATGAGGATGTTTAATTCCAGATATAATTTTTCTCTGCAAAACTTTTTGGCTCTCTGTAGATTTCTATGTTCCTAAATAATCTTCAATGAATAAAACCTAATACGATACCTACATTTCAGTAATCTTCTTTTGGTTATCAGAACTAAGTGGCACTTGACACATTTCAAGGTGGAGACGCCCGCCGGTGGTGTATGGATGGGCCAAAACAACGTCTTCATTGAGTTCGATGCCCAAACCGGGCTCTGTTGGGGCCACCATATAACCTGCTTCCCAAGTGAGTGGCTTTTTAATCACGGTATCGTGAAACTCCGTTTGAATGGTCTCTAAGATCAAGAAATTAGGGCTGCTAATGGCCAGATGCGTCGCCGCGGCGTGGGCAATTGGGCCGCAGTAAATATGGGGCGCAACCTGCGCGTTAAATAGCTCCGCCATTGTGGCAATCTTTTTTGTTTCCCAGATTCCCCCGCTCCGGCCAATATCCGGTTGGAGAATAGAGACACCGGCTTTTAACGCTTGATGAAATTCAACGCGAGTGGTGAGTCGTTCACCAGTGGCGACCGGAATCGATGTGGCGTGCGCCACGCGACCTAATGCCTCCATCTGGTCGGGTGGGCATGGCTCTTCGTACCAAAGCGGATCATATGGCTCAAGCCGCTTCGCCAAACGAATGGCTGAACTTGTGGTCATTTGACCGTGAGTGCCAAAAAGAATGTCAGCTTTATCCCCTACCGCTTCACGAATGCGCTTCACACTATACTCGCTACGCGAAAGCTCGTGAAGAGATAACTCCCGCCCACCTTGGAAGCTGTATGGGCCAGCTGGGTCTTGTTTAACGGCCGTAAA
>JBCCFD010000146.1:0-15750 GCA_039029915.1 Chloroflexota bacterium
AGGTAATCTTCCATGAAAAATAAGCCTCAAGAAAGTGTGAGTTCGCTTCCGTAATCAATACCGCTTGCTCCGATAAATCAAGCTGCTCTGGAATCCAGTACGCAGGCCCTCGCCATTCGTCCGATATTGGCGCATGTTCACTTAATATTTCCCGAATATCATTCATGTGCCGATAAGGAGACCTGAAACCTGTTACGAGCGGTTCATTCAAACATAATCGTTGGATATCTTCACAAACGGGTTGAGGTACATCGTATCGGAAGCGCCAAGCATTCCTGCTAGCGGTTCGACTCATAAAAAATCGTGGTGCAGGATACAGTTCAGACTCATCGTATCCAGGTTCACGAATGTATCGGAGTTTATGATTGGCGTCTTCGATGAACAGTGCAGAACGCTGAATGTCCAGTAATTTGGTTGAACTAGGTGGAATTATAATTTGGAAAACTCCTTATTCAAGGCGGATGCCATCGGCACTAAACGCTCAGACTCTAAACTTGCAACATATCTCAAGATTGCTTAACGTCGGTGTAACTTGCCAGGGGCGCGCACCCAACCATTACCGAGCGAGAAGACAACTAGGCTCACCGAACAGCCAATTTGGCGCACGCTTTCCCCTGGTCAAGTTGACATGATGTTGGGCAGCCTCATTTGACATTTGAGCAGGGCATATCAACTATTTCTTTAGCGAACCCTGCAAATAGCTTACCAAAATCTCTAGAGCCGCCATTGATGCAGAAGCTTTATTTCCTTCACGATCGCTTTCAAAAATAAAACGATGACATTCCTCGTTTTGTGCCGAGAGACCAACATAAACTAAACCCACTGGCGTTTCTAATGTTCCTCCGCCTGGTCCTGCGATGCCCACGACTGAGAGACCTACCCCCGTTCGGAATAATTCACGTACCCCTCTCGCCATTTCCAATGCCATTGGTTCGCTGATTGCTCCATGCTCCATGAAAGTGTCATAATTAACGCGCAGCATATACTCAGTGATAACGTTAGAGTAGGCTATTATTCCTCCAAGAAAATAATGAGAACTGCCTGGTACGTTTGTCAACTGATGACCGAGTAGTCCGCCAGTGCATGTTTCTGCTATTGACAGGGTTTGTCCACATTTTTGCAAAAGCTCTCCTACTGCATAGCTCAGTTGGTTATTAGACATGAGAACTTCCTATATTCCGGTGATTCTTTGGTTGGATGCATTGAATCTTTGTGTTATCAAATAAGAGTTTGGCACCTTTTCAACTTTACGGCCACCAGCGCGTTACATCTTGAACAGATTGAAAAACCTTTTCAATTACATCTTCTCCTTCCAATATGAGGAGGACCGGTACCAATGCACAAATGTCAAAAAGGAAATATCTACGCCGACGTGAGGCAAGACGTTGAAGGATGTTTACCCCATCGTGTTCTGTGATCCAGAGGCGGTTTACGGTTTCATTATCAAAAGTTGACCAGCGTGAGGCTAGTGCCATTAATGCTGCTGTTTCAGCAGATCTGTACTCGTAAGCTCTCCACCTAAATCGTCCACGAATATCTGTATCGTTGATGTCTCTTGCTACTAGTAGAGCCTTATTTAGTAGGTTTCCGGAGAGGCGTGGTGCTAGGCCTACTAATGCATCGGAGCGTTCCCGTTCCCCTTCAATCTTGCTAACCGCATAAAGAACTGTCTCAATCATATTATCTGAAACCTGTTCCGATAAATTAGTAGCCAGTTGAGTCAAAGCGCTATCTCGTCGATATTTGTCAACTTTCTGAAGAGATTCAAGAGCTTTATTAATGAGATGTTCGGGTAAAAGTGGTACCAAGGATGACCAGCTTCCATCTGTATTTCCGCGTTCAAGAGACTCAAAATTTGCACTTTCCATTGCGGCTAAGGCGTTGTCTAATAGGCCTTGCTGCATATGTTTGGGTAGTTTAAGCGACAGTATTGTCAAGAACGCAGCTCGCGCACCAGCGTAATCAATATTATTTAGCGTGTCTACAATCTTGTCGAAATTTTTTTGTAATAGTTCTTGTGGCATCCGTGGTACCAATAATATAAAGACGCTACCTTGGGAACGAGGGTTGTTTAAATTTAGAGTTATATTAAATGCTTCACCTAATAATCTTTCAGGTAAGTATGGAATTAGCCCTCTAAGTGCAGTTGTCCTGTGCTCAGAAAAACGAGGGTCGCTATTGGGAGGTATGGGCTCTACCTCAAAACTCTGAACGGCATTGAGAATTCTTTCCAATTGTGATTCGGACAGGTACGGAGCGACTTTTGCCACCGTATGAGATTGTGTCTTCAAGTCATCTGTTTGCAGAATTGTATCCAGTACAGTCGAAAACATTTCTTCTGTAAACATATTATTCAGATCAGGGTTTTTTTTGGCCAAAATTATGAAGGAATCCAACTTACCCTCAAATCCATCAACTATTTCAAGAACTCGTTCTAAATGATCCCCTGTGAAATAGTGCAGCATTTTCTCAATAAGTCGAGCTTGTCGTTCATATTCGAATTGACAGGCTATATCAAGAGCTTGTTTTAGATGTTTTTCTGTAAAATATGGGAGTATTTTCTCAATCAGCTGAGCCTGTTTCCATTCAGATTCAATACTTCGCGTTAGATCTAAAGTTTCATATAGCAACTCCTCTGCCACTAGAGGCTGGACGTAAGGGATAAGCGACGAAAATAGCTCGACTTTTAATTCTTTGCCATCAATTTCTTTAGCATGAATAATGACTTCTTCAAGGAGTTGCGCTGGGAGGTGTGGGATAAGAGATACTAAGAACCAAACGCGCTGCCTATGATCATTGATGTTTCGCGCTATTATTAGTGTCTCGTCCATCAAGCTAGCAGGAAGCTGAGCCGTCAAATATATCAACTTGTCGTTCCTTCCAAACGGTTCCCCCAGATCAGTCGCCATGTTTAATGCTTCAATTATCTTATGTGACTGCAAATTTGCTGACAAATACGGAATCAATGCAATTAATGAGTCAACACGCCGATCGTTATCGTGAATGTCAGAGATGCTTTCTCTAATTGTTTCTACAGAATCTTCTGATAGGTACGGTGCGAGTTTAACCAAGGCTTGAGCTCGCCAATACCTATCTCCGATTTCTCTCATCGCTGCTAATGCTTCTCCAAGTAAGTCTTTTTGTAGATGCGGTACTAGGCTCCAAATAGCTCGCTCGCGAGGGGGCTCATATTCTATATTTCGTGATGCTTCTAAGGCATCAACAAGTAACTTCTCAGTCAAATAGGGGGCAAGGCCTGCAAGTGCTTGCGCTCTCCCCATCACTTCTTTAATCGTACATGCTGCAACAAAGGCAGTTTTTAATAGCTTTGGTGGTAAATGAGGAGCCAGTCCTATCAACGCTTCAGCTATAGGACAGCCAAATCGTGCATGCTCATCTAGTTCACATGCTGCTGAAAGGGCTACTTCAAGCAGTTTGTCTGATAAATGAGGAGCCAATAGAGTTAGCCCCACTGCCACTGCATAACCATTATAATTCGGTAAATTACACACTATTTCTAGTGCTTCATCTAATCGGCCTTCTGATACTAATGCAACGAGATCAGGAACCTCGTTGGGATGGCGGCCTGTTCTAGATCTCCATGCATTACCTAAATTAATTTCAGCTTTGCTGTTTTGTAAGTGTTCTTCTTTGAGTTTACGTGTTTCGCTCTTTCCACCTATCTTTGCCTTCAACTCCTGAATAGTTGACTTGCGACGGACCTCGGAGTCTATCCCCTTGGCTAATTCAAACATTTCTTGTGTCACACTAGCTCGTAAAGGCTCTGAAAGAAAAGGAATTAATGCACCTAGAGCACGGGCTCGGCTTTCTATCCATTCAATTTTTCGGGCTGAAGCTAGTGCTTCATTGAGTGGCTCTTCCTGCAAATCTTCAGATAAATAGGGTATTACTCCAACAAGTGACTGTGCTCGTAAGTGTTCATCTTTGATTTTCTTTGCTATTTCATAAGCTTCTTGAAGCAAATCCTTAGGTAGATGGGGGACTAGCCCGATCAGTGCTTGACCTTTGCCACCTGAATATCTGCTTTCTCCCAACCTTCCTACAGCCACCAATAGCTCTTTCAAAAGGTCTGGGCTGTGGTTCTGAAGAACCGATGCTAGCTCTGATAACGCTTCCGGTTTACCTTGTGCTAAATATAGAGCTTGTTCAGATGAAAGCAAACCATGTCTGGTTCCCCATGCAAGAAGGGATGCTGGTATGTTGGCACTAAGGGACGCCAGGCTGCTACGACACAGAGCATATCTAACTTGTAGCACTACATCACCTGTTAACACAGCCTGCTTCCAAGCCTTTTTAATATCTTCCAAGTACCCCGCTATCTGGCCTAATCGATCACGGGTTTCAAACCAGCCATTTCGACTCTCTGATGTCTCCTCGCTTAGTAAAATATGGAGTTGATCCTCCCATCCCGCCTGCAAGAAGTGCCATGTGAGGTGGGCATAAATGTAACCATCATCTGGTAATGTATGCCATAAACCATCCTGGATCTGCATTCGATACCGCTCCAGCAAACTAGAATGAGCTTGCGACAAAGAAAGATCCAAGCCATGAGGTGGCTTGGCGACAAGCAACCGGCGCGCAATGTTATGTAATAAGTCGTGAAGCCGGTAGGTTGGATATCTCTGCCCCGCAATTCGCATTGTTGGTCCGGAAAGAAGTAGGGAATCATTCCAGAGAAGTTCCAGCGTTTCGGTAGCCTCGACCTGATCCATCTCCCAGAGCGTGGTAGTCATCGGCGCGGTTACCAAAACATCTTCTGGCAGAACACCTAGCCACACGAAGGCTTCCCACGCACTTTCCTCCTCATTTCGCAGGGCATTCAAGCTTAGATTGAATGTTGCTACCAATCTGAGCCCCTTTTTACGAGCACGAGGTCCTTCAAGAGCTTCCAAGCGAGCAACTTCCCGTTCTAGAGCTTCGTGCAATGCACTCCACTCATCTCCCCTATCAATTCGGACGGCGGCCAACTCTAGAGCGAGGGGCAAGTAACCAAGTACTCTAGCTATTTCGGCTGCTTTCACTCGTTCCTCATTTACTAGCGAACGCCCTAGTCGGGCTGAGAGCAGATCTAAAGCCTGAGCTTCTGTCAATGCTTCTATAGAGAAAATATTAGCGCCAATTTCATCGGCTACGTCGATTCGTCGGGTGGTGACAAGTGCCTGACAGTCCGGGCCCCCACTCAATAATGGAGCTAGGTGGACAGACTCCCAGACATCGTCTACTACCAACAGAACAGCTTTTTCTTTCAACAAAGTACGCAGATGGGCTGAGGCGGTTTCGATACTGATAGCATGAAAGTCATAATCGCCCAAAGCCTGAATCCATCCACCCAGCAGGGGAATTAGGTCAGGCTCTTGGCCCAAAACAGCCCAAAGGACTCCATCAGAGAATTTCTCCTGTACTGCCGGATTGTGTGCCAACGCAGTAGCCAGCACCGACTTGCCGATTCCGCCTAAACCATGAATAGCGCTGATGACCAGGACACCAGGGGGATCATCACTGGCAAGGAGGCGGGCTTTGATTGGTTCACTCTCCTCTGGTCGAGGAATGAAATGAAGAGGCAAAAATGGGGTTTGAAACGGAGCAGCAGGTGATGGAAGTCTGTAACTTTTCAATACTTCGTGGATGAGTTGGCGAAGAGATTCGGCATCCGGCCCTTGGTAAATTCGATCACCAATTTGAATATTCTCACCATGACCGATATTGATATTGTACTTTCCTACCTGTACAATTTTATGATCTCCGCTAACCATCAACAAACTTTGCAATGTTTCTATGTCAGCAGATGTATGAGTACTAGCAACAATGCGATCTAGAATAGCACTGATATCATTGAGTGAAATCATTGTATTTTCGCTTTTTCATCTCAAGCAAATTTGCCGTATGGCGCTTATTCATTTAGTTCATTATGAATGACATCACCTATGTGAAGGTCTTCGGCTTTTTGGATGTTAATGATATATTTCCCATGTTGCGTGATAGTCTGGGCAATCTGGTGAATCTTTTGAGTAGCTTTAGGCTTCATCTCATCCCAACCATTCTCGGGCAACCCTTTCCCTCCATGAAGCTTAGCAATGACAAAATCACCCCCGGTCATATCAAATTGAGGCGTTTGTTCCTTCGTTAGAAATGTGCGAGCACTCTCCGGTACTGCCCTACTCAGATAATTCATTAAGTTTGACACCTTCACATCTGTATCCCTGGGTTTATTATTGGCACCTTGCAAAGCTTCGAGAAAGTGATAGGTGTAGACACTGTAGCTCCGGTCCGTTCTCACCCAGGATTTTTGCGCACCCCCAGAGGAAGTAAAGACAACTCTGCCTTTCCCCTGTTTAAAGGCATCAATCACATCCTTCGATGGGGACAAGCGCTGAAACTCATCGAATTCCTCCGCGAGTTCAGCATCTAACTGTGAAGCCTCTGCGTCTTTGGATGTTGCCATGCCTGCTGCATGACAACTATCAATCACGACTAGCAATCGCTCTGCATGGATTTGGCGTAGGGCAGTGGTGAATGATTCTGCTGACAGCGCGGTGGCAGCTAACTTGGAAGGCTTTACATCATGTTGTAACAGGTAGAAACCGCCATCGGTCTTGTTAAACCAACCATGACCAGAATAGTAAATAAATACAGTAGATTCTCGATCCACTTCCGCTTTTTCTTTAAGCCAAGACAACCCATCCATAATAGCATCATGGGTAGCCTTTTCATTATTTAACACTCGAATATGATCCTTGTCATTTGGGTAAGCACATAGTTCAGGATCAGTTAGGGTCGCATAGATTGCCTGAGTATCCCTTACTGTGACAGGTAATGATAACGGCTTATAGGCAGCCTCTCCAACACCAATCAGCAAAGCGTATCCATGATTAAATTCTTCGGCCATCGAAATTCCTCAATATAGCATCCATAATTGAATGATAGTGTATCTTAAAAAGCTGATAACATCCTGGCCACACCGCCGAACTAATTAAGGATTGAGACAGCGGGTTCAAGAAACAAGGTGCCCATCCAACATGTAACCGCTGTCTAATCCTTGTTGGACGAAGCCGTTTTCGCGGTGAATGGGTCTTCTTGGAATTTAAGTTTGTATCAAATGGGTCCGCAAAGCGTTAAAAACGACTTCTCTGAGGCTCATTATAAAAGAAATGTGGGCCAAGTCGAGAAGAAAAATGCAAAATCAACTTAACCTAACCAATCAAAGCTCTTTCCACGGTTTTTCCCCCGTTTAACAAGCAGGATAAATCTAGCCCCCATCCTGAATAATGGTGAACCACGTACAGCTTCAATTTAATAAGATGCCGCGTTTAGGCGGCAAACGAGGCAAAGGAAAAAGCCGCTGTCTCATCTGCATCGGCTGACCGCAGTTTGGACAAGCGGATGCTTTGTCGATAGGCTCTTTTTGAGTCTCAGGTTGTCGAAACACCTGTTTTAACCCTAACGCCACCTGACCTGTCGCTGACGATTTGTATCGAAAGGTGACGCATTCCTCATCAACCGCCAGAATGCGCCTATTGGAAATGGCTACCCTAAATACGTAGGGGGCTAGATATTTAAGCGCAGAGTGCCCTTTGCCAACGGTCTGAGAATGCACCACCCAATCCTTGTGCCAAGGATGCACCGTTGTTTGGTCTAGCAACCCTAATTGACGCAACCCACCCCGAAACCTGCCCCGAAACAGCTTGGCTAAAGGCTTGACGGGAAGAAAGAATTACAGGTCAAATGGGGGGCGAAAACCTCTGAGGTTTTTAGGTATGCTTGCTCGTTTTTTGTCTAAACCTCAGAGGTTGTTTTGTATTCCGCATTAGCTCATATCTAAGGCGACGTCAAAGGTGGTAGTGTAGCCTGCCTCCGTTTTTGTGACGTCAAGGAGGAGCTGATTGTTGCTGTCTAAGAAGATGCCGTCTTGGCTGTTGCGGACTAGGCGGTCACCTCGGGCGTTGTAGGGGGCTTGGGAGAGCACGTCATCGTTTAACTCTTCATCAAAGAATACTTGGGACGTAAAATCATACCCATCCTCTGTTCTGATTTTGAAGTGAATATGAACGGCGCGCCCCGCATACCAGCCGGGGTAGATTGTTTGGAAGTTAACAAGCCCCGCTGAATCGGTAACCTGATAACCACGCAGGAACTTTTGCCCCACGGTATCAAATCCCAGCTGATCGGTGTCGGAGTAAATGCCTTCGGCGTCGCAGTGCCAAATGTCCACTTGGGCATTAGCAAGTGGGGCGCAGGTGTTGTCAACAATTTGATGGACGCGGAAGGATAAATCTAAAAGGACACCGGTGCTGACAGCCCCATTTGATGGATCGGGGCGAACGTCGGAGCGGTTAAGCTGATCATCAACAAAGATGGGCCCTTCCGTTAATTCTGGTCGCACCACGCAGATGCCTTGGCTGGTTGCCGCATCGCTGCTGCCTGAATCCTCAGCGCCCGTAAGGCCACAGGCGGCGAGCAGAAACGCCCCGCCGGTTGCGCTCAGTAATTTGATCGCCTGCCTGCGGCTTAATACCGCGCCAATGGGTAAATCATCCTCATCGATAAAAAAGTTTGATTGGGGGTGTACTGGGTTTTTCATCTATTGAACCCCCTCAAATCGGATGTTTGATGGATGTGGATAGCGGCCATCGGGCCAATGATTAGTGGGGTAACTATATTGGTCAGATTCGAATATCTGAATGATTGTTGGCACATTCTCAGCTAACTCTGCCCGATTATTTAGGCGCATTTCATCGGAGGCTAAATCTTTTTCGGCGCCCGTTTCCATATAAGCGGCCGTTGCCAAATAGACGAATTCCGTGACCTTGCAGCTGCTGTCGCAGGTGGGGTCGTTGTATACGTAGAAGCGTTCTTGGTCGGCCAGAAGCCACGTCTGATAAAGGGTGCTGTTGTCGCTAGCAGATTCGCTAAATGTGGCGGGGTCTAAGGTTTGCCAGCCGGCGTTCATGATGATGTGATGAATCTCTTCTTGGGAGGCGTCTCGCTGCTCTCCGCTGGGGTTTGTTTCGGAGGCGTAGAGGTCTTGAATGCGGTAGCCGTCAAAGGCGCTGAATAATCTGGGGGCGACTACGGGAGAGATGCCGCTGGCTGACATGAGGACAACAGGCTTATTTTGCTCGAAAGCATCGAGAAGCCGAGGTTCGTCAATTTGTCCGTCTTCATTGTTGTCGAGCCATTCAGCGGCGACGTAGGCGGCGTGGGCTAGCTTATCGGGCGGCACGTCCTTGGTAGCGCAGATGAGGAGGTGGTCAAAAACAAGGGCGGATTTGTCGAAAACGGCCGTTTCACACGACGAAGCAGGGTTGGCTTGTGCTCTAAATTCGGCTGGTGTGAAGAACCGGAATCCGATAAAAGCGCCAAGGAGCAGAACAAAAAATAGAATAAGGGCAATTGTAAGTGGTGATCTTTTCATACGTTGAGTTTACCGAGCAAATGTTGTGGAAATATGATGCGCAGCGTTTTTTTACTTAACAACAGGTTGCTCATTGAGTTGCTGGCGAGACTTTTCAATTTCGGCGTCAATTTCAAGGGTGAGCTTATGAATGAGGGGGGAGGTATCGTCGATTAACGGCCGTAAAACAATATCTGAAATAACCCCCTTGGTTGTGACAATCCAGCGCAGCTGTTTGGTTCGGGGGTGAATGTAGCTTTGACACGGTGTAATAACAATTTCCACATCGTTCTCTGCAAGCTGCACGATTATTTTGCGGTGGTGATCTTTCCGTTCAAAAGGAAGCTCTTTTTTTTGCAAAACGGTTTCAATCGCAGCGGCTGAGACACGCCAAGCGGCATCAAATTTTTTGTTGACCTCATCCCGAAAAAGCAGATGCTGCACCATGCCCGCGCAGAAAAATACATAAAAGGGGAGCAGAAGCAGAATGATTCCCATCCAAACGGAAGTGGAAAATGAAATAAACACCACGCCAAGATAGAGAAGAATCAGGCGGACTTGCGTTTTACGCTGGTTGAAATTGGGACTGACCGGGTAAAAAGAAAACCGACGCAGGCTGGTCATCTGCGGATTGTCTAAGCGTCCGAGGTGCCATTTGAATGTAGAAACGATGTCTCGATTTTCTTCTAATGCATCCATGATGTAATAACAAAGGTGTAAATACTTTGTGAGATACGAAATATTTGGACGTCCAGTGATCACTGAGCCTATCAAAGTCGCTTTCTTCACCCTTCGACAAACCTGTTGGCAGTCTTGGGAGCATTCAGGGCGCGCAAACTCTGTCCAAATGCGTTCTTTTTGTTTGCTTAAAAATTTGCTTCTAAGTACAGTCAAATATACTTTGATGGATACGAATTAATTTTAGCTATGCCTCAAAGCAAACAAAAACAGAGCTACCAGTTTTGTATCCATCTAATCGTTTTTGTTTGCACTCAGACGACTGCGGTTATTCTGAAAGGCGCTTGCTTCATTTTGCCAGTGGATTAGATGTCCTTCATTCTCAAGCTTCAAGGCGACCTCTTGCCCCAGCAAATTTTCCATCTGTGCTTTGCTCCCCATAAAACATAAGACATCATATATCATATCAAAAAGAGGCGCATTGACCTCGATACCATAAGTCCCACAAAACAGATTGAGTCGTCGGCTATCGTTTCGAATATCTGCTTCTGTAAATGCCTTTTGCTCAGCACTGTGAAATGATAGGGGTGTTAGCCAAAAAGCCGCATAAGCGACATCCCGAAGTCGTGGTCCCGGACCGATTAAATCAAAATCAACGACCGCATAAGGTATTTGTGACCGATAGATAAAATTGTAGGGGGCAAAATCGTTATGGCAAATGACCTCGTGACGGGCAGGATCAGGATATGCAATGCCCCAGACCATTGAGTCATCTACGGGAAAATCAGCGGTGGCGTCGTGGTAAGCCCGCAAAAGCTTTGCTGCGTGAATAAGAGGTTGATCATTTTTCCAAGTAGAGGGATTAACGGCCGTTTCCCCCTCCAAAAATGATAAAACCTCGCGCTGCTTATCGTCAATACCCAGAAACCGAGGGCATCCTTTAAATCCTTTTTCTTCCAGATGTAAAAGCAGCTGGTGAACGGTTGGGCTGACGGCTGACGTTGCCCGACGAACAGTATTTCCTATTCGTACAACACCATCGTTGATATTGCCTCCCTTTAGCGGGATTTCATTTTCATTCATCACGTGCGATAAGAAATGTGTAAACTATTCCGTTGTCCACATCTCGATTAGATCAGCCTTCAGGGCTTGCCTTTGCTGAATGTACTGGGCGCGGCTGATTTGATTGGCCTCGTAGGCGTCATCGAGTTCAGCCAGGTGCTGCAGAACCCCTTCGGGGGTATCCAAGCCAGTGGACTGATTTGGCTGACGGAAAGCGGCGAAGATAGCCCCCAGCGCCACGACGATGGCCAAACTGCCCCAAATAAACTCGTTCTGATTGTTGCGCTGAATGATGGTATTGCCCTCTAAATCTCGTACCGTGCTGGGACGGCCGTTTAGCTGTAAGCTCAGCACATTGGTCAGACTCGTGTTGACATAATTGTTGACCTGCCCGATGGGGACCCGCTGAGTGCCTTGAAATTGCCAGCTGTTTCCCTGAATTTCAACCCCATTGTCAGGCAGTATGAGAACGGCTTGATCGGTGACGTAGGGCAGCGGATGCGCAATCGTCATGCCGGGTTCGAAGGGGAGAATATATGACACCAAGATTTCAGAAACGGCTCGACCGGGATTGAGCGGTATCGTATCAACCCAGCCCACGCCCCCCTGGACAATTTCAGGGGCAGCATTAAAGTTTCCTGTTGCGCCTAGTGCTCGTTGGAACTGGATGCTAGTGGCACCCGCCGGAAGCTCAATTTGAAAAACCCCGGTTTCGGGAACCCCATTAGTTCCCACAAAGAGGGATGGGGCGAAGTTGCTAATGGTGTACAGCTCGGCGATTTGCACATTGCCTTCTACAAAGTCAACAATCACCTGAACTTGTTCAACAACGATGGCGCTGGGGTCAGTAGCCGTGTCAAAAACCGTAATTGGCAAATCAACGGCCGGATTTGACCGCTCGATCTGACTCGGTTGGCTTGTGAAGTCGTACTCGTTATAGGACGTTGAGAGAATGTAGACCCAGTCGGGAGCGATTTGTTCCAAATCAAACTGGAAGTTGCCCGATTCGTCTGCGGTGGTGGTGAGGTCTATCGTTTGCTCAAGGTTGAGCGTAAACCCGCGTAGATTGACCTGCAGGCCACCAACGGCCGTTTCTGTTGAGCCATTAGAAATATTTCCGGTGACCACGGCCGCTTCGATCGGGGCATTAAGCAGAGCCAGATCAACATATTGATAGCTTCCCGTGCGCAAATAATCAATAAGCGCTAGCTGATCATCGATAGGGAGGTCGGTTGGGAGAACACCTTGGTCATTTAAGGTGGTTTGCGCTATTTCGTTGCTAACTGTTGCCCAGAAGGCCACGTTTTCGGGGGGCGGTTCCCCATTGGCTAGCTCTGCACCGCGCGCCACCGATTCAGGCGGGGTGCTAAAGCTGTAAATGAGGGCGATCAAATCCCAAATCTCTTCGTCGGTCAGCGGGTTGCTAGACCCCTCACCAAAAAGAGGCATGCCGGCTGTTAAACGGCCGTTGCTGATGGTATTGAACAGTTCAGCCGGAACGGCCGTTTGTCGATAGGCGGGGTCTGCAAAGGCGGTTGGGGGTTGAATTGACTGCGGTGCCAGCTCCCCATCTCCCATGGCATTAGGGCCGTGACAGTTGGCACACCGGTTTTCATAGATGGGAATCGCGCGTTCAGCATTAGGGATGGTGGAAGGTACGGGTAAATCTTGAGCGGTAGATCGGCCGTTTTGCCAAAACAGACCGCCAAACAGGAGAAGAAAGATTGATGTAAAAAGGTAAAATTGCCTGTTTGTCACGATGTGGCGGCCTCATCCAGTTTGTAGCCACAGTGAGCGCAAAATTTATCCTTATGCTTCGTAGCCGAGCCGCATTCAGGGCAAGGCACCCCCTCTTGGCCGATATCGACGCCGCGAATGCTAGCAATGGCTCGTTCAATTTTGGCATCTAGCTCCGCCTCGCTTGCTCCGACGGTTGGTAGCGACATTTCAAATTTTCGCAGCAGGAGGGCGGCATCTTTAACCATAAAATATCGCTGCTGACGATATTCAGTTTCTGGAAGGGTGCCTGCTTCGAACTCGACATCAAGCGCTTGAATATCGTTGAGGATTTGATCTTTTTGAGCCAGTAGCTCGAGTCTTTTGGAGCGTTGAGTTGGTTTCGTGTCTTTGACAAAAAACGGCCGTGCCAAATACCCAATAAAAATAATGAAAAGAGAGATACTTAATAAAATGGAGCCAATCGTCATCTTAAATATATTCAATCCGATTTTTCATATCTTCTGCTGTATAAACAGAATGCATAAGAGACAGCCAATTCACCCATTCCCCAATGTAATGAACGCTCTGCTGACCAAATACGATGCCAGCGTGCGCCTCACTCTTCATAGCCAAATGAATGAAATCGCTATCGTAGGTGCATAAAACACGATTCAATTCAGTCGCTTTTTGAAGATGGTTGGCATCGCTGTCACCGAGCATGTCCAAATCGCGAACCGTAATTGCATCAATTCCTTTTAAAGTTAGTTGTTGGGCAACTTGAACGGGCACGTTTTCATCAAGATAAAAGCGAAGGCTGGCCACCGATTACATCTTCCTTTGCTTGGCGAGCACTCAAGATTTGTTGGCGAATATCTACATCCAACATCGCTTTATTTTGATAGTAGTAAGCTAAAGCGGCATAGATATGAGCTAGGCTGATTTGATAGTCTGATGCTAATTCATCAGGTGACCGCTTATGGAATAAATGGGCTATTACAATATCTGTAACGCGTAGAGTTGTCCCTACCAAACAGGGGCTTCCTTTTCGAACTGCGGGATTCTTAATGATAAGGTCTATGCTTTCAATTGTATTCATACAATCATTCCATTCTTTTGCTTATGTTTGTATTATAACATGACCATTCATGACATGGGCAATTTGACCATGTCAATTCACCATAAGTGGTGGTTATTCCAGTAAGCCTAGCACTGACTCATCTAGCATTTGTTCTGTTACGATGCCTCTAAAGGAATAGGCTATCTCACCATTTTGATCGATGACAAACGTTTCAGGTAACTGACTTACATGGAGACGCTCACCCATTTCTAGCCCTAAATCTGGTCCGTTAGGATAGGTAATAGAATACCTATCTAGAAATTCTAGCGATTTATGCTCCGTGTCTGCCCAAGCAACGCCAATAAATACAACTTCTTGAGACGCATATTTTTGATAAGCCTTTTCTAGAATTTCTGCTTCATGATGACATCCAGGACACCAAGAAGCCCAAAAGTTGAGGACAATCACTTTTCCCTGGAAATCCGATAATGTTGCACTTGGATTTGAGCGCCATCCGTAGCCATTAAAGAAGGAGAAACGAAAATCCTGCACATCTTGCCCAACAAAGTCTTGATTTGGGGAATTTTGCACCAAAGAAAGACCAAGAAAAAAGATGAACATGACGGCAGAGCCCCCAATGATCCATTTTATCTTGTAGAGTTTTGAAAAGTTGATTGGATGAGACAATCTTTAATTCTCCAATAGCGCAGTGATGACGCCATCGAGTATCTCATCATCAACTGGGCCAATGACGACTTGGGCAATTTGGCCGTTTTTATCAATGAAAAAGGTTTCAGGGATGCCGGTTATCTCATACTTCTCACCTATTTCGAGGCCTATGTCGGGCGCATTGGGGTAGGTAATCTTGAATTCGTCCATGTATTCAAATGATTTCGGTGCGGTATCGGTCCAAGCGATGCCTAGAAAGATAACGTCTTCGTCTGCGTACTTTTCGGCCGTGGCTTGTAATGAATCGGCCTCAAGGCGACATTCAACGCACCATGATGCCCAAAAGTTGAGCACAACAACGTTTCCCTGTAATTCACTTAGATTGGCTTGCGTGGTGGTTTCCCATTCATAGCCGTTGAAAAAGGTCATATCGAACGTGGGCGCTTCGGCACCCGCCTCAGGGCGCGTGGCTGAACTATCGAGTAAGCCGAGTCCAAGAATAACTAGTAGAAAGGCCACAATGCCCCAAACGGTGAGGCTGCGCCATGACAATCGATTACCCATTGGATAACTCCTGTAACTCGGTCTCGATTCGGCTAACAAAATCGTCGATATCAAGTGCCACATTTGATTGTGCTGGTGTTGGGTCAGCCTGCTTGATAACCACGGGGACTGGGGCTGGCGTTGGGCTAGCTGAGCGGAACTGCTGCATCAATCGAAAGAAAATGACACCGCCAACACCAATTGCCAGAATGGGCGTAAGCCACAGGATGAGTGAGAATCCTTGTCTTGGTGGTTCTGCTAGGACGCCATCGCCATAATTGAATGCAAAGTCATTGTAAATTTCTTGCTTGGTCATGCCTGAAGCGAGCTGCTCACGAATGAGTTCGCGCCAGTCGGCACACGCTTGGGTGGGGCAGACATCTAACGGGGTGCTTTCACAGACGGGGCAGTAAAGCCCTTTGGCCACGTCGTTGACTTCGTCGTCGGTGACGCTGTCTTGGGCCTGCACGGTAACGGCCGTTACCAGCAGCAAAGCAATCATTAAACAAAATTGAAAAAAGGAGTTTCTTTTCATCATCTACCCATTCTTAATGTAACGAACTTTTTAGCCGTCGTTTTATTCTAGGCGGGAACTTCGGTTCATTTAGTC
>JBCCFD010000147.1:0-15620 GCA_039029915.1 Chloroflexota bacterium
ACAAAGAGGCGAACACGGCCGTATTCTTCCTCTACTTCCTCTGAACGCATCCGAATATTTGGTATCCCTTTGGCTTTATTAAACCAGCTTTCCACATCATTGGTGAAAAAGGAAACGGTGACGCATTTTTGCTCAGTGACTTTATGAAGTCCTCTACGGCCGTCGACAAGTCCAATTAACCCTGATTCAGAAAAGCGATAAATTTTGGCCCAGCCCTGATCGGCAATCATTGTGACGCCAAATAGCGCTTCATAAAACGCCTGCACGGCTGGGATATCGTCATAATAAAGCCACTGCACGGTTGCCTGCACGCCGAGATGAGCCGGTCTTTTTCCTGAGGCGGAGAAAATATGCGGCACACTGGACAGGGCTGGTAAGAGAATTTCATTTTCTGCGTGCGGATTAAAGACCTCAAACTCTAAGAAATATCCCTCAGGATCGAGCGCCACAAAACCATCGTGCCCGCTACCTTCCTTGATGGTAAACGGCCGTTCAATAACGACACCAGCCTCTTGTAAATAAGTGTACCAATCAGCGACCTGATCCGTTACAAAAGCAATCGTCGTTGTTTTGGGTTCATCTACCGAGTGCATCCCCTTTTCAGCATCTACCAACGTTAAATAAGAAGCTTGGGCTAGCTTCAATATCTTAGCAAAGCCATAATCTGCGGCCGTTTCTAACCCCAGAATATTTGTATAAAACTGCCAGGCTCGTTCTAAGTCTGCATAGTAATAAAATGCGTTTGTGGCTTGAATTGGGAAGGTCATTTTAACTCCTTTGTTGATAGTTAGTCAGTTAGTCAGTTAATTAGTCAATCAATTTTCACCCTTTCACTCCCACACTGCCACACTTCATTACGTCATTATTCAAGACGCTACGCTAAAAGCTTAAAAGCCAGCGCTGAATGATGCGCCAGCGTTTGTGGGGCGCGGTTGTAGAGGTAGTAACGGCCGTGTTCTTCTGGCAAGATAACCTGCACAGCGCCAACGACTTGGTTATGAGCCACCATTGGGCAAATCATGCGCAATAAAGCCAAATCGTAGAGCGATTCAGTAATCGGTTCGATATCTAACGAGGCTGGGTTTTCAAGATCGACAAGCGCAGCCATTGTTTGGCCGAGCACACTGTTGTCGAGGGGCATTGTTTGGTCATAAACAATACGGCCGTCCCCCTGTTGAAAGGTGGTTTCTAAAACGGCCGTGTCGTCATTCCACAAATGGACCGAAGCGTGAATAATCTCGAAATGCTGCAGGAGGGCTTCCACAAGTATCTTGGCCAGCGCCGTTTTATCCGACTGATTAGAAAGTTGTTGAGCCACAACCTCAAGCGCAATGAGCCCTTGATTGGTTTGCCCAGATAAGAGGTCAAGCTTTTGCTGAATCGCCTCCATCTCACCTTCAATTGACTTTTGATTCCTTTCGATTCGGCTAGAATCATCTTCCATTAAAACAGAAGTCAGTGATGCTGTAAAAACGCTAGTGACCACAAAGCCAACCAGCACTAATCCCACCGTGATTAGCCGCCCCATAGCCGTTTCAGGATTGTACAAATCGGCAAAGCCACCCGTTACGACTGTCGTAAAACTCCACCAAAAGCTTTCGCGCCATTCGGATAAATCATTATTAAACGGGACCTCAATGGCGCTGATTGAGAACGCTCCAAATAGCAGCAGCAATATGGCAATAAAAAGTGAGCGCTTCAATAAATTAAGCTGAAACGTTTTTATAATTTTGTCGAGTCCACGGAATACGTGGGAAACGGTGCGAATCGTGCTGCCGATACGCAGGAGGCGCAAAAGGCGCAAGAAGCGAGCAAACTGGAACACGCGCCCAAAATGGAGTATGGAAATCGGGAGCGATGCCACAAAATCAACCCAATACCGTCTAAAATACCAGCCCCGATCCGAAGATAGGCTTAAGCGTAGAAAAAATTCGCATAGCAAAAAGATGCTGATCCCCGTTTCTACCAGCAAAATCTGTGTTGCTAATGGCTCAGTGAGATTAGAACTCAATTCAAAAATGACTAATCCAATGACGGCAATAATGGCAATCGTGACAATGACCTCAAAGGCAATATACCCTTTCCGTCCCCTGAACAGCTTGATCAATCGTAATTGAAGCTGACGTTCCAAAATCGCATTATCAATATCCCCGAGATGTTTGTTAAACTCTTGCCAACTGTTGGTTAGTGTTTCTATATTTTCTCGCGTTTCTTCAGCTTCAATGGGTCGGGCACTGTCGATAAAGTCAATAAACTGACTGTTTTCAAGCTTGAGCTTACCTTCCACTTTTTCAATTTCTTCAATGACAGCGTGGCGCATCTTTTCAAGTGTATCAACTGTACAGTCCATAAGCCGCCAATTTCGGGCATTGCGCCGAATTTCGCGAACCTCCATGGAATGATTTTGTAATGTTTTAACTTTTAAATGGTCTGATAATGAGTCCAAAGAAGCGTTCCTTATTTTTGTGAGCTGAAGAGCGTGTTTAAGGCGGTTTTTAAATCGTGGAAGACTTTGAAAGGGGGAAGGTCTTTCCGTTTAGGTAGAGCGTATTGGGCTTTTCCGCGTCCTGTGAGCAGAAGAACGGTCGTTTTTACCCCTGCCGCTTGGCCTGCTTGTACATCCGTTAAGGCATCACCAATCATGATCGATTGGCTGAGGTCGATATCATGCTCGTCTGCCGCTTGCAACAGCATACCAGGGGCAGGTTTCCGACACGGTGAATTGATACCGGGTGGATCAGGGCACAGATACGCATCGTCAATACGGCCGTTATTTTCCCGCACCACTTCGATGATTTGGTTGTTGAGAGAAACGGCCGTTTCTAAACTCATGATACCTCGTCCAACAGCCGATTGATTGGTGATGATAAAAATCTTGTAAGGGATTGCTCGATAATGAGCCAAAGCTTGCAGGGCCTCAGGAAAAAACTCAACGTCTTGCCAAGACCGAACATAGTTCGCTTGGTTTTCCATAATGACCCCATCTCGATCTAAAAAAAGAGCTGGATACGTCATGCGTTCAATTATAGCGTTTCATTTTAGATTCGTGACAAATTGGTTGCTTGTTAGTTTTGCTTTTTAAAAACAGAATTAACACAAAGACACTAAAGAAAAAATAAAGAAATTGTGGCGTCTAGGTTCTTCATAGACATTTGTGAACTTTGAGGTCAATAATTAAAAATCAACAGTCCTTGTTTACTGCAATCGGTCAATGCAAGCTGGATGATCATTGCGCGGATTATTGACAACAGTGCTGACTGGATAAGCGGCCATCTTATGAGCTGGATAAGAACGGAAGAGATGGAACGCATCGGTGGGATCAGGGCCTGGGTCGAGCCAAGCTTGAAAATCTTCAGGTTCCAAAATAACCGGCATGCGGTTATGGATTTGGGCCATCATTTCGTTCGGTTCTGTGGTTAGAATCGTGCAGGACTGAATCGCGTCACCGTCTGGGCTTGTCCAAAATTCCCACAGTCCGGCAAAGGCGAGGGGGGCTTTATCTGCTGCATGAATGTACATTGGTTGTTTGCCATCGTCTTTTTTTTGCCATTCAAAAAAGCCGTCGGCCGGTATGATGCAGCGCCGCCGCTTAAAAGCGGTGCGAAAGGAAGGTTTTTCAGCCACCGTTTCTGAGCGAGCATTGATTAGTCTAGACCCAAATTTCATATCTTTCGACCATGAGGGAATTAATCCCCAGTGAAAGAAGGTTAGCTCCCGTGCTCCGGTTTGATTGAGACGAACGGCCGTTACTGGCTGAGTTGGCGCAATGTTATATCGGGGCACTGAGGGCGGCATGCCTGCCAGCGTTGCTTGATTAACCTGAAATGTCTCTGCCAGTTGCTCAGTAGGAGCGATTAAAGCAAATCGACCACACATAGGGACTCCTTTTGGAACTTAGTTTATTGGTGTACTGGTAGACTGGTGTATTAATTAATCTTCCCAGTATCACTCACACTCCAATATCACCATTTCTAACGATATCACAAATATCACCAGATTGACTCACATCATCCCAATATTACCAATATTACCAATATCACTCTAAAATAAAACCGAACTTGGAATCTAAAACCACAAAAGCTTACGGCTTCTCACGGTCTACAGCTTATAGCGAATTCACACAGGAGAAAACATGAACATATCAGGTAGTACATTTATCGTCACGGGTGGAAGCTCGGGATTAGGGGGCGGCACCGTTGATCTTTTGGCCAGCAAAGGAGCCAACATTGTTATCTTAGATGTTAATGAAGAGGCCGGAAACGGCAAAGCAGATGGCTTGGGTGATAATGTCATCTTCCAAAAAACGGATGTGACCTCAGCCGAAGAGGTACAGGCGGCGATTGATACGGCCGTTTCAAAATTTGGCTCAATTCAAGGTGCCATCAACTGTGCTGGTATCGCCATTGGTGAACGCATTTTAGGGCGCAAAGGTGTGCACCGCTTAGAGTCATTCGCCAAAGTGATCAACATCAACCTAATTGGCTCATTCAACGTGTTGCGATTAGCCGCTGACGCCATGTCAAATAACGAGCCTTCCGACGTTGGTGAGCGGGGTGTGGTGATTAGTACCGCATCCGTCGCGGCTTACGATGGTCAAATCGGGCAAGCCGCTTACTCCGCGTCTAAAGGGGGCATTGTGGGCATGACCTTACCCATCGCCCGCGACCTGTCCAGTCGAGGTATTCGCATTATGACTGTCGCCCCCGGTATTTTTGATACCGCTATGCTGGCGGGTATGCCGGAAAACGTCCGTGAATCTTTGGGACAGCAAACCCCATTCCCGTCACGCTTAGGCCGACCGGACGAATATGCCTTCATGGTTCAACACATTATTGAGAACGAAATGCTCAATGGTGAGGTTATTCGTCTAGACGGTGCGATTCGACTAGCGCCCCGCTAATTCAATCAAACGCAGATTTCGCAAATTAGCTTGATGTTTGCGAAATCTGCGTTCATATTTTTGAAAATTTCCTTTTCTCCGATTATCCTATTTGATGCCAGTTAAAAATTTTATACATTGTAGGCACCTTGCGAATGACACGACTTCGCCTTCGTTTTAATGACAATCTCCAGTGCGAATGCGTTAGGTGAAACGAACTTTCCGTTTATTACCCATTCGCATTTAAGTTAGCGTATTGGCGAATGGGCTTAAGTGAAACGGAGTTCCTGCTTAGAATAGTACGAAGGCTGCAAACTTCGTTTCCCCGATGTTCCAAAGCTTTTATTCAACAAGGTTTTCAATTCAAAGACTTCGGAACACATAAGAACGGTAGATTTAGTCTGATAGTCACGTTTAAGTAACGGTAGTCCATTATTGTTGATACACATCATGGCATATATTGTGCCTATTGTTCCATGTTTTATAAAAACCCACCCAATTCCGCTGAGGTTGATGGTGCAAACTTATAAAACAACGCAAAAAATTAAAATTCATAAATCTGTAATTCAATTTTAAATAGACTCATCAAGGATTGAATTGGATGCAACTTTTTACCACCTCCTTGGTGGGATAATGACCCGAATTACACCACATTGTTACCGAAGGAGTGAAACATGAGTACCCGAGTCTCCGTTGACCAAGCAGAAGCGGCTGGTTTTGAAGCGCTTCGTGTTGATCTGGATCACGTGACCCCAGGACAGACGGTGCAGGTTACTTGGAAGTTTCGCAATAGCGGGCGCACGACGTGGAATGGGCAATATAAGTTTGCCTATACCATCGCCCCGCATGCCGAAACAGCCAATAATCAGCGATCCCCGTTAGGCAGTCCTACCTCTCTTTCTTTTAACCAAATTGCAAACGATAAATCCGTCAAACCGGGCGAATTGGTAACGCTTAAAATGCGCTTTGTAGCGCCCAATAAAGCTGGCACTTATGCCACCAATTGGCAGCTGCAGACACCAAACGGGCAGCGTTTTGGCCCGGTGCGCTGGATGCGACTGGTAATCCCGAAGGGAACTGGGGCGACACTAGATTATCAGGTGTTATCGTTTACCAACAGCGTTCAAAACTTCAACAACATGATGCCCGGCCATCAATTTACGGCCGTTTGGTCAATCAAAAATACGGGTACGGCTACGTGGAACGGTGATTATCAAATTGCCTACCTTGACAAATCGGTGCCAGATACCCAAACGCGCACCCGAACGATGATGGGCGCAACGGCCGTTAACAGCCTGCGCGCGCTATCTGGTCGAGAATCAGTGCGACCTGGTGAAACGGTTAACATCACCATGCGGCTAAACGCGCCCACCACACCGGGTGCCTATGCGTTCCATTGGCAGCTGCGTACCAATCAAGGGGCAGCGGTTGGTGGCGTGCGCTGGCTGATTTTAGGCATTGGCAGTCAGGAGCAGGTGATTGATCCTATCAAGCCGCCGTCAACGGATGAAGTTGAGTTTGGGATGAACGTCAATATCAACGATGGGCATCCAATGGACGCTGAGCGAATGAACGGTTTAGGCTGGGTGCGCTTTGTGTATTGGGCATCGCGTGAACGCAACACGCCTGAGCAAGCGTATCAAAAGCGGTACCGCAAAGTGATTCAAACCTATGCGGATCAAGGCATTAAATCGCTCATTATTTTGCATCAGGACACCTATTGGGGGAACGCTCCGTGGGACAATGGAGATTGGGACACCTACGCCCGACACTTTGGGGAGGCGTGCGCACGCGTGGCGCGGGCTTGCTCTGAATTTGGGGATATGGTGGCCTTTCAAATTTACAACGAAACGGACAGCGGGTATGGCAATGATGCGGGGAACCCCAACCATTCCGCTATTGGCATCACACCCGCCAACTACGCCAAAATTTTACGCCACGCCTCAGCCGCCATTCGCCAAGCCACCCCCAATATCCCGATTATTTTTGGGGGTTTAAAAACGGGACCTGGCAATGCGATTAACTACACCAAAGAAGTGCGGCAAGCCTTAAACGGCAAGCTGCCTGTTGATGCACTGGCGTATCATCCATACGGCCGTTACGTTAATTTCAAACTATTTAACTTTGGCTCCATCGGCACGCTAGGTGACGCCCTTGATATGTTCAAAAAGGCCTTCCCCAAATTCCCGCTTTGGATTTCTGAAGTGGGCGTGGCGGCAGACGTCCACATCGGTTCCGAGCATTACGCTAATATTGCCACGTATATCCGAGAAGTGGTTGATGAGATATCCGTGGGCTACTCTGATTACGTGCAGGCCCTCATTTGGTTTGGCTGGACCGACATCATGCGAAATGCTGGTGTAAACACCCGCGATAACAAGCCGAAACCGCACGTGTTCGATGCGTTTGAAGCGATGCGAAACTTAGGCAAAGGCGGGGCCAAGTCTCTTGACCCGTTTGCCCATGTTTCAAACGCCCAATATGTTTCTTTTAGCTCAACTCACAATAAGCTGAATGCGGTCGAAGCGGGTACGGAATTAACCTGTCGTTGGACGTTTAAAAATAGCGGTACCACCGTTTGGAATGACCAGTTTAAGCTCAAGTACGTTAAAGCAGGTGATAACCCAGATGCGATGATGACGCAAAAGTCGTTTAAATTGACAGAGGTGGGTGGCTTTAATGAGGTCAAACCGGGCGAAACGGCCGTCTTCACGCTCAACTTCACCGCTCCCAAACAGTCAGGGCGAACCTATCGCAGCACGTGGGATATAGTCGATCATGCAGGCAGTTCATTTGCCCACTTTTACGTTGAAGTGGTCGTGATACCAGCCTCCCCAGTTGGGACATCTGCCCGTCGTCCCGATATGCAGTTTATTCAAGACGTGACCGTGATGCACGGCGAGCAAGTTGTGGCCGGTACAAACTTTGACAAGCAGTGGCGTGTTAAAAATACGGGGTCTCGTCACTGGAGCGATGGCTTCCGCTTGGTTTACGTTGATGGCGATTTGGAAATGGGGCGAGGTAAATCTTCGCACATCGTGCCAGATGCGAAACCGAATGATGTTGTCACCCTCAGCGTGCCCATGACGGCACCACAGGGCAAAAATGGTGAACTGCGCTCAGCGTGGCGCATGCAGGACGATCGCGGTAACTTCTTTGGCACGCCGCTACAGGCCGTTATCAATGTTGGCAGCTCTGGGACCGATAGCCCTGTTGCCAATACTCCGCTGGCTCGCTTAATGGCGGATACCTCTATGTGGTACTCACAGCGTGACCCCCGCTGGCTCAAGGATCAGCTTGGGTTTGGGTCTTCCACGATTGAGACTTGGGGCTGTTTAATGACCTGTATGGCTATGGCCCTCACCGCCAATGGGATTCGGTTAAATCCGCAAGAGCTTAATCAACGCCTCAAAAACACGCCGCCTGCCAGCGGTGGATTCAAGCCGAATAGCTCAGTAACGCAGTTTGCGGTGCCTTGGTACATTGGACGACTCTATAACGGTAAGAATGTGAAGTCATGGCCCAATAAGCATGTCGATTGGGCGGTGTGGACAGGTGAAAATCCGATTACACGCATTGATAATGCGCTGGCGCGGGGGCATATTGTGGTGGCGCAGGTAGATTCTTGGCTCAATACGGCCGTTATCGACCAGCATTGGGTGGTCATTGTGAAGCGGGTAGAAGACGATTATCTGATGCTTGATCCGTTGACCTTGCCATCGGCCAATAATCGAGTGACGTCGCTCAAAGCTAAATATATGAACCATATTCCTTCAATTTCGATTGAAGATAATCTGCGCAACGCCATCATTTCAGCAATGGTCTTCTCGAAAGGTGGCTCGGGCAGTTGATGAGGATAGGCGAGGAGCGAAGAGCGAGAGGGCGAAAAGCGCCTCGCCACGTCGCTCCTCGCAATCAAAGACACCTAACACTTGACACCTAAAAAGGAGCAACACATGTTACAAAATGGAAATTTTTCAGCCGGATGGGAAACATTACCAGCCACGGTTGGTTTTTTACGCAATCAACGGCCGTATCAATGGCAACTAGAATGGATAGAACCTGGGCAGCCGCTTTACGATGATTCAGGGACACAATCTCAAGGCGTGCCTGAATGCGTGCATAAATTGAGCACCCAACTGCCGAGCAATGAACAGCTTGGCGCCCGAGACGCCCTCATTTTAGATGGGGATGCTACCTACAAAATCTTCAGCTTTGGCGCACCGTTTGGGGCCACCTTATCCCAAACAGTAACCGGGCTGAAGCCAGGCACCCAGGCCACCCTGACCGTGCCAATTCAAGTGCACATGCGCAATGAAACGGATGCCTACGGCGCTGAATCAGGCGTGTGGGTCAATGATGAAGGAAGCTGGGTTAATGGTTTTGACATGGGCGATCGCCAGTGGTATCGTCATATTGTGACCTTCACCGTACCGGATTCGGGTGAGGCCGAAATTGTGATTCGTGTGAAAAGCAAATGGGCTAGAGGGAAAGACTTTTTCTTTGATGGCATTGAGCTTGATGCTGAAATTGACGATGGCTCGACCGGTGGTGAAGAAACGGGTGGTGAATCAGGCGGCGAAAGCGACGCTACAGACGGCGTTCAAGGCACTATCTACGTTCAGGTGCCAGCAGGCGTTGAGCTAAAAATTAACCAAGGCGGTCAAGGTAGCCAAGTGGAGATCAATGTGCCCGCTGGTATTACGGTGACACAGGTCTAGGTTTTCAACTTAGAAACTTCGGAACACTTAGCCTCTGAGGTTTAGGATGTCTTATTTTCAGATATCTTTTAATCAAACCTTAGAGGTTTTGAATATTTTGAATAGGAGAATTGAGCATGAGTGAGACGTTTAAGCATGGGTACGCTTTGGTGGTTGGCGTTGATGAGAATATTCAAGCCCATTTGGCACTGCCAGCCGTTTTAAAGGATGTCCAAGCGGTACATGATGTATTGCTTCACCCTGAGCGATGCGCTTATGAGGCTGACCATGTTCAATTTCTGAAAGGGGCAGAGTCCACGCGCGACGGCATTTTTGATGCCCTGACAACATTGCAAGATCAGGTAAACGGCGATGATAACGCAACGGCCGTTATCTACTATTCCGGTCACGGCTGGCGCAATAAAGAGACTGACCAATATTACCTTATCCCTTATGACATCAAGGATATGACGATTAATCGGCTGCATCGCTATGTTATCTCGGCTGAAGATTTCTCCAGAGAGATCAGCGCTATTCGCGCCAAGCGACTTTTGGTTGTTTTAGACTGCTGTCACGCTGGGGGGATGGGCGTCAAAAGCTTGGACGTAACGGCCGTTGAGCCAGCCGCTTTTCCGCTAGAAATATCAGGCATTAAAGAGATCCCAGATTTCGAAGACGGTGCTAAAAACGTCAGTGACCTCGCGGATGGAGAAGGTCGAGCCGTTTTAAACTCCTCAACCGGCATCCAGCAATCTTACGTCCGTAACGATGGCAAAATGAGCCTGTTTACCTACCATTTCATTGAAGCCTTAACTGGACACGCGCCCCATGCTGACGACGCCACCGTTGTTTATGTGACCGACGTCATGAGCTGGGTGACTCACAAAGTTAAGCAATCTGCGCAACAGCAGCACCGCGATCAAACGCCCGTGATGCGAACCACAGGTGTTTTCCCGATTGCTCAACTGCTAGGCGGGCAAGGGTTAGCTAAAGGGATGACTGCCCCTGATCCAATCGCGCCCCTGCCAGCAGCCAGCCAAACAACCGTTCATGGTAACCAGTTCAACATTGGTGGCAGCGCCCAAGTTGGCCAAATCGGAGATACGATCAACACCGGCGGGGGTGATTACGTTGGGGGTGACAATGTTGTTCATGGTGATGTTGTAAATGGTGAAAAAGTGGCCGGTAGTAAGGTCGGGGGTGATCAAATTTCCGTTGGCGACATTAGCGGCGGGCAAGGCATTGCCATCGGCCGGAACTCGTCTGCCTCTGTTTCAATCAATGAGGGGCTTACGGGTGATGCGTTAAACGGGCTGTTTGCTCCGCTGGTGCAGGCTGTCGGTGGGAATGATACGGCCGTTGCCAAAGTCGAAGCCCTCAAAGGGGAAGTTGCCAAGGGTGAAGAGGCAGACGACAATAAAGTAGCCAACCTCATTTCAGATATCGTGGAAGCTGCGCCGACAGTGGTCGAGGGGGTCGTCAACCTGTTTGCCAATTCAATCGTTGCAAAAGCGGCTGGGTCTGCCACAAAGTTTGTTTTGGGTCGCATAAAGACTTAAGGGAGTCAAAGGATGAGCAGCGCTGAATATTTAGCCACACTCCACAAAAATATAGACCGTTATTTCAATCTTGAAGAGGTGAAAACGCTTTACTTTCGTATAGGTGGTGATTCCGAAAATATTGAGGGTGAGGCCAGATCAGTTTTTATTCGCAATCTTATTGTCCAGCTGGCTAAACAGAACCGACTTCAAGATTTAGTTGCTCTTGTTAGAAGCGAGCGGCCGTTTATGCCGTGGCCCGATGTGCCTGCTGATTTTGAGCTGCCTGAATCGGTCGCCAAAGAAGATATTCGCCAGGTTGTTAACTACACTATTTATGGCAACCAATATAACGTTAGCGATAATGCCCAAGTTGGTCAGATCGGTAATACGATCAATACCGGCGGGGGAGAATATGTTGCTGGGAACAAAACGGTACACGGTGATGATATCAAGGGCACTAAGATCGAGGGAGATAACGTTCAAGGGGATCAAATCACCACAGGTGATATTTCCGATAGCCAAGGGCTAGCCCTTGGTCGGGACGCCTCCGCTCAAGTGCACCAGTCAGACAGGGCAACATCCAATGATAATGCAGCCTTGGCCGCCAAAATGGGAACGGCCGTTCAGCAGGCTGTTGAGCAAGTTGAGCTGTACGCCAACATCGCCAAAACAAAAAATCCGCAAATCGCCGGTGAACTCTCAGAATCCATCCGCATTATCCTATTAGTGGCGCAGGAAAGCCCCCCTGATCCGATCCATTTAAAGCTGTTGCTGTTGGGCCAAAAGAAGCTGGTGAAGCAACTGGTCGATTCGACGCCAGGGATTGAGCAGGTGGTTGGGGCATTTGAAACGGCCGTTACCTAGTATTGCTCTCCATAAGTTCGCCTAAGGTTTACTTATTCGCAATACTAGTATTACGCTCCAAAAATTCGCACAATTGACCAAACTCCTCAAAATTGTGGACAAGTTGCATGATTAAGTGGAAAATGACTGGGACGTGTTGTCTAAGTAATATTCAACAAGATCCCAACATTATTTTCCACCTGCTTGACTTTGACAATAATAGGAGAACGTTTGTATGACTGCTTATCCAACTGATATGTATCAATTGGCGGCCAACACCATTCGTGGCTTGACAATGGATGCTGTCCAAAAAGCGAATATTGGCCACCCCGGTATGCCAATGGGCATGGCGGATACGGCCGTTGCGCTTTGGACTCAATTTTTAAAACATAATCCAAAAGACCCCAATTGGCTTGACCGAGACCGTTTTGTCCTTTCGGCTGGACACGGCTCAATGCTGATTTATGCCCTGCTTCATCTCTCCGGCTACGATTTATCTCTTGATGATTTAAAAGAGTTTCGACAGTGGGATAGTAAAACACCCGGACACCCCGAAAATTTTCACACCGTCGGTGTTGAAACCACCACTGGGCCATTAGGACAAGGAATCACCAACGGCATCGGTATGGCGTTAGCTGAGCGGATGCTAGCGGCGCGATATAACAAGCCCCGCTTTAACCTCATCGACCATTACACCTACGTCATTGCTAGCGACGGCGACCTGATGGAGGGCATTTCTCACGAAGCCTCCTCTTTGGCGGGTCATTTAGGCTTGGGCAAGCTTGTTGTGCTGTGGGACGATAATCAGATCACCATTGACGGCACCACGGACATTTCTTTTACTGAAGATGTCAAAGCAAGATATGAAGCATATGGCTGGCACGTGTCAGATGTTTACGGGCATGATCCTGTGGCTGTGATTCACGCCATCAACGAAGCAAAAGCAGAATCAGACAAACCCTCCTTGATTGCATGCCGCACTATTATCGGATACGGTAGCCCCAATAAGCAAGGCACCTCTGGTGTGCATGGGTCTCCGCTGGGGGATGATGAGATTGCGTTGACCAAAGAGTATCTAGGCTGGCCCCAAGAGCCGAAATTTTATATCCCTGACAGTGTGCCTGAGTTTATGGCACCTAGCGATGACGTTTACAACGGCTGGCAAAAGATGTGGGCCACTTACCAAGTTGAATGTCCTAAAGAAACGGCCGCTTTACAAGCCGCGCTTAATGGAGAGTTACCCACCAACTGGGACGACATTTTACCAACCTTTGAGGCAGGCAAAGGCCCAGCTTCTCGTAACTCGTCCGGTGCCGCTCTCAATGCAGTAGCCCTTCACGTCCCGTACCTTGTAGGCGGTTCAGCGGACTTAACCGGGTCTAATAAGACGAACTTAAACGGAGAAGCTGACGTCACGCGCGATGATTTTTCTGGTCGCTACATTCGCTTTGGAGTTCGTGAGCACGGGATGGGCGGCATCATGAACGGGATGGCGCTGCACGGTGGTTTACGGCCGTATGGTGGCACCTTCCTCGTTTTCTCTGACTATATGCGTCCCTCCATTCGCTTAGCGGCACTGATGGGGATTCCCACCATCTATGTCTTCACACATGACAGCATTGGTGTAGGTGAAGATGGACCAACCCATCAGCCCATTGAACACGTCATGTCGCTTCGCGCGATTCCCAACCTGACCGTGATTCGACCAGCGGATGCCAACGAAACGGCCGTAGCTTGGAAAAACGCTCTAGAGAACAAAAGCGGTCCCACGGCGTTGGTGCTGACGCGCCAAAATTTACCTACCTTTGACCGCGACAAGCTGGCTTCCGCCGCCAACTGTGATCACGGGGCGTATGTGCTCAGCGATAGCGACAACCCACAGGCAATCTTGATGGGAACCGGTTCGGAAGTGCAATTCTGCCTCGAAGCCCAAGAAAAGCTAGCGGCCAAGGGCATCAGCACCCGCGTTGTTTCTATGCCATCTTGGGAACTGTTTGAAAAGCAGTCGGCAGAGTACAAGGAAAGCGTCTTTCCCGCTTCAATTACGGCCCGCGTTTCCATCGAAGCTGGCGTGACGCTTGGCTGGGGGCAATACATTGGCCTCCACGGCAAGTCCGTTGGTCTAGACAGGTACGGCGCCTCTGCACCTTTTGCTACCGTCTATGAAAAGCTTGGCATCACCTCCGATGCGGTGGTTGAGGCAGCTGAGTCTTTATTGAAATAAATAGAGATTGAGAGAGCGGGAGATTGTTACTCTGTTGTAAATCTCCCACTCTCCCAATTCACCAATCCTAAATTAACACTCAGAACAACTATGAACCGCCCCATCAAACTCGCCCCCTCCATCCTTGCTGCTGACTTCGCTCGGCTTGAAAATAATATCCGTGAAGCTTTAGATGCCGGTATTGACTGGCTTCATATTGACATTATGGACGGTCACTTTGTGCCTAATATTTCATTTGGCCCCTTGATTGTTGACGCCCTGAAACCGCTGAAAGAAGAGACGGGCTGTACGCTGGATGTGCATTTAATGATTAACAATCCGGATCAATATTTGGAGGCGTTTGCCAAGGCTGGCGCAGATATTTTGACGGTGCATGTGGAGGCTACGCCTCATATTCATCGTTCGATTCAGGCGATTAAAGGGCTGGGTGTGCAGGCGGGCGTCGTGCTTAACCCCGGCACGCCTTTGGTGGCGTTGGAACAGGTGCTGCCTGAGGTTGACTTAGCTCTGATTATGTCAGTCAATCCGGGGTTTGGGGGGCAGTCATATATTCCCAACAGCACCCGCAAAATTCAGCGCCTGCGCCAGATGTTGAATGAGGTCAATCCAAAGGCTTGGCTGCAGGTGGATGGTGGTATAAAGGCGCACAATGCAGCGGAAGTAGCTAAAGCCGGCGCAACGGTGCTGGTGTCGGGCAGCGGTGTCTTTAAAAAGGGGGAGTCGGTGGTTGAGAATTTGAGTAGGTTGGAAACGGCCGTTTCTGCCGCAACGAACACCCTTATTTAGCCAACCATTCAAGATTGCCATTCCTTCTCTTCTTTAATTACCCTCTATAACGCCAATGGCGATTCCCTGTTCACCAGCAATCGAATAGAGCAGATAGGTTTGATCTGCCTCAGTGAACACTGCCGGGTCACGCAGCTGATGTACTGGCTCAAAGATGCCGCCGTATTTTGACGGTTCAATCGGGAGATTGCCGCCTTCCCATCCTTGGGTTGGTTTATAGAGTGACGTTTCATTGGCAATGCACCACTGTCGCCAGTCAGTGGTGAGGTCGAGGGTGCAATGCTTGAGATGTTCAGGTGTGTTGCCGACCTCAGTGTAGAAGATGGTGAGCTGGTTGTCCCGTTTAAGCAGGGCGTGGTGGCGCGGAGTGAGCTGAGCAAACAGGTTGTGACTTTCTTCAAAGGCCGTCAGGCCATCTGCTGAGCGGTAGAGGATGCCGGGCATGGCGATGCCGTACCAGACGTCATTATGCTGAAAAATGCGCATATACGGCCGTCCCAGAACCTCCTCCCGTGCCTCAAAATTAAGCCCATTTTTTGACAACGCCACCCGCGTGACTTGCAGGCCATTGGGTAAACGGCCGTGATAATACAGCCGAATCGTTTGGGTTGCTTCATCAACAAGCACATCTGGTGAGGCAATGTGCG
>JBCCFD010000148.1:0-15584 GCA_039029915.1 Chloroflexota bacterium
TAGTTGCCGTTTCAACACGAAATGACGCCAATCTTCACGCCTTTGCGGATAAACATGGGGTGGAACAACGCTTCACCGATTACTGCGAGATGTTTGAGAAAGCCAAGCCGGATTTGGTGCATGTGAATACGCCGCCAGATGTACGTTTGGAAGTGATGGCGGCGGCGGAAGCGGCTAAAATTCCGGCCCTCATTGTGGAGAAGCCGCTGGCGATTGAGCGGGAGGATTATGAGGCGATTGAGGCCTTTGCTAAAACAGCGTTAGTCAAAATCGCTATCAATCATCAGCTTCACTTTCATCCGCGCCGCCAACAGCTTCAGCAGATGGTGAAAAGTGGTGAAATTGGCGAGGTTCGAATGATGGATGCCAGTGCGGGTATGAATATGGCGTATCAGGGCACGCATACTCTTGAGGCGATGAGCGCGTTTAATCCAAACAGGAAACCGCTACATATTTTTGGTCAAATTTCTGGCACGGAAGGGCTGAAGGAAACAGTAAAAAAGCATTTTGCCCCGGATCAAACGATGGCGTCGATTGTGTATGACAATGGCGTGTCGGGGCTGTTGCGCTGTGGGCCAAATGCCCCACGTGTGTTACCAGATGACGAACGGACGAATGTTCACAAGCGAATTGCGGTATATGGCACGAAGGGGTTTGTGCATTGGACGATGTGGTCTTGGGAGGTGGGGGTGAACGGCCGTATCCAATCTGGCACCCACAGCTACGGCGACGAAGACATACTCGGCCAAGCCGCCATGACGGAAGCCATGTTCGACTGGCTCGAAGACGACGGCAAAGTCCACCCGCTCAACCTCGACAACGCCTTGCGCGACTTCAAAACGGTGCTCAACATCTATACGAGTGCGCTTGAAAAACGGCCGTTAAGCCTAGATGATGCACCGGCTGAGGGGTTGATTGAGGCGCTTCGGAATATTGGAAGCTAGAGGATTGAGCTAGAGCTAGAGGATTGAGTATAGAGTGTAGAGGGAGGCATTTGCAAGGGCTTCAAGCTTACAGCCTACAGCTTATAGCTAAAAGCTGAACTGCTAAAAACCTTATGAATACAAACTCAACTTTTTACCAAAAAACAGTCGGATGCCTTGTTGGCGGGCTAATTGGGGATGCAATTGGAACGCCAACGGAGGGGATGGATTACGAGCAGATCGAAGCTCGGTTTGGCTGGGTGGATGATTTTGACTGTGACGGGACGGATGACACGGTCATGAAGGTACTGTTAGCCGAGGCTCTGATTCGAACGGATGGAGAGGCCAACTATGACGATTGGGCACAGGTGTGGCTCGATCAGTGGCATGACATTTTTGGAGACAAAGTCGGTAAATTTTTCCAATCGGTACTCCACACAGCGGCCAAGCTGAAGCATCACGGCACCCCACGCATGGCGGCATTGGGAAATATGCCCAGTTCCAGTTCAGCAATGTGTATTTCACCTATTGGGATTGTGAATGCGTGCAACCCCCAGGCAGCGGCTAACCAAGCGTACAGTGTGGCTTCTTTGATTCATACGCATGATGTCTCTTTTTGTCAGGATGGGGCGGCGGCGATGGCAACGGCCGTTTCCCACGCCTTTGATCCTTCAGCGACTGTGGGGTCGATTTTGGAAACGGCCGTTCAAGCCATCACCCCCATCAGTGGCCAAGAAATGTTAGGTCTAATTGATGAGGTATTGAATATTGCCGAGCAAGCAGGCGAATATGCACAGTTCAGAGCGGACATCTATGCTCAGCGGGATCGGTTTTTTCGGCCGTTGATTTGTGATTCGCGCGAAACCATCCCCATCACCCTTGCCATCTTTAAATTAGCGGATGGCGATTTTGAAAAGACAGTCACCTACGGGGCCAACTTTGGCCGAGATGCAGACACCATCGCCACCATGGGGGGTGCCATTGCCGGAGCCTATCAGGGCATCAACGGCATTCGGTCAGATTGGGTCACCAAAGCAAACGACCTCACCCAAGTCAACCAAGCCGAACTTGCTGAAAAACTCATAGTAGCCGCTAAGAAAAAATTTGATACACAAACGAAATCACGCGAAACATTTCGCTCAATTTTAGGAAGGGATAGTTAAAGGATAGAGCTAGAGCTAGAGGATGGAGTGTAGAGTGTAGAGTGAGGCATTTGCCAAAGATTTAAGCTTACAGCCTACTGCTTAAAGCTGACCATCTGACTAGCTGAAATGCTGAATTGCTCAAATGCTGAATTGCTCAAAACCCCCAGCTAAAAAAGGAGAACCTCATGTCATTACCAAAAGATTATGCAGAACGTGTCTATGCGGGTGTATTAGGAAAAATTATTGGTGTTTATTTGGGACGGCCGTTTGAAGGGTGGCCCTACGAGGTGATCAATGCACGATTAGGGGAGATCAACTATTACGTGCATGATAAGCTGGACGTCCCCTTAATCGTGACGGATGATGACATCAGCGGCACCTTCACCTTTATTCGAGCACTTGATGATTATGGCAATACGGAAGATTTGACGCCTGCTCAAATTGGGCAAACATGGCTCAACTATTTGGTCGAAGAAAAGACAATTTTGTGGTGGGGCGGCATGGGGAATTCTACCGAACATACCGCCTATTTACGGCTTAAAAGCGGCATTCAGGCCCCTGAAAGCGGTTCGATTGCTATGAATAGCAAGGTTGTTGCAGAGCAAATTGGGGCTCAGATTTTTATCGACGGCTGGGCGATGGTGGCTCCCGGCGACCCCGAACTGGCGGCTGATTTGGCGCGTCGGGCAGCCAGCGTGAGCCACGATGGAGAGGCGATTTATGGCGCGCAGGTGCTTGCGGCCATGGAGGCACAGGCGTTTGTGGAGTCAGATATTGATAAATTGATTGATGTGGGGATGTCGGTTATTCCAAAAGATTCAATCATTTATCAGATGATTGGTGAGATTCGTGAGTGGCACGCTGGTGAACCAGATTGGCGCAAGGGGCGGGAACGCTTGGCGGCCACGTATGGATACGACAAATACGGTGGCAATTGCCATATGGTGCCCAATCACGGTTTGATCATGCACTCCCTGCTGTACGGAGACGATGATTTCCAAAAATCATTAATGATTGTGAACACCTCTGGTTGGGACACCGACTGTAATTCAGGTAACTTGGGCTGTTTGCTGGGGATTAAAAATGGGCTGGCCGGCATTGATGCGGGACCCGATTGGCGCTCCCCCGTGGCCGACCGGTTATTCCGCCCAACGGCAGACGGCGGCTCGACTATTACGGATGCAGGCACTGTTTCAATTGAATTGACCAATATGGGGCGCAAGCTGGCTGGTGAAGCGCCCATGGCACCCAAGAATGGCGCGAAGTTCCATTTTGAATTCCCGGGGTCTGTGCAAGGGTTTGTGTCTGAAGACAGTGTTGAAGCCAAGGGGGTTTCGGAAATCAAGAATGTTGAAGGACATAGCCAAACGGGTCAGCGAAGCCTTGCCATCCAATATTCCAAGATTGGCCCCGGTCGGGTATCGCGGGTGGCGACGGATACGTTTATTGAATCACGAGAGGCGGCAGAATATTTTGAGGACAATATGGTGTACGCTATTTTAGCTTGCCCGACGCTTTATTCAGGACAAGTGGTGGAAACGGCCGTTTCCACCCACTCCGCCAAAGCCACTCCCGTCACCGTCACCCCCTACATCTCCGCCTTTGGCCCCGATGATGAACTGTTTCAGATTCGTGGTGATGCGGCCAAGCTGGGCCCTGGTGAAAGCCAAACTTTTAGCTGGCAAATTCCAGACACCGAAGGTGCGCCCATTGCCAAGGTAGGGATTGAAGTCAGCAATGACACAATAACGAGCGGCACCGTCTATCTTGATTATCTCACTTGGTCAGGCGCACCCAACGTGACACTAGGCAAAATTCGCGGACATCAGGGCAAATCTCGGCTGGGTGATATGTGGCGTCGGGCGTTTGTCTATGGTATGGATGACGAAAGCTGGGTGAAGCTTGCCAAGATGTTTAGGAAGATTTCTAAGAAAATGGGGCTCGACGACACCGTTGATTTTGGGTTCGGGGAAACGTTCCGCATGGTTCAAAATGTGGGACGCGGCTTGCTCATTCAAGGGGCGCGGGATTGGACCGATTATCGAGTCACTGCTGAAATTACGCCTCATATGGTAGAGGCCGGTGGAATTGGTGCTCGCGTGCAGGGGATGAAGCGTTACTATGCCCTCTTGCTCTGTGAGGGGGGTAAGGTACGGCTTGTGAAAGCATTGGACGGAGACACGATTTTGCAAGAGGTTGATTATAAGTGGAAACTGCGCGCGCCACACCAACTCAGTATTCAAGTAGTGGGCAACCGTATCCAAGGCTGGGTCAATGGTGACCTGTTAATCGATGTGGTGGATAGTGAACGGCCGTTGGCTGGCGGTGCTGCTGCTCTCGTGACACAAGTGGGACGCATGGCAACCAATGAAATTGTTGTGAGTCCACCAGAGTAAACTTTTATGAAAAATGGTCCCGATTGGCAAGATTTTGTTCTTCTTTTGATCGATGTTCAAAATGATTTTTGGACGGAAGAAATGGCAGTGCATTTCCCTGATTTTTCAGAAAATGTGGCAGGTCTGCTTGCCCTGTGCCGCCGTGAAAAGATAGATATCGTGCATTTGCGAGCCTCATTTCAGCCAGATCAATCCGATTGGATGGAACGATATAAATTGAAAAATGCAACTTTATGTGTAGCTGGAACTGAAGGGGCAAACATTTTGCCTTGTGCGGCTGAATTAGCAAATGAACCGGTGATTTATAAGCAAACGTTCGATGGATTTTTAAACCCTGCGCTTAAGCAATATCTTGAAGAGAATGGAAAGCGCTTTGTATTGGTTGCTGGACTGGAAAGCTCGGTTTGTGTGCTGTTAACGGCCGTTTCCGCTACCCAGCATGGGTATTTGTCTGCTATCGTATCCGATTGCTGTGCTGATAACCTGCCGGCCCATCAGCACACTTTAAAAAATTATCCATTCGCCTTCGATACAGTCCTCTTCGCCGATATCCCCAACCAGTCCACCATCTGGCAAGGGATGCTTGAAAAGTTGAATGAGGGCTTATGAATAAGGAGACGTTCGACAGTGAAATATCAGAGGTGACGACAGCTTTTTTAACAGCTTTTGACAATTTAGATTGGGCACAATTTAACGACTTTATCGCAGACGAAGCGACCGTTTTTATGCCGTGGCCGACTTTCCCAAATCAACTAAATGGGAAATCAGAAATTCAAAATGCCTTTCGGTCTTTGTTTGAAGAAATTCCCAAAACTCAAGAGGAGCGGCCCTATTTGAATTTACGGCCGTTAGATTTAACGATTCAACAAATTGGCTCAGCCGGTTTAGTCACATTTCATCTTTCGGAACCCGACCATTTTGGTCGGCGCACGCTAATTTTTGAAAAAAGAAACGACAGTTGGAAGCTGGTCCATTTACATGCCTCCAACTTCTACGAGCAGCACAAGAGGAAGATATGAAAAAAGGAACCGTCATCAATTCACACCTATCAGATTTGATCGCCAACTTAGGGCATACAGATGAATTTACAATTGGGGACGCAGGACTTCCCATTCCTGATGACGTTTGGCGGATTGATTTAGCGCTTGCCAAAGGGATTCCAACGTTTATGGACACCCTCACAACGGTGCTAAGCGAATGCCATATCGAAAAAGCAATCATTACTGAAGAGATGTTGGCTTACAGTCCGCACATTCGTGATGCGATCAAAGAAGCCATCGGAGAAACACCCATTGAAGTCATTTCCCATCTCGCCTTCAAAGAACGGACTCAATCATCCAAAGCAGTGATTCGCACAGGTGAATTTACGCCATACGCCAACGTCATTTTGGTTTCCGGGCCTTGGGGTTTTGATTTGTAAGAGAGGTTGCTATGTCCTTTGAAGAGATGATGCTAGGCCGGGATGCAAACGTTTTTGCAGACTTTTTTATTGACAAGCTAACCGAATCTGAGCTGATTTTAGATTGTGGGTGTGGTGAAGGAGCAATTTCAGCTGGGCTGGTGCAATATGTACCGTCAGGCAGTATCGTTGGCATTGATTTAGAGATTGAAGAATTTCAGCCTGTATCTACCTATCTCAAAGAAAAGCAAATTAGCAATTTAAACTTTGCTGGAGCCAGCATTTTAGAGTTACCTTTCCCATCCAACAGCTTTTCAGCCTGCCTGTGTCACTCGTCTATTGAAACATTGCCTGACCCTGTAGAGGCTCTTAAGAAAATCTCTCGGGTTTTAAGACCGGGGGGTCTGTTTGGCATAGCGGCCGTTGAATATGAAGGGCTGCTCATTGCTGGTGAACAAGAGGTGTTACTCAGGAAATTCTATGAAGTACGAGAAGCGCTTTGGCGGTTAGAAGGCATTGCCAACCCAAGAATGGGCAAACATTTGCGCAAGCTGTTGCATTTGGCTGGGTTTGAAGAGGTAGAAGCCCACGCTCGTTACATTTCACACGGCTCCAAAGAAGAGATCGGCTACTTTGGCAACGACCGGGCCGCAAATTGTGAAAGCCCTTGGTATGTGGAGAACGCTTTGGCCCACAAGCTTGTGACCCGTGAGGAGTTTAAAGAGATACAGGCCGCATGGCAAAGATGGGCGGAGGCTCCAGATTCGTTTGTGGCGTTTACGTGGTGCCGAGCATTGGGGTGGAAGCCAAAGTGACATAGAAACAAGCTAGAGCTAGAGCTAGAGGGAGGCATTTGCAAACTTCGCTAGCTGACGGGCTGACAAGCTGACTAGCTGAAAAGCTATTTACAGAGGAGAAAGCCATGGAAAGCAACCCAAATATTCTTCTGATCATTACAGACCATCAAGCCTACTATGGACACAATCGACCGGGCGAATTTGAGTATGTGTGGCCCCGATTTGAGCAATTCTGCAATGAAGGTGTTTTATTTGAGCGTGCGTACACTGTTTGTCCGCTTTGCACACCTGCGCGATCGAGCATGATGAGCGGTCTCTATCCGAGTCGGCACGGTTTGATTTGGAATACCGAACCGGGCATCAAAAAAGATTTTGATGCTGGGCAAAAATTATACAGTCACTATTTGGATGAGGTTGGCTATCGGAATGCTTATGTCGGGAAGTGGCACTGTGGTCGAGAGAAACTCCCTGTTGATTTTGGAATGGAAGGGTGGAGTTTGCCTGACTATGGCAAGATTTACATGTCTGAGGCGTATCAAAGCTACTGTGAAACGCGGGGCTTTGGCGAGGCACGGGCCAAGATGGAACACAATCTCAATCATCCTGAATGGAGTGGGAAAACGTTGGCTCTACACCATCCTTCCCCTTGGCACTTTATGAATGGGAGTGGTGTGTTAGAGGGACCACCGGAAGCCCACGAGGAGCAATTTGTGGCTCATTTGGCCGTTGAGAAATTGCGTGCGCTAACGACCAGCGACAAGCCTTGGAGTTTGGTTGCTAGTTTCTGGGGTCCACATCAGGCTTATTACCCGTCCGAGCCGTTCGCCTCTCTATTTGATCCGGCCTCGATTCCAGAATATCCAAGTTTTCGGGATGATTTGGCGGGACGGCCGTTACGCCATCACCTAGCGCGTGACATCCATCATGCCGGGGCTAACGAGTGGCAGGATTGGTCAATTTGGCAACAAATATTAGCCCGAGCCTATGGGCAAGGCATACAAACCGATGCGGCAATAGGTCAGATTCTAGATGCGCTGGAGGAATCTGGGCAGGCTGAAAACACCATCGTGATTTGGTGCGCCGATCACGGGGATGCCCTAGCTAGTCACGGTGGGCAGTGGGATAAGGCGTCAACATTTACCGAAGAGGTGGGACGTATTCCTCTTGCTATTCGCTGGCCGTCCAAATTTAGGGGAGGTCATTCAACAAAACATCTTGTCAGCAATATGGATATTACAGCCACTATGCTTGACGCGGCTGGGGTTCCTATTCCAGAAGGCATGGATAGCCGATCCATGTTGCCGCTTTGCGAAGCAGGAGCCAATGCCGATTGGTCAGACGAGCTTATCTGCGAACATCACGGACATGGAGAAAATATCTTGCAGCGCATCCTCATGCATGGTCAGTACAAATATGTAGCGGCACTGTATGACGGCGACGAACTGTATGACTTGAACAAAGATCCGTATGAGATGCGAAATCTTGTTGATGATCCTAACTATTGGGCAGTAAAGGAAAGCTTACGGCAACGTGTTGTATCACACATTGAGCGAACAGATGATATTAGAGCCCGTCGCTTGGCGTATGCCCTACAAAAGGGTTTTTAGAGGCGTTTTATGCAAATTCGTGTCGTGATTGTTGGTGGTGGCCTTGGGGGTCTTGTGACGGCTTTGCTATTGCGAAAGGTGGGTATCGAGGTCGCAGTTTACGAAAAGGTGGACGAATTGCGGGAAGTAGGGGCTGGCATTGTAGTGCCTCCCAATATGGTACGGCCGTTAGAACTTCTCGGACTGGGTGAGCAACTGGCCACCTTTGCAGTAAAGCTAGAAGCGGCGTGGGAGTTTCGGCGCTGGAAAGATGGCAACCTGCTGTTTAGTCAACCGATGGGGGAAGCGTGTCGGCGACTCTATGGCACCGACTGCTATGTGGCGCATCGAGGTGACCTGTTGGCCATGTATAAGCAAGCCCTCCCTGAAAATATCATCCATCTTGATCATCAATGTATCCATGTCAATGAGTTAGAAAACGAGATTGAACTTACCTTTATCAATCGGGCAGGGCAGGAAAAACGCGTGACGGCTGATGTTGTGATTGGAGCTGATGGGATTCATTCGGCTGTACGAACGGCCGTGACCACGCCAACCGACCCCCAATTTTCAGGAAGCTGTGCGTTTCGCTGTTTAGTGCCTGCTGAAAAAGCACCCGCCATGGCGTTGCGGCCGGTGCAGGCCATTTGGCTGGGCCCTGGCCGGCATTTTGTTCATTATCCTATTTCGGGTGGAAAATTGGTCAATGTGGTCGCTATCGTACCGGCGGGAGAATGGCGGACTGAGTCATGGATTGCGGAGGGAAAAATTGAGGATCTTTTTAACGAGTTTGAAAGTTGGGATAGTCGATTGCACCAACTGATTCAGTCGGCAACAGAAACGAAGCGGTGGGCGTTATATGATCGGGTACCGCTAGAAAGATGGTGCAAAGGACGCATTGCGCTCCTTGGTGATGCCGCACATGCGATGTTGCCATACTTTGCCCAAGGGTCAGCACAAGCAACGGAAGATGGGGTGGTGCTGGCCGCTTGTTTGCAGGACGCAACGCCAGGGTCGGTTCCTGAGGCTTTACAACGGTATGAAACAATCCGCCAGCCCAGAGCCAATGAGGTTCAATTGATGAGCCGAGGTAGAGAAGTGAGGAACCATCTACCGGATGGCCCAGAACAGCAGAAACGAGATCAAGAATTGGCGAGTGGCAATTTGCTGCTTAAAAATGGCTGGTTGTATGGTCATGAACTAGGATTTTTTGGAATTTAAGCGTAGACAGATATGTTGGATGACACAATAAACCGCAAGGATTTTTTATGACTCAAAAAAACATTATCTTTCTTCACGGCTTTGGCGTTTTAGGGGGCTTGCAAAATGGTAAAGCTCAGTTTTTTAATGAGAAGTTCAAAAAGTTGAATTCGATTTCGTTCTTCTGCATAGATTTTAACCCAACCCCTAAAGATTTCGAATTTCACACGATTACGGGCATGATCGATCGACTACGACAGTATATTTTCCATCACGATCTGGATTCAGTATTCCTAATCGGAAGCTCGCAAGGAGCAAATGTGGCTTTAAATTATGCGCATCGTTATGGTGGTGTTGAAAAATTGCTTCTGCTCGCTCCTGAACTATTTTATGATTCATACAGCACTGAGTCTCAATTGCAAGAATGGGAAGAGCTAGTGAGCGCGCCACTTTTCCATTATGGATTTGGTGAAGAGGTTTTGTTGAATTTTGGTCATCATCAAGATGGATTACGATATACAAATAATCCCCAGCCACCAGCCCCAATTCTGATTATTCATGGATTAAATGACGATGCGATTCCGATTAGTCGTAGTCAGAAGTATGCTGGCGCATATTCTCAAGATGTGTCGCTAATCACAGTAGAGGACGATCATTTTTTGAGAAACAGTAGACAAACGATGTGGCATCACACGCAACGGTTTTTTCAGTTATAAGGAAAGGGGTAAGGAGAATAGTGGTCTATAAACTCTCTAAAAAAGAGCTCAAAAACAAAATCTTAGGGGCTTGGGTGGGTAAATCTTATGGCGCCATGATGGGTGAGCCGATGGAGTTTCACGCGCAGGGTGAAATATACGAAGGCTTGCTCGATATCCAGCCCGAAGCACCCACAACGTGGCTTTATTACGAAGACGACCTTTACACCAATATGGCGTTTTTGGAAATCATGCGAGATAAGGGGTTGAATGCCAGTCAGGATGATTTTGCGGATGTATTTCGGAAAAGCGACTTTATGCTGTGGCACGCCAATGGACAAGCACGCCAAAATTTGTTAGAAGGGGTGCCGCCTGGTCTTTCAGGCCACCCTTATTACAGCCCCCATGCGGATGATATTGATTTCCAAATTGAGTGTGATTTTATCGGCATTGTTTCCCCCGGACTTTCTGAAGCTGCATTAAAAATTGCCGCTAAAGTGGGTCATTTAATGAATTATGGGGATGGGTATTATGCTGGTGCATTTTTGTCTGCCCTCTATGCATATGCTTATGTCGAAACCGATAGGGTGAAGATGATACAGCTGGCTTTGAAGGCGATCCCAGCCGAAAGTGATTATGCAAAAATCATTATTGATCTTTTGGGTTGGTATGCAGAAGAGCCAAATGATTGGCGAGCGACGTGGCAAAAATTAGAGGACAAATGGAATCACGATCTTTGCCCGTGGGCTAAATCAGATCCATTACCGCTCACGCCAGACGTTTTGACAGACAGCTTTAATATTCAAGGTCATTTCAATGGGGCGTACATTTTGATTGGTTTGCTCTATGGAAAAGGAGATTATTTAAAGGCAATCAGCATTTGCACCCGTTGTGGTCAAGATACCGATTCTAATGTGGCAAATTGTGGCGGCATTATGGGGGTGATACTTGGTAATGAAAGCTTACCAGAAGCGGTTCACGCTGAGTTGGCCCCGTATATGGACCGAGATTACCACTTTACGACTCTTTCAATCAATAGTGCAACTGAGTTGAGCTATCAATTGGCGCTAGAAAATGTTGAAGTCAATGGGGGTACTGTAACTGAGAATGAAATCTCAATACCAGTGCAAGTGGCAAAACATAGCGGACCTTGTGAGGTTTCTTTTCCACAATTTGCTTTTGGTGACATCTACACAATCACCCCCACCCTTTCACCTGAATTGACGTGGCACGGTGATTGGAAACATCCTTTTTTGGTTAACAGGTGGACGGCAACCGTTGAAGGAGAACAAGAGAATAAGGTTGATCGTGACTTTATGAGCTCAGATCAAGCTGGCGATTATTTGGAGGTGCCTTTCAGAGGAAACTGTATCTACGTTCAGGGAAATTTGCACGAAAACTTTGGCATTTTGGAAGCGTATGTGGATGGGGTACTGTTGCAAACAAGAGACATGTCTATTCGGCCCATTTGGAATGGTCATAAACAGGCAACGGCCGTTTGGATCACAGGCTTAGCCGATGGCGAACACACATTGCGGGTTGTGGTAACTGGGCGCAAAAACGAGCTTGCTACCGGATGTGAGATCCAGCTTGGCCGCGTCGTTTCTTATCATGGTCAGATACCCCTTCCTTCGCAAAACCTCTCATTTTAAGAGAGAAAAGCAGAAATTAGATGGAACTTTCATTTAGATGGTATGGTGAAAAAGATCAAATTAGCTTGAAGCAAATTGCTCAAATTCCAGGTATGGAGGGCGTTGTTGGTGCACTCTTCGATATTCCGGCGGGTGTGCTTTGGCCGCATGAGCGACTTGAGCATTTGACGCAAAAAATCGAAGCGGCTGGTATGCGGCTCAATGTGGTTGAAAGCTTACCCGTTCATGAAGATATCAAACTCGGCCGACCCAATCGAGATGCATTACTCGAGGTGTATCGAGAGAATATTGTTCGCTTAGGTGAGTTTGGGGTTGATGTGATTTGCTATAACTTTATGCCCTTATTTGATTGGTTTCGAACCGATTTGGCCTATGATTTGAAAGATGGATCAAATGTGTTACTTTACGATCACACTCAACTCAACAATTCTCTTGATCCGTGGGAAGCAGAGCTTCCAGCTTATTTCCCCCTTGATGAAAGCCCAGATGATCTTAAATCAGCTTATCGAACAACGACAGAAGAGGATTTGTGGGCTAATTTAAACTATTTTTTGGATGGCGTTTGTGATACAGCTGAAAAAGCCAATATCAAGATGGCGCTCCATCCTGATGATCCACCATGGTCTATCTTTGGATTGCCACGAATCATCACCAATGAAGCCGCGCTTGACAAAGTTTTAAATCTCAACAGCTCACCAGCCAATGGATTAACCTTCTGTACGGGTTCCTTAGGCGCGAATCGAGACAATGATTTGCCAAAGATGATTCGTAAGTTTGGGGATCGGATTTACTTTGCCCACTGTCGGAATGTTCGTCATACCGGGGATAAGGTTTTTCACGAGGTGGCTCATCCGCCAGCTTATGGGGATGTCAATTTGGTTGAGGTGATGCGCGCCTATCGAGACATAGATTTCCGAGGACCCATGCGCCCCGATCATGGACGCATGATTTGGGGAGAGACCGGCATACCCGGGTATGGCCTTTATGACCGCGCGCTGGGTGCGAATTATTTGCTTGGCGTTTGGGATGGATTGCATAATGCCTAAAACGATTGGATGAATGATGAAAAACTATCAGATAGTAGATCGAAAATTATATTTATCGCAGTTGCTGATTTTTATTATTTTATCTGTGGCTTGCAACACGGCCGTAACCAACACCGAGTTAAACACGTTAAAACCGATCCGCTCATTTTACATAGATAGCGAGGCAGGGAATGATGCCAACAGCGGCATGGTGGAAGACAGCCCTTGGCAATCCGTTGACAAAGTTTCAAGCTTTACGTTTGAGCCGGGTGACCATATCTACTTCAAACGGGGTAGCAGTTATAGAAACGGTGTTGTGATCAATGGAGACGGCACGGCCGAAAACCGCATCCTCATTGGCGCTTATGGAGAAGGCGAACCACCCAGCTTTACCAATCCTGACCGGTTTGATAACAACGGCAATGCGATGCAAATTCGGGGAGATTATCACATCGTTGAAAACCTTTACTTTCATCACACTGCCGCCGCTCGTCCCGGTTCAGGATTTGAAGAGGTGTGGCGTAGCGGGGCCTTGCATATTGGCTTAGGGCATGACTATGTTATCGTCCGCAACAATGAGTTTGCCTACAATAGCAAGGCCATTCAATCCACCAGCGAACACAGCCTTATCACCCATAACTATATTCACGAAACCAACCCAGACGATGCCAACGGCTTTTTGTCAGAACCGTTTTGGGGGCCAATTGGCATCCATTTAGGCATTGGTAATCAGGAGATTTCATACAATCGAATTGAGGATATGTTTGTCGAGGGAGGTGAATGGGGTGGCGACGGGGGTGCGATTGAAATTGATGACGGCCGTAACCACAAAGAGAACATCCACATCCACCACAACCAGACGCGCCACAATATGGGCTTCCTCGAAATTAGCTGGACCCATGATATTGGTTTTGCGCCCACGAACAACGTGGTCGTTGAATTTAACGTCAGTCGTGATTATCAAAACTTTGTCCTTTGGTGGGCAGAGAATAACGATAGCCATATTCGCAATAACACCATCATTCGGACCGACTTTTTAGAAGGGATGGCCTTAGATACCGTATTTTTCCTTGATGGTGCAGATGTGACCATCAGCGACAATATCGTCGTGACGCGAGACGGGATGTGGGGGCCCGTTTTTGAAGGGGATGAAGTGGAAACGGCTGAAAATAGCAACAATGTTTACTGGGATATGGATGATGGTATCGTTTTGCTCGGCGTCGAGCCTGGAGAAGGTGAATTTACGGTAGATCCGCTGTTTGTTGATTTTGATAGTGGGGATTATCAATTGCAGGAGGAGAGTTTGGCGGCTGGATTTGGGGCGTTGGGAGATGCCCCTAAAGAAGATATCGAAACTTTATTGGCTGATGATATACTCACGGCTGATTTTGAAACGGATGCCAATCCACCACGCCAAGCAACGCAGGCGCCAGCTTCCGAAGATGGGGAGTGGGTGCGTCTCGAAGATGATGATCCTCTTCTGGGAATCAACGGGGGAGATACATGGTATCAGGGAAATAATTCAGGTGGGTCGACGCAATCAATGTGGCAAGCTGGCGATTCGGTCACAATTATTTTTGAGGGCACGCAGGTTCGGTTTTCTGGTTTGAAAGGTGATTATATGTCCACGGCCGATATTTGGATTGACGGAGAGCTGGTGGCTGAAGAGATAAGCGCAATGGGAAACGGCCGTTTTCAAGCCATACTTTATGAATCTGATGTGCTTGATTTTGGCATCCACAAAGCCGAAATCATCTCCAACGGAGATACTGTCGAAGTTGATTTTGTCGAATACAAGTAATAAAGGACAAAAAAATGACCCAAGCCAACGAAAAAATTGATACAAGCAGTGCAGCGAAAACTGGTAGTGGGCCAACATTCCTTGTCGCAATGGAGCAATTTGAGCCACCGTCTCAGCGCATTATCCATGATGATTTGGCAGGACAAATTCTTCCAGGGGGAGAGCGTTTTTTCCTTAAGCTGATGCGTAGTTCGTTGCTGCGTCATTGGATGCTCAACCTGACGGAAAAGCAAATTGAAGGGGGCTCAAGCGCATTTTTGTGTCGTAAACGATACATTGATGACACAATTGTCACTGCTGTTGAAAATGGTTTGGTTGAGGCCATTGTCAATCTAGGCGCCGCATTTGATACGCGCCTTTATCGTTTCCCTGCGTTGAAAACAATTCCAGCTTGGGAAATGGATCAACCTGTTAATATCGAAGCCAAACAAAAGGGTGTTGAGAATGCTTTGGGTGGGATTCCATCTCATGTCACCCTTGTCCCGATTAACTTCATGACACAGAATTTGGGAACGGTCCTCAATGAACATGGTTATAGAGGGGACAAAAAGACGTTTTTTATTTGGGAAGCAGTGACACAATATTTGACGGAAACGGCCTTTCGCCAAACCTTCAACTTCCTCTCCCAAGCCCCCTCAAACAGTCAGTTGACCTTCACCTATGTTCTCAAAGATTTTGTGGAAGGTAAAAACCTTTATGGCCAAGAAAAATTTTATGAGCGAATGCTGGTCAAAGAAAAAATTTGGCATTTCGGTCTTGACCCCAATGTAGTTGCCAGTTTTCTTGATGAATATGGCTGGCGTTTGGTTGAAGATCTCAGCTACGAAGCACTCAACAATCGATATGCAAAATCAAAAGGCCGCCACCTTCCCTCAATGAAAATAGAGCGTATGGTGTTGGCTGAAAAATTATAGGATCATATCCATGAGCAACATTGTTGGGCTTATTGTTTTCATTATTTTACA
>JBCCFD010000149.1:0-15558 GCA_039029915.1 Chloroflexota bacterium
CGAAAAAGCGGCTTCCCACGCTTCAATTGAGTTGCCATCAACCCAAACGACATTGATGCTAAAGCGGGGTGCAAAATTGTGGAAAAACCCAAAAGAGTTTCCATAAAGGTCGCGTTGCGTAATAACTGTGTCACCCGCACGAACCCGACCTAGCACAGCGGCTGAGATAGCGGCCATGCCCGAACTGACCGCTTTACCAGCCAAAATCTCTTTCGGATCAACACCCGGACGCTGCCGAATCAGGTCAAGTCCTTCTAAGTAAGCGTATTTATCCCCAAGCTGGTCCACATTTGGATTTTCTGAGCGAGAGTAGACGTATCCCGGTTGCTGGCCTGAAAAGATGGCATCCATCGTTTCAACATCAGGGAAGCCAAATGTGGTGGTTTGAAAAATAGGGGAAACATGTGCTCCGTGAGCATTGTCCCCTTCCGTGTAATGATTGACAATGGTAGAGAGTCCAAATTCAGGCTTCATCTCAGTTTTCATTCGTGCATTCCTCCAATTATGGTTGCATTTTCTTTATGTGACTGGGGAGTATAGCTTTGTTGTGTGGTATGGGTAATTTAAGTAATTTTCAACAATTACCTTAAACAAAAAGTAGCCAGAAGGAAATCAGTTCTGGGAAAACAAAAGCTCATTTTGAGTCATTTCTTTCAAGATGCTTTTTGTTCTCTACTTAGGGAAGAGCTCAAATAAAAAACGAGGAAATTTTGCAACTTACTTTATAAAGATAAACAGCAACACAGAGCACCTGACTTTAATGTACTCAGAGGTGCTCTGTGTCACTATTTCCTACCTACATGCCACATGGAAAATTGTAGGTATCTCTTATGATGTTTTGGAACGGCCGTTTACATATATTTGTCAAACCAGAATAAGAACTCTTCTGGATGACGAGTGAAGTAATCGTAACCGGCAGCTCGCTTTGTGCTGCCTAAATCTAGCCAGCGCATCTCTTTTTCAACATTGAGCGCATCATAATACTCCTCAATTGATGTCCGATTTAAATATTCATCTTTTGAATTTTGCACAAGTAAAACTGGGACATCAATGGACGGCACATCAGGCATGAATGTAACAGCATTCATATCGATGCCGGTTCTTTCATTATTCCGTTTTGTCACTCGACGACCAATGAAGTTGTCTAGGCCAAGCGCTGAGATAAAGTCAGGGTAGCGAAGCGGCTGAATAGCCACCATCGCTTTGATTTTGTCATTATTGGCTAAGCCATTTTGCTGACCAAACGCATACGTTGAGGAGGCTGCACCCATGCAGAAACTGAGCAAACCGATGTCAGCATCTTTGTAGTCGTGGTGGTTGGATACGTAGTCAACGGCCGCTAGTACATCTTTGGCCTCTTCGGGTCCCCAAGTGACCCATTCGGTTGTTCCTGCACCACTTGAGCCATGATTGCGGAAATCATATAGAAGCACCGAATACCCCTTATCGACGAGATACTTTGCATTCTTTAGGAACGGGATGTTTTCTGTCCACATGCGTGGAAGCCCCTTGCCTTCAGGGGTGTAGCCAGAACGGCTGGATTGAACCCCAAAGTGAGACTGAATAATAATTTTTTCTGTGCCACCTTTGATAAGCCAACCGGATAGCGTTACACCATCCCCTGCCTTAAAAGTGACATCCTCATAATTTAACCCATAGTCGTTGGGCGCGTCATAAACGGGGGCTTGCCCCCCTTTTACTATTGAATTGGATAAATAGTTGATAATCACGTGTTTACTTCCTTTCTTTATCGAGCGTTTGCGGCTCTCCCCAAAATTACATTGGCTTTTAGTTATTTCATGTGTGCATCGAACCATTCGATCATTGGTTCGGGATTGTCTGAGAAATAGTTGTAGCCACGGAACCGTAACGGTGTCCCTTCCATATATTCTATTTTCTTGTCCTCAGTGGGAGTGATATCATACATTTCTTGAACATCTTGCCACCGAGAGTTCATATCATCTCTAACTTGATAATAGTAGGTTGGGATATTTACATTGGCGGCTTTAGGAATGATATTGTGATCTGCGATATGTAGGCCTGAAAATCCGTTGTAGATTTTTTCAAACGTTTCGATACCTTCCTCAACTGAAATTTGCATTTGTTCGCAGTTGCGTTCGATATTGGTTCGCCCTTTGAGCGGGGCAACAATAATCATTGATTTAATATCAGCAAATGATTCAGGAGCTCTGTCAATTGCATTAAGGGTGGCGTTTGCACCCATGCACATGCTAAACAAAGAGACCTCACTGTTGGCTGTATCGCGGCGGCTTTTGATATATTCCAGCGACGCTAGGACCTCTTGCCATTCAAAGTAACCTACGCCTGAAACGCCATTTTCACCTTCGCCGCTTTCGCCATGAGAGCGAAGATCGTAAGCAAGGACGTTGTAGCCAGCATCATGCAGCGCTTTATAACGAGGTAGGAAGTTCACTTCAAATCCACCCGCAAAATCTAAGCCTTCTAAATGCCCCGCAAAACCATACCGGTTTGCAGGGGAGAAGTGGTTGCTGATGATCACCCTGTTAGATTCTGCTGGAATAAACCATCCAATAATTGTGACGCCATCTTGGGTTTCAAAACTGATGTTTTCATATTCAAGACCGACCTCTTCTGGTGTTCGGAAGATAGGTGTACGGACACCCTTTGCTAAGCCTTGAGCGAGGCCAGTTAACATTTGTGTTTGTTGTTCAGTAATCATAATTTAAATCTCCTTTCAGTTTTTCCTAACAGCAATTTTTAAGCTAGTTTGTGTGTAGAGGAGTAAACTTTTGTTGATTCTGAGTATAGGGATCTTGGCGTTGTGCTGAAAACATTATTGTTCTAAAAATTTGCATTTTTGTTCTGAATTAGGGTTAATATATTAGAAAAACGATAAAATATTTGTATAATTCATCGAAATTCAGAAAGATAGTCATTGGAGAAGACTCATGGCCTTCCAGCAAGAAAAATTAGATGCCCTTATTCAACAAGTTATCGCGTTTACCCCTCTTGAGGGGATAAATCGAACCATACTTAGCCCACTGGGAACATTTCGGTTGAATTCGTCGATGGAACGGGCGCCAGAGATTGAAACACCGGCTATTGTGATTTTATTGCAGGGAACAAAAGCTTGTTACGTGGCTGATCAGAAGCATGTTTATGAGGGGGCTAAGGTTTTGGTTGGTCTTTATCCTGTCCCTGTTGAGACTGAGATTCTAGACGTTTCAGATGAGAAACCATTTCTAGCTGTTGGCATTGAATTAGAATTAAATCGTATGGCGGAACTGTTATTACGGATTGACCATTTTGATGAACATGTATCTCAAGCGACATTAATTGATCCGGCAGCAAAGTTTTCACTTGAATTAACGGACCAACTCATTGATCCGTTTTTGCGCTTATTTGACACGCTTGAACAGCCCCGTGACGCAGCTATTTTAGGGAACGCAATTATTGATGAAATTTATTATCGACTGTTGAGCGGTGAACGGGGTAATGAGCTAAGGGCACTACTGCAACAAAAAGGGAAAATTAAGCGTATTGCAAAGGCGATTGATTATATTCATGACAATATGGATGAGTCGGTTTCAGTTGAAAAGCTAGCTTCTGTTGTCCATATGAGTCGCACAGCGTTTTACACAAATTTTAAAGAGGTGATGCAATTGTCCCCGCTGCAATATGCCAAGTCAGTTAAGCTGCTGGAGGCGCAAAAATTGATTCAATCAGGAAAGCGAGTGACTGAAACGAGTCACATGGTTGGTTACAATAATTTAGCTCAATTTAGCCGTGAATATAAAAGGCATTTTGGACACGCACCCTCGGCGGGGCAAGCTTGAGCATTTTGTTAAGCTGTCGCACCATTGTTTCGAGTGGGCTGGGTCATAATTGTCAAGCACTTAAAAAATTTGTGCATAAAATCAAAGCGTTGAAAGGGAAGCGTTTAGCCTGTATCTTGCCTTGAACAAAAAGGGCTAGGTAATAACGAATGAGCAGGACAACAACCAATAAACCATTAGCTACTCGAAATTTAAAACTATACATTCCGCTTATCTTGCTTATCTTCGCAATGGGTTTGTCTACGCGGACAATAACCCGCTTACCCCGATGGACTATCCTATATGCAGGTGATTTTCTTTGGGCAATGCTCGTGTTCTTTTTATTTTGCCTCATCTTTCGTTTGCAGACTGGGAAAGCGTTTGTTGTAGCCTTAATAACGACTTATTTAATCGAAATTACCCAGCTGTTTCATCCGCCGTGGCTGGAAGCCCTGCGTGAAATTAGGCTATTTGCACTGGTGTTTGGATTTTCTTTTTTATGGGCTGATATTTTAGTGTACACCTTGGGTATTTGTTTGGGTGCTTTAATTGATTGGGTTTTGCTGTCGCGTGTACAATGGGGGCATGAATAAGCAAGAAATTTCTACATTTATCCACTATAACTTTTGGGCAAACGGCCGTATTCTCTCCACCTGTGAAAACTTAACTGCCAATCAGTTCATCCAAGCCGTCACTCCCGACCCCGGCTGGGGTAGCCTACGCGGTATTTTGGTTCATACCCTCGACACCGAATATGGGTGGCGCACTGTTCTCCAAGATTTAGAAGACACTATCATCAACGAAACAGACTTTGCAGATGTCGCAACCTTAAAAGCGCGCTGGGAAATTGAAAAGTCGGCTTGGTTTGAATACGAAACCGTGCTAACAGATGAGATGCTAATTCAGGGATATGGAGACGATCCTAAAAGTGGCCCTAAAGCGTGGCAAACAATCATGCATGTCATGATGCACAGCATGCAGCACCGAGCAGAGGTGGCAACCTTTTTAACAGGGCTGGGATATTCCCCCGGTGAGCTAGATTTTGCGGTTTTCATGAAGGAAAATTCTATACCTTAAAGTATTGCTCATCCAACTGACATAAACAGAAAATGAACCCATTTCTAAAGACCTATAATTCAAACAATTCAGATCACCAATTAATCGAACAAATTCTAGCAGGTGACAAACAGGCCTTAACGCTTCTTATTGAACGGCATCAACCTTATATTTACAATCTTGCTTGGAAGATGGTTGGCGATCCCATGCAAGCTGAAGATTTGAGCCAAGAAGCCCTCCTAAAAATCATCACAAAATTATACTCTTTTAAGTATGAAAGTTCCTTCCGCACGTGGGCGTATCGAATTGTGCGCAATCACTTTTTAAATGATTTAAAGAAGCCGGATGTCAAGTTTGCCTCAACGTTTGAAGAATTAGGAAACAACCTCGATTCAGCGGAGAGTGTTGAGCTGACCGCAGAGGAGCAAACCATCAAAGCGGCTGAAATCCGAGAAGTACGGCTGCAATGTCTATCAGGCATGTTGTTATGTTTGACACCAGAGCAAAGGATGATTTATATCGTCGGCGAAATTCTTGGTGCTGACCACAATATTGGCTCTGAAATTATGGAGATATCAAAGCCTAATTATCGAATGAAGCTGAGCAAAGCAAGAAAAGATCTTCATAACTTTATGCTAAACAAATGTGGCCTTGTAGATAAATCGAATCCATGTCGATGTTATAAAAAAGTAACCGTTGCGCTTGAAAAGGGAATGGTTGATGCTAAAAATTTGCTTTTTAATCAACAAGAATTTTCTTCATTTAAATTAGAATTAGAAGATGATGCCAACTTTTTGACTGATGAGTCAGAGTTAATTTATACAAAACTACATCGAGAAAACAGTTTTAAATCCCAATTTGATAAGAAAAACTTCATCATTGATCTTTTGGAAGGAGATGATTGGGGAAAACGGCTTAATTTGAACTAATTTTCATTAAACTCTTTGCACTTGAGGATTTTGATTGTCTAAGCAATAAACAAAATAAATCCTCGGAGGACAAAGATGACAAAAACATTATCTACAATTGCAATCATTAGTATAGGTGCTTTTGCTGGAAACATGATAAATATTGGACTTAGTTATGGATTGCACTGGCGCAGCCTTACTCCTGTTGAGTTCATGGACACGTTTGCGGTTGATTTTCCCCTCTTGTTGGGTCCAACTGTAGTCACCCTTTTACCCGCTTTTATTGTAACAGCTGTGTTGTACTTTTTAAGCAATAAAGGTTCCGACGCCAAGCGATATTGGCTTTTTGCACTGGTTGGCTTGTTGATTGTCAATGTTCAAACGGCCGTTTATCATCTACCCTTAAATCTACAGTTCATATCGCAAAGCATTGATCCAGCAATTGTTGGGGCAAGATTACAATCGTGGCTACTTTTTCATTGGATCCGAGTTGCAATAGCTATAGTGGTAGGAGTTTTTGCTATTAAGGCATTCGAGAGTTCATTAAACAACGAAAAATAAAAATTTGCGGAAGTTCCGTTTCCTCAAATGGGAGTGCAGGTGTGGATATGAGCATTGATTACAAAAGAGAAGCCAGTTCACTACTTGAACGGGCAGGTTCTAGTCGGTTTATTCTTGGCATTGTTGGTCCCCCAGGTGCGGGTAAAAGTACCATTGCTGAAGCGCTCTATGAACAGTTAGAAGAAATTGCTCCTCAGCGTTCCATTATTGTGCCGATGGATGGCTTTCATCTAGACGATGCAACTTTAAAAGAAATGGGGCTTCATCATTTAAAAGGGATTCCGGATACCTTTGACGCGGAAGGATTTATTTCCTTACTGACAAGCATCCGGCAAGCCTCCCTAGACAATGCCACGCCTAACATTCCCGTTCCGCTTTTTGACAGAGCGATTGAAAGTACGATTCAAAACGGCCGTTTTGTTCGCCCCTCTCATCAGATTATTTTGGTAGAGGGCAACTATTTACTCCTAAATAGACCTCCTTGGCACAAAATTCGACAGCTGTGTGATGAAACCTGGTACTTAGATGTTCCTGAAAATGTATTGACACCCCGCTTAATTGATCGTCATATGGATGGCGGCAAAAGTCATGCGGACGCTGTCGAAAAAGCGAACATGACTGACTTACCCAACGCCCGACTGGTAAACCAGTCAAAGCATCACGCAACGCGGATATGGTCTGATTTTTAAGCGCTCTGTTCCGTTGCAACGAAAATATCGATAGCGATAGGAGCAGCGGTATGATAATTTGGATCAATGGGGCTTTCGGAGCCGGTAAAACAACCACCTCTGAACTTTTGCATCAGCAACTCCCTGAGGCACATCTTTTTGACCCCGAAATAATTGGCCATATCCTCCAGAAAACGTTCCCAGCCGTCCGCCGAATGGATTATCAAGATTTGCAGATGTGGCGAAAGCTGGTTATTCAATTTATCAATGAAGCTTTGCTGCAATTTCCCCAGCCTTTGATCATTCCGATGACGTTAGTCGTACCAGACTATCTTAACGAAATCTTTTCTGAAGTGAGTCAAGCAGAGAACCCGTTTTTGCACTTCTTTTTGCAGACTAGCAAAGAAGAGTTGACGCGAAGAATCAATAATCAGGTGATTGTTGACGATGATCTTGAGCAAGATGCAAGGGTCAGACAGTGGCGTTTAGACCAAATTGATCGGTGCATATCTGCTGAAAAAAAGATGCCCCAAGAGACGATTTTCTTGAATACGGTGACTCTTTCTCCGGACCAGTTGGTGCAACAAATGTTGCTAGCGTTCGACAATCACCAAGCGCCCCATGCTTAAGTGAAACGAAGTTTCTGCTTTGAATAAAACGACGGCTGCAAACTTCGTTTCCTCGAGGTTCTGAAGCTTTTATCTAACAAGGTTTTCAATTTAGAAACTTCGGAACACATAAGTGAAACGAAGTTCCTGCTTTGAATAAAACGACGGCTGCAAACTTCGTTTCCTCGAGGTTCCGAAGCTCTTATCTAACAAGGTTTTCAAATTAGAAACTTCGGAACACTTAAATGGGTTGTTCAATGGCCCCTAATACCCTAAGCGTATCGCTTTGGGCTTTCGTTAAACCCGTGGCCCCAATAATGTTCATCCGTTCATACGGCCGTTCATTCTGAATGGTGCGCAAGCAGGCGCCGCTATTAATATCCCAGATGCGAATGGTTTGATCTGTGCTACCGCTAACCAGTGTATTACCATCCGGAGCGAAAGTAAGAGACAGCACGGCCCCCCTGTGCCCAGATAAGAGCTTGATTTTTTCGCCCTTATCAACGTCCCACACCAGTATCGTTTGATCAGAACTGCCACTGACAATCGTCTTGCCATCAGGACTAAACGCAACTGACCAAACCCAATTTGTATGTTCAGAGACGATTGCGATCTGTTCCCCTTGTGCCACATCCCATAAACGGACCGAGTGATCATCACTACCGCTCACAAGCTGCTGGCCATCGGGGCTAAACGCGACAGAGAGAACGGGCAGCGTGTGGCCCTTTAAAACATTGATCGTTTGGCCAGTTTGGACATCCCAAAGCCGAATCTCATTATCATTACTGCCGCTAGCCAGCAGTGTGCCAGTTGGATCAAAGGTAATATCCCAAATGGACTTTGTATGTCCGGCTAAGCGCCGCAGCTGCGCGCCCGTTTTCAAATCCCAAATAGCAAGCGTTTCTTCATCAATACAGCCAGCAGCCAGGGCACCATCAGGGCTAAACGCCAGCGCTCGAATTCGTTTTGTAAAAACCGGCTCAGTTCTCAATAGCTGCCCCGTTTCGATATCCCAAAGCCGCCAGCTGCGGTCACCGCTGGTTGTGGCAAGCATTTTTCCATTCGGGCTAATTGTCGCTGACCAAATTTGATTCATGTGGCCAATTATGGTTTTCGAGCAGGCGCCGGATTCGAATTCCCAAAATCGGACCATACCATCCTCGCTACCGCTGATAATTTTCTCGCCATCAGGCGTGATTGCCACGGTACGAATCCAGTTGGAATAGCCAGAAAGCGTTTCTATGCAATTTCCAGTTTGCAGCTCCCATAACTTTGCCGTCTGATCGAAGCAACCGCTCAGAAGCGTTTGGCCATTTGGTGAAAAACTGATGGCCCAAACGGCATCACCATGACCCGTTAACGTATTGAGCAACTGCCCACTAGCAACATGCCATAGTTTAATCGTTTGATCATTACCGCAGCTGGCAAGGTGTTGCCCATCAGGCGAAAATGTCACGTCTCGAAGCGGGTGAACATGTCCCACTAGCGTTTGGCATCTTTCTCCGGTTTCAATGTCCCAAATCCCAATTGTTTGGTCAAAACTGGCGCTGGCTAATTTTTTCCCGTCTGGGTGAAATGATATTGACCGCACTTGATTTGAGTGTCCCTCAAGAACTGTTGAGCAAGAATACGTTTTGAGATTCCAAAGTCGAATTCGATTGTCTTCTCCACCGCTGGCTAGCCAGGTGCCATCGGGGCTAAACCGAACCGTCCAAACCCAATCCGTGTGTCCATGGAGTCTTTTGATTAATGTCCCACTTTCAATGTCCCAAAGCAAAATCTCTTTGTCGGCGTTGCCACAGGCTAACCATTTATCGTCAGGACTAACGGCAACCGAAAGAATTTCCCGAAAATCGCCGGCAAGCGTTTTGATTCTTTGGCCTGTTTGTACATCCCAAAAGTGGACCTGATGATCGTCTCCACCACTGATAAGTTGTTTTCCATCAGACGTAAATGTAATTGACATGACGCCAGTTGAGTGAGCGTTGAGGGTTAATGTGGGGACATTGCCTGCAACCCGCCAAAATCGGATTTGCCCATCATTTGTACCCACTGCAAACTGCTTGCCATCTGGGGTGAAAGAGACCGTCGTTATGGGGCCAAATGTGTCTAAAAAGACAGAGCCTGTCAGGTCAGATTGAGCAAAGCTAACATCTGTAAGATGCGCTTCGCGAAGATAGGCTTGCCTAACTGGAAGATGGGAAAGGTCTAAACCATTCAGCTGTGAGCCAAGATAAAGCAGCAGGTTCAAAATATTGCCTGCCGAATAGCTGGGTGTACCGGATGCTTCGGCTTGAATTTGGGTTAAATGCGCTTGTAGGAGCGTTTCAATATCAGCTAGGCCCATTGCATTGGCAAGCTGAGTGGCGATTGGTTTAAGGATCAGTCGCTTCTGGCTTTCGCGAATGTAATCTTTTGCCTGTGCTTTGATAAGCGCAAACCTTGAAAATTCGTTTAATGGACCCTCATTAAGCTCTCCATATATTTTTTCTATAAACTGATCGGTTGTGTATTCAATCACGACATTTTGGAGGGTAAACCCGATGCCAGTTTCTGTGGTTACTTTTGTAAGCAGCGAGCGACGTTCTAAAGAGCGCAACGCCTCTAAATAGCTGCGCCGGACGGGTGGCTGGGCGAGATTGGCCCAAATTTCCTGAGCATTGACTGCTTCTCGCTCAATCATTAACCAAATAATTATTTCTCGTTCAATGGGCGAGAGACGTGAAAACTGTTGGTCAAGCACTGAGCGTATGTCGTCAAAAATTAGCGTTTCTTCAGCGAGAAAGAGCTCAACATCACCCGCAAACAGATCCTGAATCGTTTCAGCAATTAATTTGAGCGCAAGGGGATTGCCTGAATAGCGGGAGACTAATTCGGAGGCGTCTGTTTCAAGATTGATGAGACCACGTTCCTGAAGAAATTGCTTGCTTGCTTCAGTTTTGAGGCCAGAAAGTGGCAAGGATCGAACGAGGGTTGTGTCACCTTCTAAACGGCGCACAATTTGTGGTCGTTCTCGGCTAGTCACAATGAGGCAGCTTTGGTGGTCGGTGCCACCTATGCGTTCTAAAAGCTGACCGTACTCTTGATAGCCGTCTCGGTATTCGCCAGTTTGCCGCTCGCTCCCTTCCAAAATGCTTTCCATATTATCCAAAACGAGCAGGCATCTTTGCTCCCGCAGCAGGTTGAGCAGGCGCATCATTTGCTGATCGAGCGTAGCTGGAATTTCTGTTATTTGTTGATCCGATAGAAACATGAGCCAGTCGGGTAAGATGTCGGTGAGTAGGGGGGCGTTGAGCAGTGAGCGCCAAATCATCCGTTCAAAGGGTGGATTGGCAACGGCCGTATTGCTCGGATCATCCGTAAAGTTTTTCATCAGCCTAGCCGTGAGCGCTGTTTTACCCATGCCACCCATCCCCAAAATGGCGACTAAGCGACAGCGATCGGCGCTGACCCATTCTTCAAGCTGGGTAAGCTCAGATTCACGGCCGTAAAAAAAGCGAACGTCTGGAGACTCTCCCCAATCGACGCGCACATTGGGCACTTCCACGGGGATCGACACTTTGGCGCGGTGGGTCGATTTGGAAATAACGGCCGTTTCCGGCTGCGATTGTCCTACATCCTTCGGCGGGGCTAATTTTCGGGACCGGATCGCTTCATAAAGCGAAACCGTTTCCTCTTCAGGCGGAACCCCTAGCTCTTCATCTAAAATTCGGACACATTCATCATACTGGCGGGTGGCTGCAGCCTGATGCCCAGCTCGAGCAAAGAGCCGCATTAACGTGCGGTGACTTGGTTCATGCATCGTATCCAAAGCCAGCCAGCGTCGGGCATAGGTGACGGCTTCGTCAAAATGAGCGTGTGATTCATGATAAGCAATTAACGTTTGGAGCAGGCGGGCAAACTGTGCCCGTAGCTCATCCCCTTGAAAAAACTGCCATTCGTCAAAATCTGGACAGTCAGACAGCGTAAAGCCAGACATAAATTCGTTTTGATAAAGTTTGACTGCGGTTGCCAGAGCCATCACATTATCGTTTGAGATGTCGGTTTGGTTTGAAGATAAATGGTCCGAAATTTGAGCCCGGAACGCCTCAATATCGATCCAAGCTGGGATATCGGAGGCGATCTCGATGGTATCACGCGTGGCCTGTAGAACGTTTTGGGGGATGGTTTGATTGACGTGATGAAGCTCGCGCCGAAGAGAAGCTCGTCCCGCTTTCTGGTCGGATTCTGGCCAGAGCATGGCGACCAATGCATCACGGCGTTGGGTTTGGCGAGTAACCAGCAGATAAATGAGAAGCGCCATCGATTTACGCCGAGGGATATTAACGGACGTATCGTTAATTTCAATCCGAGGTGAGCCAAACAGATACAGTTTTATCATGGACATTGCCAATTCAAACGCTTGTTTTTTTAGGGAGGTCTTTCTCTCAATTCCACTTTGAGTATATCCATCGGCATAGGAACAAGCAATAAGGGGCGGTTTCGGGGACGTTAACGAGACGCTCGATGAATATTCTACGGTCATCAAGACGTGAGCAATCAAGCAGACACGAAAAAATTTCATTCATTTATTTTTAGGAGAAACATAATGAACATTCGTAAATTTAGAAAAATTGTCGTTGGATTTATTGTATTAACAGGCCTTGTCCTTGGTGGATATGCCACAACCTTAGCCGGTGTTGAGCAAGGTAAAGGGTTACAAACCCATCCTTCGCGGGGTGATGTGCAAGAGGTTGAACGCAGTATGGCTCGACTGATGACCAGCAGCAAAGGTGCTCGTCTGCAAATCAACACCTCTGAATTGGAACCAAACCATGCCTACACCATTTGGTTTGTTGCTGTTAATGACCCATCCTCTTGTGCTGCGGATCCCTGTACCTCAAAAGAAATTTTGTTGGACACTGACTTCGTGAATGCAGAAGTGGCTTATGCGGCCGGTGCTGTTGCCGACGAACGGGGGCAAGCAAGCTTTTCAGCATTCCTTCGACTGGGTGACCTGCCAAAACAGTGGTTTGGCAACGGGTTTACCAATCCAGATGGTGAAATTCATGCGGTTATCATGAGTCATGGCCCTGTGATTGAAGGCATGGAAGAAGATATGATTACGACCCTGCGCGGTGGCTGCACCGACGAAAGCGTGCCTGCACCTTTCCCCCCCAATGCCCATGCTGATGGCCAACCTGGGCCAAACAGCTGCCAACTTTACCAATTTGTCATCTTTGACCGTGGCGAATAAAAATATTCTTAAATAAATAGGTAAGGGATAAAAGGTCTAAAGTAGAATATCTAAAGGCTCACATTCCCAAATAAAGATTTTGAAAGGTGCTATCTTCTCGAGGATGGCACCTTTTTTTGATTAAGGTCGTTTTCCCCCACATTTTTCTTCAATAAGTGAAACAATTTATAATAAACTGGCGATAGGCACTGGCTCTAGCTGATACAAAACACATCAATAGGAAGCTAGATGTCAAAATAGATGTTTGGCAAGTTTAGGAAACTTTATGATATTAGATCAAGCAGAAACATTCATTTGGCAAAATGCGCGTTTACTTGAGCGCCACCTGTTTGCCTATTTCTTTAAAGGTGGCTCACGAGAAAATGTAGTCGAGGCACTTCGTGCTTATCAAAATGATGACGGCGGTTTTGGGAATGCGCTAGAGCCAGACATCCGCTGTCCAGATAGTCAACCCGTGCCCGTGCAGCACGCTTTAGAAATTCTGGATGCCGTTGGATTTGATAAAGAGATTGCCCAACAAAGCTGCGACTATTTGATGACGATGACGACAGCCGAAGGGGGCGTGCCGTGGCTTTTGCCGTCGGCCCGTGATTATCCCCGCGCTCCTTGGTGGAATACGGAGGATGTGCCACCAGCCTCGCTAAATCCCACTGCGGCGATTGCAGGTCTTTTACACAAGAACAAGTTTGTGCATGAGTGGTTGAACCTCGCCACCGCTTTTTGCTGGTCCAAAATTGCTGAGTTGGCCGCGACGGAAATGCACGAGGCGGGTGTGGTGCTCAACTTCTTGTTCCATGTACCCGATCGCGACCGTGCAGAGAAGGAACTGGCTCGTTTCGTGGAGTCCATGATGGCGGCTGGCTTGGTGGCTGATATTGATTCCACTGAATATGTACGAAAGCCACTCGATTGGGCGCCCACACCGGATCATCCATTACGGCCGTATTTTAAACAGGCCGATATTGAAGCCAACCTCGAAAACGTCATTGCTGGTCAACAGCCCGACGGGGGTTGGGACATTCCCTGGCCACCGCTTAGCCCGGGATGTCATGTGGAATGGCGCGGCTGGGTCACGGTAGAAAAGCTGCGCTTGCTGCAGGCCAATGGTCGACTTTCATAAACCAGATTCATTTCAAGCAAAATAATGCTGTTAAGCCAACCGGAGGAAAATATGAGTGAGTTCCCAACCCTGTTTAGGCAAAAATTTAATACTGCCGTGCTGTCGGATGCTGCTTTTCGAGTCGGGGCTACCCTTGTATCAGCCCCCAGTACCCTCTTGCCGCTAAATTTATCGATGAAAGTTGCTGGCCCAATCGTTACTGTTCAGGCCAATAATGATTTGGTGTCGATAATTACGGCCGTTCATCAAGCCCAGCCGGGTGACGTTATTATTATTACCAACCAGACTCAAGATGTGGCCGTGATCGGTGATCTGATTGCGACAGAGGCGAAGCGAAAAGGGCTAGGCGGCTTTGTTATCGATGGATTTGTACGTGATACGGTTGAGCTGATAGAAATTGGTGTACCTGTGTTTTGCAACGGCCGTTATCCCATTGGCCCCTTAAAATTATCGGCAGACGCAAAAGGGATAGGTGAGATCGGTAAGGAGATTCATCTTGGTCATAAGGCAATTCAGTCTGGGATGTGGGCCTTTGGCGATGCGGATGGCGTTTTATTTTTGCAGGCGTCTGATTTGCCCGCCATCTTTGGAGCGGCTGAAGACGCAACACAGCGTGAAGCCGCGCTAACCGCTAAAATCGAAGCGGGCACGCCGCTTGGCGACCTGCTGGCTATTGACTCCTTTCTCAAGAAGCGAGCCGCCGATCCACAAGCTAACTTTAACGAACACATCGCCAGCTTAGGGCAGGCAATTTAGAGAAACGGCAGGAGTGAAAACGGCCGTTAAAAAAGATAAGATGTAGCCTATGCAAATCCCTCCCGACGACCTCCAGGCCAAGCGATTGCTCTATGCCGACCTTGAGCCAGTGTGCCATCAAGCGCTGCTGCAGTGCGGCATTCATCGCGCCGAGCTGCGATTTATTTCGGATACGGCCAATAATATTTTCCAAGCAAAGACGGCTGAGCAAGCTTATTGCGTCAGGATTTGCCAGCAGGGGTGGCGTGACTCAGAACTGCTGGGGGAGCTTTATTGGCTAGCTGATCTCAATAAGCACACGACGCTCATTATCCCCAAACCGATCCCAACGCTATCGGGAGACCTCATTCAAAAGATTAAACTGCCCAATCGTGAAGAGTTATTTACGGCCGTTTTGTTTCACTGGATAGAGGGGGAATTGATTGGCGACAACGCTGAATCACAGTACGTGCGGCAAGTTGGGCGCTTGATGGGACAACTTCACAATCATGCTGCGACCTTCCAGTTGCCAAGCCACCTTGAGCGAGAGCGAACCGACTGGCTCGGTATGGGAAATCTTCTAGCGAACATGAAGCCCGAAAATGCGGCAAGAATCAAGGCAATACTGACCCCAAACCAGATTGAACTTTGCAATGAAGCGGCTAGCCGAGCTGCCGCCACCATTAATGAGATAGACAGTTCCCAAAACTTTGGTCTGATCCACAGCGATTTGCATTTGAATAACTGCTTGTTGACGAATAGCGGCATCGGTATTCTTGACTTTGACGACTGTCAATTTGCGCCGTTCACCTGTGACCTAGCGATCTCCATCTCTGATTTTGATACTTTTGATAATCGAGACGTTCTGC
>JBCCFD010000150.1:0-15558 GCA_039029915.1 Chloroflexota bacterium
ACACGACAACACCTATAACAACGCCGTTACCCCAGCCCGCAAAAGCTGAGCAAAGCGAGATGTTGACGTCGCAGCCAATGTTTCTCGACGGCCGTATTCCACAAGCCGCCCGCTGTCTAGCACCATAATCTGATCCATCTGCGCCACGGTCGCTAGCCGATGCGCAATTACAATTCCCGTTCGATCTTGAAAGAGAGCGCTTAGTGCATGTGTCATCAAGTCTTCAGTCGCCGGATCAAGTCGAGATGACGCCTCGTCTAAAATGACCAAGCCCGGGTCTTTCAAAAAGATGCGCGCCATCGCCAGCAGTTGAGCTTCGCCCGCTGACAGAAGCCCCCCATCTGCCCCCAAAAAGGTGTCTAGTCCCTGTGGCAAGCGGGTAAGCCAGTTCGTTAGCCCTAACTGCTCAAACAGCGCCTGCAGCTGCGCATCAGAAACCCGCTTATCAAAAAACGTAACATTGTCCCGCACCGATGCCTGAAAAATCTGCACATCCTGCGTCACAAATCCGATTCGCTGGCGAAGGTCCCCCAGCGGCGTTGAGTCAAGCGGGACACCATTAAGTTGAATAGACCCTTTCTGCGGATCGTACATGCGCAAAAGCAGCCGAGCTAGCGTCGATTTCCCACTCCCTGTGCGCCCCAAAAGCCCCATCGTTTGCCCCGCCTCAAGCGTAAAATCAACGTGATTAAGCACCCAATCTGGCGTTCCGTCTTCTAGCACATCACCATAGTGAAAACTAACGGTATCAAATGTAATCTCAAAGGCAGTACCGGGAATAGCCTGCTCGCCCCCTTGGTCAATTTGACTTTCCACTTTAAACAAGTCGCCTATCCGGTTCATGCTGGCGTCTGCCTGCTGAAACAGCTCAATCTCTTCTCGAATTTGTTGAATCGGTCCAGCTAGCTGACCAAAGTAATTAAAAATTAAAAAAACGAGGCCAATCGTAATTAGCTCTTGATTGAACAAATAGGCTCCAATCGCTAGCGACGCAATGCTACCAATGGCAAAGGTTGCCGTAGTTGATGCCCAGAGAACAGTAGCGGCCAGTCGAGCTTTATGCCACACGAGCATCCACTCTTGATTGATGGTGTGCAGGCGGTGCAAGAGATAGCTTATGGCCCCGTTGGCTTTAATGTCTTCTCGTCCAGATAGCTTCTCAGCGGCGAAGCTGTAGAAGTTGGCGGCCTGTTCTCGATACTCAGCAAAGTAGGGTACGGCAATGTTTCGCAGACGAATGATGACACCCAGCGCCACAAGTACAAAGACCAAACAGCCCAATCCAGCGAGAGGATGCACTAAAAACAGAGCAATCACCACGCCCAGCATCAGTAAGGCATTCCCTAAAATAACGACCGTAAACTGGGAGAAAAAGCGAGACAGTGTCGTTACGTCACCGTCAACCCGTTCGATTAGCTCGCCAGGAGTGCGCCCTTTGTGAAAGCCCATATCGAGCTGAAGACAGTGGGCGGCTAAATCAGCACGCAGGGCGTTGGTGGCTGTCCACCCAATGGTTGAGGCGGCGTACACGCTTATCACTCGGGCTATTTGTTCTGCAATTGCAACGCCTACAAACAACAGGGCTAGATTGAGAAGTGTATCGGCTAGGGGATTGTCAACGGCCGTGTCAATAAACCGTGCTAAAATTTGCGGCCCAAGCAGCCGCAGACCAATACTACCCAGCAGCGCCACCACCATCAACCCTACTCGCCACTGCTGAGGCGCCAAATAATGTACCAAAAGCTGCCAACGGCCCCTAGCAACAGGGTTGCTGACAATATTGTCATTCGCACGATTCATAAACTTCCTAGTTCATCCAAAAAAAGCTACCAAGCAAGCTTGTACGACACATTCGGACGTATTGATTACCATCAGCATCCTTATATTCAACAACGTAATAAGCTTTATTCGATTGAGAAGATGAATAATTATCCAAAACGCTATCTCGGCTTTGAATGGATGTCGTACTAGGAATATGCTTAGTCATATTAGTAACCTCGCCACCTAGCTTACACACCTGTCGTTTTACCCGACCGCGAATTATCCTTTCTCGTAACAAAACAAAGACAAAGGAAAAAATTAATAGAAATCCAAGAATGAACGTTGTTAATGACATAAAACCTTCTTTTATTTTTTAGCCAGCGTTTCAATCCATCTATTCCGATACGTCTAGCAATAGCGGATTCGGAGCCACCGCTTCTGGATCAACACCTGCCACATACCGAAACAGATCATCCAGCAAGTAGTGAGCCGAGTAAATACCCAGCACCGCCCAATGCATATCCGCTTCATACACCTGCCCAGATTCAGCCACACTCAAAAATGGGAAAAGCGGGTCATTCAAAAAATCATCAACCAGTGTATGGGTTTCACCATCTGACCGCGAGAGCGCATAATCAGTCCCCCCTGGATAAATAAATAGATAATCTGCATCAAAAAGATCCATCCTTTCTTCATCGATATTGATTTGAATTCGATCAGGCGTTTCCTTCGTAAACGCCACCTGCGACTCTGGGAAAGAAAAGCCAACTTCACTAATGATTTGACCAGAAAATGAAGGGGGAAGCTGGACACTAATAGCGTTAGATAATAGGCGAATGTTAGCAACCGTAATCTCAGACGGATCATCAAATTGGGCTCGTAAAATTTCAACGCGATCTTCATACCCTTGAATCAACGCTTCCGCTTCTTCACGTTCACCGATTGCCTCACCAGACTGCAAAGTCACCTCTTTCCAATCGCTTAAATCCGAAACAAACACCACGGGAGCGATGAGCGATGTTGTTTTAATAATGTCGTCACTTGCTGCCCATTGACTAATGATTAAATCCGGCTGAATGTCCAAAAGAAGCTCCAAATTGGCGCTAAACGCATTTTCGACGACACCCAAATCAAGGGTGCCTTCATTGACCTCTCGCAACCGTTCATAAAGCCCTGGAATATCAGCCGCCGTAAAATCATCAAGCACCAGAGTCGTCATGGCCATCGGTCGCTCAATCGCCACAAAAAACTGGCTGGGAACGGTGCCATACGCCAAAACATTGCTTGGATTATCAGGGACACAGGTTGTGCCAAGTTCATGCTCAAAAAGCCAAGTACCCACCTCGCATTCAGTCACTGCTTCAGGCTCAACCCGCAGCCAGACAAAAAATGCCCCAGCGACAAGAACAAGCACCAACAAAATGAAAAATAATATTTGACCAATCTTTTTTAAAAAAGTACCGACTCGATGCATCTCTTTTCTCTTTACACTCTTCTCTTTTACTCTAGCTTCAACGGATTCGGTGCCACGTCCTCCGGATCAACCCCGGCCACAATGCGGAACAAATCGTCTAAAATATAGTGGGCTGAGTAAATTCCCGAGGTCCCCCAATACACATCAACCTCATGAACATTCCCAGATTCCACCACACTCAGTGTTTGGTATAGAGGTTCACTGCGGAGCGAATCAACGAGCGTGTCGCTAGAGGTATCAAAATTATCAAGATACTCATCAGCCAATCCTGCATATAAAAAGAGATAATCTGCATCAAGCAGATCAATCCGCTCGTTGCTAAATTCATATTCAAATGGGTTTGTCGAGGTACTAACAAGGGTTAGTTGTTCATCAGGGAAAGTAAACCCAACATCTCTAGCAACCTGACCGAAAAAAGAGGTTGGCAAAAGAAGCACAGTACGATTGTGATAGATGCTGACACCTGAAAGAGTAATTTCAGAAGGATCATCAAACTGGTCCTGCAAAATTTGCACACGTTCTTCATACGCTTCAAGCAGCTCTTCAGCTGCTGCTTCTTCTTCAATCAAATCGCCAGCATAACGAGTCACCGCTTTCCAACCGTCGAGATGGCTCACAATCAACACCGGTGCGATAAGCGAGGCTGGTTTTTCAAGATCACCAACTGGAAATTCAGAAATGATGACATCTGGATCAATTTGGGTTAACATCTCAAGGTTCCGCGCAGCACCCCCATCTGCACGGCCTAGGTCAAACACGTCAGCAGCTTCGTTGATATCTCGTAGTCGCTGGTAAAGCCCCGGGATGTCAGCCGCAGTTGCATAATCTAACGCTTCAGTCATCATCCCTAAAGGATGTCCAATAGCAACAAAAAATTGATTGGTTGTCATGCTGGTTGAAACAACTTTTTGAGCGTTTTCTGGTATACAAATGCCCCCTTTATAATGCTCAACCAGTCTAAGCCCTGTATCGCATTCGGTTACGGTACGCGGTTCTGAACGCACCCAGACTACAATGCCCACCGCGAGCAAAACAAGCACCAAAATAAACCACACTAAACCTTTGCCAATCTTTTTTATCACCGTTCCAGCTATTTTCATCTCTCTCTTCTCTTTTCTCTTTTCTTTCTACTCTACCAAAAGTGGATTGGGTGCTACTTCCTCTGGATCGACGCCTGCCACATAGCGGAACAGGTCATCTAGCACGGCGTGCGCTGAATAAATTCCATTTGCCTCCCAATAGACACCGACCCGATGCACCTGATCACGCTCCATTGCATCTAAGGCCTGGAAAAGCTGGTTGTTCATGAGCGCACCAACCATCTCAAAGGTAGAGGTTTCTTGTTCTTCCAACATCTCCCTTGGCCAGCCATCATAAAGAAAGACGTAGTCTGCATCGAGCACGTCTAGCCGCTCCTCACTAATTTCATAAGCAACGTTTTCAGGAAGAAATTCAGGGTCATTAGCTACGATTTCGATTTGAGCTTCGGGAACGGAGAAACCAACATCGGCAATAATTTGACCTGAAAAAGAGTTGGGCCGATTCATCCATCTTGTCTCTTGAAAAACGCGAGATGAAGAAATAGTGATTTCGGCGGGATCATCAAATTGGGCTCTTAAAATCTCGACGCGTGCATCGTAATCGGCCAGCATCTGTTCCGCTGCTTCGCGCTCGCCAATAATGTCGCCCACCTCCAACATTTGATCTTCCCACGTTCGGTAATCAAACACGAGGTAAGGAGCAATGGTTTCAATTACTTTTACAGCATCGCCAAAACTAAATTCGCTGATAACCATGTCAGGTTGAATTGAAAGTAATGTTTCTAACTCAGGTGGCAGGCCAGCCACGGTGGGCACCCCTTCATGATGCGCCCGCCAATGTTCTTCAACACCGGGCACATCCGATCGTGCCAACATATCCATCGCCTCGATTAAACCAGCCGGTTTGTAACCTATCGCTACAAAGAATTGGCTAGTCGTCGCGCTAAGTGACACAATTCGAGCCTCCCCCTCTGGAATACAGTCTGCCCCTTCGAGATGTTCGTAAAGTCGAAACCCAGCATCACACTCCGTCACCTCTTCTGGCTCTATGCGTAGCCAAATCACAAACGCACCGACTAGAATTACCAGAACAATAACAATAGCCAGCAATATTTTTCCCGCCCTTTTTAAAAATTTCCTTACTTTTTTCATCTACTCTTTTCCCTCTTTTCTTTCTATCTTTTTCTAGCTACTCCAATCGCAGCGGGTTCGGTGCGACTTCCTCAGGATCAACGCCAGCCACATAGCGAAATAAATCGTCTAGCACATAATGGGCCGAATAGATTCCAGGTACAGCCCAATAAATATCAACCTCATGGGCTTGACCAACCGCCTCAGCCTCTAAAAATTGAAACAGTGAATCACCGCGAAATTGCTCAACTACCAATGATGTTGTTGTCTCATAATAAAGTTCGAAGGTGCCGTCTGGATGGCCCCCGTAAAGGAAAAGATAGTCTGCATCGATCAGATCAATGCGCTCGTCACTAATATCAATTTCAGTCAAATCAGGGTTCCCCTCAAGCAATGCTAACTGTTGCTCAGGAAATGAAAAGCCTACCTCTCGAATAATTTCCCCTGAAAATGATGTGGGCAGCTGAACAGTGGTTGAATCTTGAAATATGCGAACATTTGAAATGGTGATTGCAGATGCATCATCAAATTGGGCTTGTAATATGTCGACCCGCATTTCATACTCAGCCAGCAGCCGTTCAGCTTCACCCACTTCATCAATCAGGTCACCCGCAAATAGCATCATCTCTTTCCACGACTCTAAATGAGTCAACTGAATGACGGGAGCCACCGCTTCAGCCGGTTTTAGTAGCTCACCCACCTCATATTCAGAGACTATGACATCGGGATCGATCTGGAGAAGCAACTCAAGATTTTGAGCTACATTACCTTGGACATCCCCTAAATCCACGGCACCTTCATTAACCTCACGCAGACGTTCATATAAACCGGGAATGTCTGCGGCGTTAAAATAATCCCAAACACTCACTAACATCGCGGAGGGTTGATCGACCGCAATAAAAAATTGGCCGACGACGGAACTACTTAGCATAATTCTATCTGCAGGAACAGGGACACAATCCCCACCTGTGGCATTTTTAATGAGTCTGAATCCCGCATCACACTCAGTCACCTCTCTCGGTTCAATGCGGAGCCAAATGACAAACGCACCGATGAGCACAACCAGCGCTAGCACAATGTACAGCAGGATTTTCCCCACCTTTTTTAGAAATTTTCCAACTTTTTGCATCTTTTATTCCTATGGGAATAGCTGCAAGCAATTTACTCGAAACGATTTCAAATGCCTGTCTCTATCCTCTATCTCTAGCTCATTCCATTCTCTACTCCAACAGCAACGGGTTCGGTGATACTTCCTCAGGGTCTACCCCCGCTACATGACGAAACAGATCGTCTAGCACAAAGTGGGCTGAGTAAATACCTGGTGCTGACCAATAGAGGTCAACCTCATAATCATTCCCCTCCTCCACTGCGCGCAGGAAGCCATACAGCGGGTCGTTTTGGAAAGCCTCAACAATTGCATCGCCTGTCGTGTTGTCGTAGTAGGCTAATTCTTCATCTGAAACACCACCAAACACAAAAAGATAATCAGCGTCGAGTAGATCAATCCGTTCTTCGCTCAAATCAAAAATCCGGCTGCTTGGGAACTGTTCCGCTATTTCTAACTGGGCCTCCGGTAATGTAAAGCCGACTTCACTGATGATTTGGCTTGCAAACGATCCCGGTAGCTGAACAGAGGTTCGATTTGTAAAAATTCGCGCACTCGAAATAGTGATCTCCGATGGGTCATCAAATTGTTCTTGAAGAATCTGCACGCGCATTTCATACTCTTCGATGAGTCGATCCGCTTCTTCACGTTCACCAATTAGATCACTGGCAATTTGCATATGCTCTTTCCATGAGCCGGTTGGATCCAACACAATAATCGGTATAAATGTCTCAATCACTTTGCCCACATCAGAGCCAATCAAGCCAGTCGTAATCATCAATTCAACATCAATCTCTACAAACAGCTCCAGACTGGCGCTATTCAAACTGTCTATTCGACCAGCGTCATAAACACCTTCATTCACTTCTCGGATGCGCTCATACAATCCGGGGATATCGGCGGCCGTATAGCGGTCAATGCTGTTCTCTTGGACAACGGCCGGGTGACCAACGTGGGCAAAAAATTGGCTAATTCCAGCATTATTGACCACAATTTTGCTTGTCGTCTCGGGCACACAATCTGCCCCATCAAAATGTTCAAAAAGTCGGAACCCGGGTTCGCATTCGGTGACCTCAGGCTGATCGGCCCGCAGCCAAATGAAAAAGGACACACCCAGCACCACAAGCACTAGCACAATGCCTAACACAATTTTCCCCGCTGTTTTCAAAAACTTTCTCACTTTTCTTATTCTCCTTATTCTTTCTACTTTCTCTTCTCTTTGATCTCTTCTCTTTTCTTCTCACTCTAAACGTAGCGGATTTGGCGCAACTTCTTCAGGGTCAATGCCTGCCACAAAACGGAACAGGTCATCAAGGACGTAGTGAGCTGAGTAAATGCCCGTCACATTCCAATGCACACCAGCCTCATAAACAGTGTCAGACTGGGCTGCCTCCAGCAATTGAAAAATCGGATTGCTCTGAAACTCCTCAGCAAGCATTTTGGGCGTATAGCCCTGATCGGACAGATCGAACCCAGTCTGTGAGGGAAAAAGGAAAATGAAATCAGCATCAATCAAATCGAGCCGTTCTTCACTAAATGGCATGTACCTCGCATTAATGATTTCCCCCTGAGTATTCAATTCAAGCTGTGGTTCTGGTATGGAAAACCCAACCTCGCGGATAATCCGACCCGAAAACGAATCTTCGAGAAGGATAGATGCACTATTTGGCCACAGCGCCACGAGCGACACGGTTATTGCTGATGAATCATCAAACTGCTCGCGCAGAATTTGAACGCGTTCGTCATAGGCTGCAATTAACGCTTCAGCCTCCTCTAATTCACCAATGACATCACCTGCCACCAGCGTCGTTTCTTTCCAATCCCCCTCATCAGTGAGCAAAACGGCCGGTGCCACAAGTGATGCCGTTCGCGCCAAATCTTCATCAATTAGATATTGGCTCATGATGAGATCGGGCTGGATTTGCAGGAGCAGTTCGAGGCTTGTTGCGCCGGAAATACCACGGAGGCGACCAAAGTCTAGTACCCCTTCGTTAACCTCGCGCAGGTGCTCATAAAGGCCGGGAATATCGGCCGAAGTCCAAACGTCACTCGCCTCCTCCTGCATCGCCACCGGATGCTCAATTGCAGCCATAAACTGACCCGGAGTAGGTCCATAGGACAAGACATTCTGCGGATCAACAGGGACACAGCTTACGCCAAACGCATGTTCAAAGAGACGAAAATCGGCTTCGCATGATGTCACTGGTTCAGGCTCACTGCGTAACCAGCTGAAAACGCCCGCCGCAATTAGCCCGAATACTAACAATGTGCCGAGCAATACGACACCGCTTTTTCTGAATGTTTTTCCATTCATTCGTATCTAAGTCCTTCAACTTGCTTGTTGAATAATCATCTTGTTCTTTAATCTATTTCACTGCCTCTTTAATTTTGGGATGGTGTTTTTGAACCGTGTTACCTAACCTCTCCAGTTCTCTCTACTCTCTACTCATACGGCAACGGATTCGGCGCAACCTCATTTGGATCAACCCCGGCCACGTGGATAAAGAGATCGTCTAGAATGGCATGCGCCGAGTAAATTCCAGCCAGCCGCCAATAGGTGCCAACTGCACTGACATTGCCATTTTGTGCTCCCTCTAACGTTTGGTAAAGGGGATCATTATTAAAATCCTCGACCAAAGCATCGAGGCTTGACCCCTGTTCGGCCAATATTTCATTCGTTGTGCCAGACACAATAATGATGTGATCCCCATCAATTAGATCGATACGCTCCTCACTAATGAGATAGACGGATTGGTCAGGAACGGTTTCGCTGAGTTCGCGCTGTGCCTCTGGAATCGAAAACCCGACGGCTTCAATAATCTGCCCCGAAAAGGAAGACGGCAGTTGAAGCTGTTTATTTTCGGGGTGAATGCGCACAACGGATACTGTAATTTCAGACGGGTCATCAAATTGGGCACGCAACAGTGCAACCCGCTCGTCGAATTGTTGAAGGAGCGCCTCAGCTTCTGCCCGACTGCCGATCATATCCCCCGCGCTCAAAGAGTAACTCTTCCATGAATCTTCTGAGCTGAGTAAAACAACAGGCGCAATCGTGCCTAGTAATTTATTGACCTCAGATGTTGGGAATTCACTAACAATGACTTCTGGCTCAAATTGCAGCAGAAGTTCCAGATTTAATGTCTCACGGTTGATCTCAACCTCAGGCACGCCTGCATGTACCGCCTCCATGCGAGGCTCTAAATTGGGGATATCACCAACTACAAAATCCTCAAATGCACGAACTCGAACAACCATGGGGAAGCCAAGGGCAAGGTAAAGCTGACTTGAGCTTACGCTCACTGAGAACACATCTGTCGGCATTTCTGGAATACACTCTGCCCCGTCTGCATCTTCAAACAAACGCAAGCCTTGATCACATTCGGTCACCTGAGCTGGTTCAGATCGCAACCAGAACACCAATGCACCGATTAGCACAACCAGCACCAGCACAATCCACAACAACACTTTTCCAATTCGTTTTAAAATCATTCCAACTTTTTGCATTTTTCTTTTTTCTTGTGTGGCGTGAGATAAAACGGCCGTTTTTTTGCGGCATGTTTGAACCGTGTTACCTTACCCCTTCGGGTTTCTTTTCCCTCTTCTCCCTATTCCAACCTCAACGGATTCGGGGCTACTCCTTCAGGATCAACGCCTGCCACGTAGCGGAATAGATCATCAAGTATGGCGTGGGCCGAATAGATACCGGGGGTAGACCAATAAACACCCCCTTGATAAACTGTTTCGTTTTGGACAGCACCTAGCTGTTGAAAGAGCGGGTCATTCAGTAACTCGTTAAATAAGGTGTCGTGAATCGTGACATCATTTTCTGTATACGTTGAATTACTCAGCCCGTAGAGAATGATTACATCACCGTCTAACACGTCAATCAGTTCATCACTAATAAGGACGTTTGTCCGTTCGGGTAAAATCTCAGGACGCTCTTCTACATACCGCAATTGGGCTTCGGGAAATGAAAAGCCTACCTCACTGATGATTTGCCCGCCTAATGAGGCTGGTAGGTAAAGCTGGTTTGCGCCATCCCGATTGACAACTTGAGATATGGTGATTGCAGAGGGATCGTCAAACTGCGCTCGAAGAATCTCAACCCGAGCTTCATAGTCGGCTATCATCCCTTCGGCCGCCTCCCGTTCCCCGATAATGTCACCCGTTAGCAACAGGTTATCTTTCCAAGAATCGGCAAAGCTAAGCTCAATGATGGGTGCAATACGTTCTACCGCCTTGCTCAAACTCCCAATGTCATAGTCGCTGATGATCACTTCGGTGTCTGTGGTCAACAAGCTTTCAAGGTTGGGAGGAATGCCCTCGATATTGGGCACGTCATGGGTAACGGCCGTCCACGTTTCTAGCAATCCCGGCATATCTGTGAATACAAACTGGTCGAGAACACCGACACGAGCGGCTGGCACAAATTCAATCGCCAGGAAAAATTGGGTTCCCATCGGTCCAAAAGCCATTGCCCGATCAACAACCTCCGGGATACAGTCCGCGCTTGATCCATCTTCAATCAAACGAAACCCAGCCTCACATTCAGTCACCGGCTCAGGCTCAACGCGTAGCCAAAGAACAAATGCACCGACGATTACAGCAAGCACCACAATGGTCACCAGCAAAATAAGCCCCGCTCTCTTCAGAAATCCACCCAACTTGCTCATCTTCTTGACCTTCTTCTGCCTCTTTTTTACTCTAGCCGCAGCGGATTAGGGGCCACTTCTTCTGGATCAACGCCAGCCACGTAGCGAAACAAATCGTCCAAAACGGCATGGGCTGAATAGATGCCCGTTACATTCCAATGCACGCCAGCTTCAAGCACATTCCCTGCTTGAGGTGCCTCAAGAAATTGAAACAGTGGCTCACTCTGAAATTCTTCGGTTAAGTCTCGTGGCGTGTATCCAGTATCAATCAGGACCTGCCCAGTCGTTGCGGGGAAAAGCAAGATGAAGTCAGCATCTACCAGATCATACCGCTCCTTACTAAAGCGAATTTGCATAGAGTTGAAGGTTAAGACTTGGTCATCTATTTCAAGCTGAGGTGGGGGAACAGAAAAACCAACTTCTTGAATGATTTGGCCCGAAAACGAATTTTCTAGCATGACCCAATAATTGTCTGGCCATAGACGTACAAGAGAAATGCTGACGTCAGCAGGATCATCAAATTGCTCACGAAGAATTTGGACGCGCTCTTCATAGGCGACAATCAGCTCTTGGGCTTGCTCAGACCGCCCAATGGCGTCCCCAGACCTCTGGGTAATCTCTTTCCAGTCCCCTGAATCTGTGAGAAGCACGGCCGGGGTAACTAATTCAACCGTCTTGACCACATCTTCACTAGCAGCCCATTCACTGATGATGAGATCGGGTTGAATTTGGAGCAATAGTTCAATATTTTGAACGGCCGTTCCTTCAACGAATCCTAAATCAAGTACCCCTTCATTGACTTCCCTCAACCGCTCATAAAGCCCCGGAATATCAGCGGCTGTTTCCACATCAAAGCCCACAGTGGTCATCGCCATTGGCTGCTCAATTGCCACCAAAAACTGACTCGGGGCCGTGCCGTATGGCAAGATACGTTCAGGGTTATTTGGAATACAGCTAATACCCAGCGCGTGTTCAAACAGCCGATAGTCTGCCTGGCATTCAGTGATTTCTTCAGGGTCACCTTGCAGCCAAATAAAAAACCCACCCACAATCAATCCAAGAAAAACCAGAATGCCTAACAATATTTTCCCCGTTGTTTTCAATAAGTGCTTCGCTTTTTCCATCTCTCTTCTCTTATCTTCTCTCTTTACTGCAACCGCAGCGGATTCGGGGCGACCTCTTCGGGATCAATCCCAGCCACATGGCGGAACAGGTCGTCTAAAACATAGTGAGCAGAATAAATTCCTGTGATATGCCAATGGGCATCAACTGCAAACACATTGCCAGACTCTGCAGCCTCAAGAAATAGAAAGAGCGGATCATTTTGGAACTCCTGGGCCAGTGTCTTGCTGTCGGAGCCTGACTCCCTCAAAGAAGTTTCACCCAATGCAGGGAAAAGAATGATAAAGTCGGCATCTATTAAATCAATCCGTTCTTCGTTGTACCTAAATAGAAAACCGTCTGTTTCGCTTTCTGATAGGTCTGACTGGGATTCTGGAGCAGAAAACCCCACATCCCTAACAATTTGACCGGCAAAAGATTCCTCAAGCATGATAAAAGGATTGCCTGGCCAGAGGCGGACAGTAGCAATAGATATGTTGGCCGGGTCATCGAACTGCTCTCGCAAAATTTGGACACGCACTTCATAAGCCGCCACAAGCGCATCGACCTGCTCTTTCTCACCAATTACGTCACCGGCCGTAAGCGTCACCTCTTTCCAGTTCCTGTTGTCAGACAGCAAAACAGTTGGTGCTACCAAAGATGCTGTTCTTGCAAGATCCTCACTGACGAGCCATTCGCTAATGATTAAATCGGGTTGAATATTTAAAAGGAGTTCGGCATTAGAGGCCACGGTGCCTCCAACTCTGCCCAAATCAAGCACATCTTTATTCACTTCCTTGAGTCGATCATATAAACCAGGTATGTCAGCAGACGCCCATTCATCTAACGCTGTCTCCTGCATGGCCATCGGTTTACCGATTGCTACCATCATCTGGCTAGCAGCTGTGCTGTACACCAAGATGTTTTCAGGATTTTCTGGAACACAGCTGACGCCATACGCATGCTCAAAAAAGCGAAAGCCTAAGTCACATTCAGTCACTTCCGCTGGCTCACTGCGTAGCCAAACAAAAAATCCCGCCGCCAGCAAAGCGAGTACAAGTGCAATTGCAAGCAAGACTTTGCCACCTGTTTTCAATACTTTTCGAACTTGTTTCATTTTCCCTTCTCGAACCTAAAATGAACAACCAACGCCCCATGTTGACATAACAGCTTACTGCTTAACTCCCCCAAGGTAATCTTGGCAGGCTATTCCTCACTTACAAACACTGGATGTGGGTAAACACTATTGAACAGGTACCCTTCCTGATTAAATGGATGACTATGTGGCTGAACATTACCCACCGTATCCGTTGCCCGCGTCATAATGATTTGACGTCCCGCAGGCGCATCCCATTCAAATTCAAATCGGGTCCATGAATATTTAATGTTGGGGCCAACCAATCTCGCAATATGCCACGTCTGGCCTTCATCAACACTCCATTCAACGTGAGCGATCGTGGCGTGCGGTGACCGAGCGATCCCGCGAATCAGCTGCTTGCCCGCTTTTAGTTCGGCTTTCCACGGCAAGGAGACTGAGCTTTTTATATTTTGGGTTGTAATTTCACCGCCTATCGCGGGGGAATAATCTTCGCTTGACCATTCTTCGCCCATCAGCACGTACCGCTGTGTATTGCGATGCGTCCATATTTTTTCAGTAGAAACATGAATCGAGCCAAGCCATTTGATCCAGTTTGAACCAATCCAGCCGGGTACGATTAAGCGTAAGGGAAACCCATTGTCTAAAGGCAGCGGTTCGCCATTCATGAAGTAGGCAACGATTGTGTCGGGGTCCATCGCCTTGTTGATGGACATCGGTCGGTTCACCCCACCTTCGCTTTCCCCAATATCGAGTCCGATTGCGTTGACATCAACGACATCTGACTTGACACCAGCCATGTCGAGCAGCGTACTGAGCCGCACGCCAACCCATACCGCATTCCCCATGGCGCCAAACATCCACGGAGTCATTTCACCCCCGCTGTTTGACTCTAATTTGCCACCCATCACTTCTTCAAATAATTGACGCTGGTTGCCAGCACATTCGACATAGGCAATCACTGAATGGCTCGGTAGCTGCAACAGCTCCTCATAGCTCAGCTCAAACGGCCGTTCCACACCATCCCCTTCAATTCGCAGGCGATACGTTGTGATATCAATTTCCGGTGAGTCTCCATTGCTGTAAACAAAAAACTGCGTGTTAGGTGTGATATAACCCTGCATTACCTCTGGTTTGGTTCCAAAAGCGGCCTTGCCGCGCCGTACTAGTGTGTTTTCATCTTTTTGTTCTTCGTTAATGTTCATTTGTTTTTTCCAGTTATGTGATTGACAGAAAGTATTCTAAAAAAGGTGCACTGCAAATCCTGTCTATCACCAAGTCAACTACATCATTATTAAACGTTAGGTAATTGGCAGAAAGTTTTACAAAATAGAATCGCTACAAAAGCTGCCAATTCCTCGAGGAAACCGCAATTTTTGCACACTGCCTTTCTCAAAAAACTTTTTGCGGTTTACCTAAATGGTCGCCATTACTCCAAACTGAGCGGATTTGGCGCCACTTCTTCAGGGTCTACACCAGCCACATGCCGAAAGAGATCATCCAATACAGCGTGGGCTGAGTAGATGCCTGGCACCGACCAGTGTAAATCTGTCTCATAAACTTGATTTGCCTTTGCCACTTCCAAAGCTTGGAAGAGCGGATCATTCTGGAAAGCCTCAACGAGCGTTTCAGCCGACGTGCCCGCATTTTCCAGCAGCTGGTCAGGTTGAGCACCATACAGAAATAGATAATCCCCATCAATCAGATCAATTCGTTCCGCGCTAAAATCAGCCTCAATTTCATTGGGAGCGCTTTCCACCAGCTCAAGCTGGGCTTCCGGAAATGAAAACCCGACATCTTGCATAATCTGTCGCGCAAATGAATCTGATAGCTGCACATGGGCGCTTTCAGGAAAGAGACGCACATAGGAAATTGTGATTTCAGAGGGGTCTTCAAATTGGGCCTGCAGAATCTGAACGCGCATTTCGTACTCAGCCAGCAGCGCTTCAGCCACCTGACGCTCGTCAATCAAATTGCTCCCAAAAAGCATGACCTCTTTCCAAGAGTCCAAATGGGTCAATATCACAACTGGGCCTATCGTCTCCAGCGGCTTGCTAAAATCTCCCATTGAATTAGCGCTCACAATGACATCTGGATCAATTTGCAGCAGCAGTTCAACGTTTGCTAGAGTAGGGGTTATGCTCCCTAAATCATCAACACCCTCATTGATTTCATTAAAGCGTTGAGGCAATCCCGGA
>JBCCFD010000151.1:0-15517 GCA_039029915.1 Chloroflexota bacterium
GGTTCAGGTTAGTATCGATTCCAGAACTGATAAATCGCACCCTCGGTTGCTGCCCATTTTGAGCTAGCAGGTGATTTTCTTTCAAAACGCGCTTGGCCTGCAGTGCGACAGCAGGGGCTGGGTCAATTATGGTGACATGTTCCCCCGCGATTTGTGTCAAAAGTGATTGGACAAACGGATAGTGCGTACACCCCAGCACCAATGTATCCGCGCGGGCATCTAGCATGGGCTGGGTGATGGACCGTAGCTTTTGGATAACGGCCGTGTTCTCAAAATGACCCGCTTCAATCAGTTCAACAAGACCAATGCAAGGATCCTCAATCACCTCAATATCACTACCATACCGCTTCATCAAGGATGCATATCGCTCACTCGAAAACGTTCCAGCCGTAGCCATCACGCCAACAACATTCGTTTTAGTCGACTTGGCAGCAGGTTTTACGGCCGGTTCCATGCCTACAAAAGGCACATCAGGGAAATCAAACCTCAACTGAGATAGCGCCGCTGCTGATGCCGTATTGCACGCCACCACAACCATCTTAACCTGCTCAACAAGCAAAAATCGCACAATTTCATGACAAAATTGTTGAATGCTGCTCAAAGCGTGTCCACCATAAGGAATATTCGCTTGGTCTGCAAAGTAGAGAATATGTTCGTGGGGAAGTTGTTTTTGGAGATGGTTTAAAACAGATAGCCCACCCACGCCCGAATCAAAGACAGCAATTGGGGCAGACTGTTTGGGGTGTTTCATAGCTTGCCATTAATGCAAAATTGGACGATTGAGTGACTCAATCGTCCAATAGGTTTCAAGATTTTCCGCAAGTAAATTAGTAACTGCGGCGTTCGCGCAAGCGGGCAGATTTACCTGTACGTTCGCGAAGGAAGTAAAGGTTAGATTGGCGAACATACGCATGGCGATGCACGTCAACCTTTTCAATCCGCGGGGAGCGAAGTAAAAATGTTCGCTCAACCCCAATCCCGTTTGAGGCGATACGACGAACGGTGAAGTTTTGGTTGTTGCCACTGTTGCGGAAACGAATAATGACGCCACGCACCATCTGAACACGTTCGTTACGCTGGCCAACATTAACACGAACATGGACAGTCACGCTGTCACCGACGTGCAACTCTGGCAAGTTTTCATTTAATTCATGATCAAATGTCTTTAGAAGTAAATCAGACATAAGGTTTTCTCCGAGCCCACAAAATGATGGTAAGACTAACTCGAACCATTTTTAGAGGTGAGGCTTGTGCAGTTGTATTGTTAATTGGTTTTGGGCAAAAAGATAGCCCAACTAGTGGGCTATCTAAGAAAAAAAATTATATCATGTTGTTCAGCTTCTCGCAAGAGCTGAACCGGGGCTTTTTTACGCTGCTTTCTTTAAAACAGGCAAGCCGTTTTTGCTTTCAGACACAACATATCCATCAGGTACTGCGTCTAAAGAGCCATCTTTAATCTCTTTTGCAAAAAAGTAGATTGTTTGGGTACGGCCGTTCTTCAGTTCGGTATCGCGTTTATGTAAAAAGTATGTCCGATCTTTTGAATTTGTAAAACTAAAAGCCATTTTAACCTTCCTTTACTCAAATAGGTTTTTCCCTGGATTAGGTTTCCTTGTTCGGTACTCCGTTGTTCCTTCTTTAATCCACAGGATTTGTTAAGCACATGACGATCATAGAATGATTGTGATCGTCTCAAAATAAAACAAGCAGGGCTAAAAAAAGATGGTGCTGCTTTAGGCACACTTTTTTTATGATTTAACCACTACCCATCTATTCACAAGAAACTATGAATAAGCTTCGAGGATATACTTTTGTAAATGGAAGAAAAGCATTCGAAAAGATTTAAAGATCAAAATTCCATTTACTTTGATAACAAAAAGATAGAGCGCATTTTGTTAATCTAAATTGATTCATTTGAAGCTTATTCTTGGGAGAAGAAAGGGGTTTACAAACTATCAATCCTTTTTTCTCCACTCAACGTCGGTTCATATTAATAGATATTAGTCGAGTTGGCAACTTTTTTTTTCAAAAAAACGGTGATTATTTAAGGAATTTTGGATTTAGCGCAGTAAAGAAACTGAATAAAGCGTTTTTTTAGCAGTTTGTTTGGGTATATGCGAACAAAATTTAAAATTTAGAGCAAGTGAATTATTTTCCGGGCATCATAATGATTCAAAATTTCTTATGGAGTGAAGCATTACCTTTAACCTAACACCATATTTAAAACCGTTTCCAAATTGTCAAATTTGACCGGTTTTTGTAAGTATGCGGAAAAAGCTTCAATATGATGTTTACTGTAGCCGATGGATGTTAGCCCAATAATCGAAAGGCCGCTAGTAATACATCTTTCAATAAATTCCATCCCCTCTACAGAATTGATCAGCTCAATTTCACAAAGCAAAATGCTAATATTTTCTTCTTGTTTTTTGATCCAGTTATTAGCTGAGGGAGTTGTTTGAACTACGATTGAATCGAATCCCAAAACGGCAGTTTGTTTTTGAATACTCAAACCAACAGATTTATTGCTATCAACCACTAATATTTTTTGATTAAGAACTGCATGCCGTTGTCGTCTCTTATTATGGATATTGAACTCTTTTAAAATTGTCATGCGCAATTTGAATGAAAAAGTCGACCCTACACCAATTTGGCTTTGCACGGTGATGCTCGCTCCCATCAGCTCTACGAGTCGGTTACAAATCATTAATCCAAGGCCTGTACCACCATATTTTCTGGTCGTTGATGTATCAACCTGACTAAACAATTTAAACAAACGATCCATCTTATCTTCAGGAATGCCAATCCCCGTGTCTTTTATCTCAAATTGAACCTCGATCTCATCATCTGTAGACCATGAATAATCTACAAAGATAAACACCTCCCCTTGCTCTGTAAACTTAACCCCATTATTTAATAGATTGATCAAAATTTGTTGCAGTCGGACGCTATCCCCCAACACCAAAGCAGGAATCGGTTGCTCAAAAATAGAGCCGATGGCCAACCCTTTTTCATGTGCATAAGGGGCTACATTTTCAATCGCATCTTCAACACATTGCCGGATGGAAGTGGGGCGAGTCTCTAGCTCTACCTTCCCTGCCTCTATTTTTGAAAAATCTAAAATATTATTCACAATCTTCAACAAAGATTCGCCGCTTTGCTGCACAACCCCCACCATCTGTAAGCGATCTTCATCTAAGCCACTCTCTTTCAACAGATTAGACATGCCAATAATGCCATTAAGCGGGGTTCTTATTTCGTGGCTCATGATGGCTAAAAATTCAGATTTTGTTTTGTTTGCCTCCTCTGCCATCTTCTTGGCATTGGTAAGCACCTGTTCTTTTTCCAACTGCAGCCGAATATCATGAAAGTGGACCAATGTTCCCAAAAGCTGCTCATCCAAGATAATTGGCGTCACCAATATTTCAACATCGATCAACGTACCGTTTTTATGGTGCCGTTGGGTTGTAATTTCTGCGCGTTTTCCACTGGCAATTTGTTGTCTTATTTTCTTTATCTCTTGCTCCGCTTTTTTCGTTTGAAAAAAAGGAAGATAAGATCTGCCAATGAGCTCATTTTTCTCATAACCGAACAGATCTTCAAATGCTTTATTGCAGTTCTCAATTTGCCTTTCACTATTTAGAACCACAAATGGGAAAAAGCTGTGTTCAAAAATTGACTTAAAATATTCAGTCTGCTTTAAAGCGATTTTTTGGGCTTTCTTTCTTTCTTCAATCTCATGCACTAAAGCAGCATTTTGTTGTTGATAATATTCTGCTTCCTGCTTGGCGTGTTCAAGTTGAAATTTGGCTTCTAAAAAACTGATTTTATGTGCCATTTCATCCCGTACAATATGCTTTTCATATTCATGGAACTTCTCGTAATGTTGATAAGCTTTTTCAAACTGTCCCATCTGTTTGTACGCTTCGGAAATGGCTTTATTACCCTTCATCAGTTCGGCTACTAACTGATATTTCTCAGCTAAGTCAATCGCTTTTTGAAAGTAAAAAATGGCATCGTGGCTTCGTCCTCGCCACAAATTCACCTCACCTAATCCTCGGAGTGAGTAAAATTCACCATAATAATCCTTAGATTTCGCCAGCAAAGAAAGACCTTCGTTGAATAGCTTTTCAGCAAAGTCAACTTGATCTGTTTTGACTGCAGCTAGCCCGACATTGCTTAAGATATAACTTTCCGTTGGATGCAGTTTTTTTCTCTCACTATCATCATGTGATTTCAAAAGCTCAAGAGCGGAAAGGCCAAATTCAAGGGATTCAGCATACTTCTCTTCCTGATTGTATCCATGACAAATATTGTTTAAAACCGAAAGCCTGCCATCAAGATCATCGCTATCTTCGTAAATTCTTAACGCCTGCCGATAATAATCTATCGCTTTTAAATAATCCCCTGATAACACATGTGAGTTGCCAACTGAGGTAAGGGCTTGCGCTTTTCTTATTTGATCATTCTCGCTAATCGCAATTTGCAGTGCTTTCAAATTATGGATAAATGAGTTTGATAAATTCCCAATTCTAAAATGGGCAGCACCAATCCGAATATGGGCATCAAATAAAAAGGGAGGGGTATTTTTAAGATACTCGATAGCTTTTTTTATATATCGAATCGTTTCCGAGAATTGATGTTCCGAGAAGTAAACCTGACCCAATATCAAATATCCTCGTCCTACCCCTGTATGATAATCAAATTCCTTAGAGATTTTAATCACCTCGTTTGCAAGGATTATTGTTTTTTGAGGATCAGTTTTGAGCAATTCTGCGCACTGTTTAAGCAATATTTGAACTGCTTCTTCGCTGTGATTATTAGACTTCGTCATTTGGCCTCTTTGCATTTTGACGGCATTTTTGGAGCTTGATATACTTCTCAACTGGCTTGAACATTTAGGCTCCACAATCATAAACGAGTAAATTTCTTATGCGATTATCCAATTCTTTTGGCAAAACTTTACGTGATGCACCAGCAGATGCTGAAATTATCAGCCACAAATTACTGATTAGAGCGAATTATATACGGCCGTTAGGTGCTGGTATTTATACATTTATGCCCTTTGGCTACCGTGTGTTGCGCAAGATTTGGGCCATCATGGCAGACGAAATGGACAACATTGGTGGCCAAGAGATGTGGATGCCCAACATCCATCCTGCTGATAAATGGCGCGCCACTGATCGCTGGGACACAATGGACGTCCTGATGAAAGTAGAAGCGGGTGGAGGGCGAGAATATGCACTCTCAGCGACTCATGAAGAAGTCGTTGTTGATTTAGCCCAAAAAGAGATTGAAAGCTATCGTGACATGCACCGCCTAGTGTATCACATTAGCAAAAAGTTTCGTGATGAACCTCGAGCAAGAGGCGGGCTACTTCGCCTGCGCGAATTTATTATGAAAGATGCCTACAGCCTTGATACAAGCGAAGAAGCACTAGATGAGTTTTACCCCCATATGCTCCAAGCGTATCACAATATTTTTGAAAGATGCGGTACGCCAGCCGTCGCTATCAATGCTGATGTTGGGGCAATGGGTGGAAAATCGTCTCATGAATTTGTCGTACCGCACGAACTCGGTGAGGATATCTTTATCGAATCAGAAGATGGCGCATATTCGGCCAATGTAGAAGCGGCAGAATTCATTCGCGAAGGGGAAAAGCCGGCAGAGCTAGCCCCGCTTGAAAAAGTAAAGACGCCAGATACGAAAACAATAGCCAAAGTCGCTGATTTTCTTGGTGTGTCAACGAGCCAGACGCTTAAAGCCGTATTTTACTGGTGGTCACCTCCTGGAAAAGATGAAAAAGACGGCCGTTTTATCTTCAGTGTTGTGCGTGGCGATCTCGACGTCAACGAAGTCAAAGTTAGCAACGCGCTAGGCGGCGGAACCTTACGCGCCGCCACAGAGAAAGAGATTATCGCCACTGGCGCCACCCCTGGCTACGCCTCGCCAATTGGTCTTAATATTGCCAAAGACTTGGAAAGTGAGGGCGTTTATGTGCTGGCTGATCCGTCAATTGAAGCGGGGGGCAACTTTGTGGTCGGCGCTAACGAGGTAGAGTATCACTACACGGGCACAAACTACCCGCGCGACCACGCGATTAGCCAAATGGCTGATATTGCCCAAGCAGATTCGGGGCATTTAGCACCAAATGGAAGCCGCCTCGTAGCTCGGAAATGTATTGAAGCGGGGCACTGTTTCAAACTTGGCACGCGCTACAGCAAAGCAACCAATGCCACTTACCTTGATGAAAACGGCAAACCTCAGTTTGTTTTCATGGGCTCCTACGGCATTGGCCTTGATCGGCTTATGGCAATCATCGTCGAGCTACATCACGACAAAGACGGCATTATCTGGCCTGAAAGCGTCGCCCCTTATGACATTCACCTGCTCCATCTTGGCAAGGGAGATGATGTTAAGGAAGCGGCTGAAAAGATTTATACCGAGCTCAAAGCGGCTGGTTTTTCTGTCCTGTTTGACGACCGCAACATTAGCGCAGGTGTGAAATTTAAAGATGCCGATTTGATTGGGATTCCTTGGCGCGTGGGCATTGGTAAACGAGGTTTGGAAAGCGGTACGGTCGAAATTAAAAAACGAAGTGAGTCTGACCGCCAAGATGTGCCGCTAGCTGATTTAGTCAGATTTTTCAAAAACAAATAAATATTCAAAACTAACTATGTAAATTTCACAAAATATCTTGAAATAAAACTGGGTAGAAAAGTGAAATTTACTCGGTGAAAATCAAATTTGAGTCGATTCTTTTTCAAGATACTTCTTGATTTTCACATAACCCGATGTACAAGTAGGGAAATAGCGCGCTATTTCCCTACCACACTAAATTGAAAACCTTGTTAGATAAACGCTTCAAACCCTCGAGGAAACGAAATTTATAGTCGTCGTTTTATTCAAAGCAGGAACTGCGTTTCACTCAACTAGCTTGATAGAAAAATAAAAACGGCCGTTTCGCTTTATAACAAAATATCCCAAAATTCGAGAAATCTAAATTAATCCTTGCGTCGCACAATCCCCTGCTGCCAAGCATAGACAGCCGCTTGTGTCCGGTCCTGCAGGTGAAGCTTGGAGAGGATATTACTTGTGTGGCTCCGCACCGTTTTTGGAGCGACATGTAGTTTTTCGGCAATCTCCTGATTGCTCAACCCTTGGGCGACAAGCTGAAGCACCTCCATCTCACGCTCGCTCAATTCGGTGAATGGATTGAGCTCATCAAGTCGGGAACCATGTAGTTCTTTGACGACCCGTGAAGCAACACGGGGATGCAAAACGGCTTCATTGTTGGCCGCTTTGCGAATCGCGTCAGCCAATTCGGGGGCTTTGACGCTTTTGAGCAGGTAAGAAAGCGCCCCTGCTCGAATGGCAGGAAAAATATGCTCATCCTGATGGTAAGAAGTGAGCACAATGATGTGGGTGCGGGGGCTGGTTTGTTTGATAAGGCGGGTGGCTTCCACGCCGTCAAACCCGCCGGGCATGATTAAATCCATGAGCACCACATCCGGTGCATGTTCAGCAACGGCCGTTACGCCCTTTTCGCCTGAACTTGCTTCAGCCACAACCTGAATATCGTCTTGAATATCAAGGTATGATTTAACACCCTGCCGAACCACATCGTGATCATCAACTAAAAGCACTGTGATTTTTTCGCTATTCATTAATTCCTTCCACAACGGCCGTTAATTCCGTCCCTTTACCAAGCTGGCTATCAACTGTAACAAGCCCATTAATGGCCGCCAATCGCTCATTCATGCTGTGCAAGCCGACCCCTCTTTGCACTTCGCTAGGGATAAAGCCGTCTCCATTATCCCGAATCTGCAAAACGACCGTTTCCTTTTGATAGCGAAGTTGCACCCAAACATGGGTGGCATTGGCGTGCTTTACCACATTGGCTAACCCCTCTTGCAAAACCCGATACAAAGCTTGCTCGACGCTAATGGGCAACGGCCGTTCATGTTGCACCGCGACTTCTGCCTGCAGTCCAAGTCGTTCAGACCATTCATCCACATACTGTTTGATCGCCCCCGCCAAGCCTAGATTTTGCAAAGCAGCCGGGCGCAGCGCATGAATAAGAGAGGTCAATTCTGTTTGCACTTGATCGGTGAGCACGTCCACATTTTGGAGAAGCTCAGCGGCTTTTTCAGGATTGTGGTGTAGCAATTCTCGGGCAGAGGAGAGCTGCATACTGGCAGAAAACAGCTGCTGCTTGGCCGTATCGTGTAAATCCCGAGCTAGGCGATTTCTTTCTTCTACAGAAGCGAGGGCTGTTTCAGTGACAAGCAGTTGATCTAATTTATCAGCCATTTGATTCAAGTTTTGCCCTAGCTGTCCAATCTCATCTTGAGATTTATCAACGACCTTTTGTGAGAAATCACCTTCGGCCCAAGCAGAAGCGGCCGTTTCCAAACGACCTAATCGACGCACAACCCCTCGCGACGCTAGCCAGCCAAAAAATGTGCCTACAAGGAGCGAGCCACAGAGAATAACCACGCTCATTCCTAGCACCACGGGTTGAAACGCCTGAGCAAATTCATCATCCGTTGATTCTTCACTGTACGCAATCAGCAGCACCCCCACCCGTTGTCGCTGGGATTCGATGGGCATGACGTGGTAAAACGCTGTTTCACCACGGTAGGTATCCACTAAGCCAAACTCACTTGAGCCATTTTCAACGGCCGTTTCCCACAGCGTGAGCACGGCGTCTGTTAATTGAGGTTTTATCGAGCCAAATTCAAGAGATTGGGGTTCTACCGCCAAAAGTTGTCCTTCCAAATCAGTCACGGCCACAAACTGCAAGCCGTTGTAAATCGTTGAAATGGTGTTGCTATCGTTTTCGATGCGCAGGGTGTCACCCGACACCCACAAATCAAGGTAAGTTTGTAACCCCTGTTGGTCGATGGGGGTTTGGGTAAGGTAAACGGCCGTTTCTGCCTCAACTATGGAAAACAGGGCTCGACCAGCGGCTGATCCAGTCGTGGCTCGGCTAAGCGAAAGCGCTAACCACATCAGTCCAAGCCACAAAACAAGGAAGACGCCGCCGGTAACGGCCGTATACGTCAATGTCATCTTGCCTCGAAGGCGTCTAAAAAAGGGAGCTCGCTTCATTATCTTTAATGTTACTCAACCTTACTCATTTAGCGAAACGTATCGATGTTTGACCAGACCCGACAGGGTTTATTTATGTGATGCCACACAATAAAGGTAATCAAACCCTGTCGGGTCTTCCACGTCATTATTTTTGGGTCTTGGCGTAGCGGATGAATACGGCCGTTGCGAGCAAAATAAGCGTGCTCAAAAGATAACCCATGCCACCTTGTGGATTTACAAAATTGATCCAGCTCAAAAAACCGTCCGTCACATTGATTGCCATGTACCACCAGACCAAAAATACAATCTCAAACAGTCGGCGGGTGCCGCTTACGGTGCCGAGGCACATTGCCATTGCTGGGATAAATAAAGCCGCAGTTAGCACCCCGCTTAAAAGCGCCATTTCACCAACAAGCAACAGCTTAACAGCATAGCCAGCCACAAAAATAAGCATCACCATGACACCAGCTAGCCAAGCCGTCAACAGTTGCCGGCTGTGGGCGCGAGGCGTGGCATACACCAGTTGTTCCGTATGGAAAAACGGTTCTCTTGCGCCAAGCATAGACAAAATCAATATCGAGCCAATGAGTGGATACAGGGCACCAATGCCGTTATCTGCCAGTGGTGTAACGAGGCTAAAAATCGTCAGTCCGATCAGTCCAGCAAATAAATACCAGGGTTGACCATTAAGCAATAGTCTAAGCTCCGCTAGAACAAGCTTCAAGGGTTGAAATTTAAAGGTCGTATGGGGTAGCCGTGTGAGTTGACGAACTGGTTTGCCACCCATGTCTATCTTTTGGCTAAACAGGCGACTTTGTAGGGCAAGCCACCATTTTTCAACCCGGCTACTCTTTTTAGCATTGGCATTGGCTGGGTTAAAGCGATCAAAGAACAATGTTCCGCTAACAGCCAACAAGGCACCCATCCCTAGCCAAAAAAGCCTCCCTAGCAAAAATGTGGCGGACCAGTTTCGGCCGTGCCATTGATAAACTGGCTCATTCTCCGATGTTTTTTCTCCGAGCAAATTGAGGCTAATTTCTTCAACACCAAGCTCTTGGTAGATTTGAATCAGGGGTTCCATCACGCCGTATGGATCGGGCAATATTTGCCCTTGTTCAAACCCACCGAGCAACACGACCAACATAAAGACCCATACGAAAAAGTAGGCAACGTTGCCAAAGCCACCTCGTAGAAACGGCACCGACTCAAAAATTAAGGCGAAGCCAGCGACTACGCTCATCATCGGTAAGCCTAAGAGCCAAATGGGGAGCCACATTTGGATAATCTCTATTTGGCTAGCTTCCCCACGTAAAAGCTGCATCACGGGGGCCATTAGTGACATCACACCCACGATTATAGAGAGAAATAGCACATTGCTGGCCCATTTTCCCAGCAGGTAAGCCGTTTTTGACGTGGCGGTGGTGCCGATGATTTGTCCAACTCGCGTTTGACGGTCGCGAGCGATGCTGTTTTTGATGATGTAGAAAGCAAAAAGGGAAACAAACATGCTAATGGTGATGCCAAACATCAGGCCAATGCCAGCAGAGTTGTAAAAAATTCGCGTGCCGCCAAGGGAAACGGCCGTATACGACGCATCGAGCGGCGGCACAAACGCATAGCTCAAATAAGCGGTCAAGCCCAGCATTAAGATAAGGCCGCTGCTCCGCACGCGTTCTAAGAAATCAGCGCGAGCTGTGTGATAAATAGCGTTAAGGGTCATGAGGGTCTCCTTCGAAAATTATTGTATTAGGTGTCAGGTGTCAGGTTTAGGGTGTGCTGAAGATTGAGTTTAAGTAAGCATCTTCAAGAGTGGGGCTGGCTGGAATGGCGTCACGAGACGGTGATTGCTCCTGCACAACCCGAACATGTAAGCCGTCTGAACGACGAATCGATTGGCTAACGAGATGTTTTTGCTTAACGGCCGTTAGTGCATCATGATCAATCACCCAATCCCAAACGCGACCCTCTACAGACGTTAAGAGTCGCTCAGGCAAATCGTGACGTATAAGGCGACCTTGATTAATCAACGCAATACTGCTTGCCGTGGCCTCTACGTCTGACACGATATGGGTGCTGAGGATGATGATTCTGTCACTAGCTAGATCAGCAAGGAGATTACGGAAACGAACTCGTTCCCCGGGATCCAAACCAACTGTTGGCTCATCTACAATCAACAGCTTGGGATCGTTGATCAGCGCTTGAGCGATTCCCACTCGTTGCCGCATCCCGCCAGAATAGCCACCAATTGGTCGATAAGCGGCCGTTTCTAAATTGAGCAAGTGCAATAACTCAGCGATGCGCTGTTGGGCAGGCTTAGATGGCACGCCTTTCAAAGCGGCCATATATTGCAAAAACTCGACGGCGTTCAAATTGGGATAGACGCCAAAATCTTGCGGCAAATACCCAAGCTGTTGACGTAATTGGTTTGGATTGCGAGCAACGTCTTCACCATTCCACAGAATACGGCCGTTTGTTGGCTTCATCAACGTGGCAATGATATTCATCATAGTCGATTTGCCTGCACCGTTTGGCCCCAAAAGCCCGACAATGCCGGGTGTTAATTTTAGGGTGACCTGATCAAGACTCATCGGCGCAGAACGACCGTAGCGTTTACTTAACTTTTCAATTGTCAGATTCATTTTCTCTATCCTTTGTGATTTGATAAACAAAGTTTAGAAAAATGAATGGATATCCACATTGGGCAGGAGTCCAGTTCTGGCTGGGCATTTGTCCTATTCGATGGTGAAGAAGCAATGTTTAGGAAAAGAATGGAGGTAAAATTGTGAAAAATTAGGTGGAAAACGGCCGTTTTTACCGAAACAACATAAATAAAAACAGCCCCACAAGCAGTTTGTGAGGCTGTCTTATAAAATTGTTTCTCTAAATTTTACGCTTATTCTCGACTATTTGATATGCCCATGTACGCGTTAGACCAAACGTAGCCGTCCGACCAAGCGTAACCATCTGACCACGCATATCCATCTGACCAGGCGTACCCGTCTGACCACGCGTAGCCGTCTGACCAAGCATACCCATCTGACCAGGCATAGCCGTCTGACCAAGCGTATCCGTCTGACCAGGCATACCCATCCATGCCGATAATGTGATACGTGCCATCTTCCAATTGATTGGCCAAGCCGCCGTAATGTTCAACACCCGCTAAATCCTTGTCGATGTTGAGACCGTTATTGGCGCAACCACCGGCACTGCTGTTGACGGCATCGTATGCATTTACAAGACCAGCACCCTGTTGGAAGATGCTGTAAGCTAGCTGGCCTTGGTCGTTCACCGCTGGGCGTGAGGAGGCGAGCAGGCGACATTTAACATCATCAGGGGTTAATTCAGGATTGGCTTGGAGCATGAGGGCAATAATCCCGCTGGTAACGGCAGTTGCCTGTGAGGTTCCCGACATTTCAAAATAATTCCCCGACGCAAAATATTGTGGATATTTATGCGCAAGATGGGCGTATTTGGGCAAAATCCCCATAATATGCCCCCCCGGTGCCACCATATCAGGTTTCACAAACCCTTCGTAGGTAGGTCCTGTTGATGAAAAAGAGGCTAGATAATCATCATTGGGGTTGAGCGGCGTGTAATTATCGCTAATTGCGCCAACCGTAATGATATAAGGCACATTGCCAGGAACCCCAACGGTCATTGGGTCAGGGCCATTATTTCCAGCCGCAGCAACCACAACGATACCAGCTTGCCAGGCTCGCATAACCGCCTGATTCAATGGATCATCCCAATAGTATGATTGAGGAGCCGCGCTGAATGATAAATTGAGCACTTGGATATTGAGGGTTTCTTTGTTTTCAACCACCCAATTAATACCGCGAATCACATCCATGTAGCGGCCTGCCCCTGAAGCATCAAATGCTTTAACCGAAACGAGGTTTGCCTCTGGTGATATACCCACCGTATCGCTAGCCGCATTGAAGTTCTGCAAAACTTCGGATTTATCAAGCGCCTCACAGTAAATAGCAACCATGTGCAGTTCACCCAGCCATGAACGATTACCGGTTAGTTCATTGGCTAAAGCGAGTTGGAAACCATCTTTCCAGTTTGAAAAATCCCCACCCGTGTAGCTTGACCGGATCGGTTGTCCGTTAACAAACATTCGGTCCCAACCAGAACTGCTGTGTGTATAGGTGACCTGTGTTAATTGGGTTGTTACAGTATGATTGATGTTGTATCGTGAAAAGATGTTGTTGCCGTTATTCCCTGTTTTGGTCGTGCGTAATCGCATGTGGTACGCGGCTGAATCTTGACCAAGGGTAAAGTTGCGATTCCCCGTATTGGTTGAGTACGTCACAATGCGAGCAGGGCCTCTTTGTGTCAGGTTCTCAGGTTTTACCCACGCTTCAACAGTCAATTCTCTGCTGTCTTGACAGCTGTTGCCTAGCCTTTCCATATTATTGTCAGAGTAAATAACGGTTGGGGCATCGATTGACAAATGTGAAATGCCCCAAGTTACGGCCGTTTCGTCGGCAATCGTTAGATGAATAGGTGGTTCGTTGCCTGACACGTCATGAACAATGTGTCCACTCCCCTCTTCAAAATCATAAAGGGCAATGAGACCATCCTCGACGCGAGGCATACTTACCTGGGCCGTTTCAATCTCTTGACTTGGCGATTCAATTGCCTGAAAACTCTGCAGAACCTCTTCACCTGACAGCGCCCGACAATAGACAGCAACCATGTGATATTCACCTTTCCAAAAACGAGAATTGGTTAACTCATTCGTCAAACCAAGCTGAAAATCACTGTCCCAATTTGAAAAATCACCGGAAACCATATCGGATGCAATGATTTGCCCATCTTTGTACATGCTCACAAATCCATCTGACTCACGCGTGGCAACGATTTGCATTAATGACGGTGTGGCTTGTTCAGGCGTGGGTGGAAACCCGAATATGCCATTATTGTTTGTCTCAGTAGTTCGAACGCGAAAATCAAAACTGTCCTGAGATTGCCCCAGCGTAAAGTTTCGATTCCCCGTATTCGCTGAGAGGGTAACAATGCGAGCTGGCCCACTCTGTGAGCTGTTTTCAGGTTTGACCCACGCCTCAATCGTTAGCTCATGGCTACTTTGACATTGCTCAATGATTTTTGTGGCAGGTAATGATGAATAAATTCGGGTATTGTACTCTACCGATAGGGAATCTTCGCCCCAACTCACGGCATCTGGATCCTCAATGATCAGATTAAGCGGCATCCCGACATTTGAAACATCATAAATGGTATTGCCTTCACCTTCTGTAAAATTGTATAGGGCAACTAATCCGTTATCAGGCCGATTCTGCAATTCACGACTACCGAGAAGAATACTGGTGATGTGTGCCCCATGCCCGTTGTCGTCCGTGGAAACAGGCACCCCATGCCAGCTATCAATCCGATCATTAATGGCATCATACTGCGCCAAGATGCGCATTTCCCCGCTATCTGTCATATCGGTTAGGTTGCTAGGCCAGTAGCCGGTGTCGATAACGGCAATGGTGACATCCTGGCCAGTAATGCCCTGCTGGTGTAATCGATTCGCTCGAGTGAGCTGCACAAAATCATTGTGTCCGGCAAGGCTGCCCGAACTGCTAACCATGAGATCAGGATTGGCAATAACCGTCATAATATCAGGATTTTGCTGCAATTTTTGGACTTGCGTATCGGTTAATTGGGCACCCACTGAGTCGATGATACCTAATTCGTGGGTCACGATACCCCCCGCTTGCTCAACGGCCGTAACGGCCGTTGCCATCGAATCTGCCCGCAAAATATATGCCATGAGACTGCCGTGATTCGAGGCATCTTGTCCTAAATTAATAATTAGGAAAAATAAAAAACAGCCAAATAGGCTTCTCTTCAAGTATTGAGTCGCGTGAACCATTAGAACTCCCCTTCGCAATGATTTCAGTGAATAATGCTAATATTTCGTTACTAAAGACTTTTAAAAATTATTCCAGATAAGGCATATTTAAAAACTTTGGTAACAAAGTAGTAATAATTTGTGCTGTGATAAGTGAAAACAAAAAATTTTGAAGCGGCTCCCCAAAATAAATTGTGCTTGTGTCCCATTTGAGTCAAAATCAATACGCTTGCCTCATTTGTGAATAAACTAGAATGAGCGTAAGAAGTGTGCCTTACGGAAAATGTAACAGGCTGTGGTTTTTCAACTGATTTAGTACCCATTTACCATGTCCATACGCATTAAGCGTTGATGGATACCTCAAGAATTAGTCATTGATCTGTCACACTTATTACTTTATTACATAAGTTCCTTTAATAATGTCATGTCGAACACTATGACTTTGTCAAGGTGAACCAAGGACTTGAGGTGGTAAAGAAACAAAATCATGAATGAATGGTTGACGAGACCGAAGAACCGCACAAATGACACGAAGTAAGCGGTTGGCCATGTTGTTAAGAA
>JBCCFD010000152.1:0-15506 GCA_039029915.1 Chloroflexota bacterium
GTCGTTTTCCTTTTTGTAATTGTGGTCATGATCTGATTTATGTTAGAGTTACAACAAGCCATCATTGAACCGAATATAAGGAGCAAAACCATTAAGGACGCAGAAGAAGAGTTGCCTTTCGAGCTGAAGCTAGGTATGCAAATCCACCTTGTCGGAATTGGCGGGGCTGGCATATCTGCCATCGCCCGCGTGCTGTTGGGGCGAGGCTTTGTTGTTTCTGGCTCGGATCAGCAAAACAATGCTCTCACCGCCGCTTTGGAAGAGGCTGGCGCAACGATTTATCAAGGACACAGTGCTGCTCATGTTGAAGGTGCTCAGGTTGTGGTTATCTCATCTGCAATACCAGAAAGCAACCCGGAAGTTTCAGCAGCCCGAGATGCCGGTATTCCAGTTTTAAAACGTTCTGATTTTCTTGGGGCGCTGATGGCAGATAAGATCGGGATTGCGGTGGCTGGGACTCATGGAAAAACAACCACAACGGGGATGATTACCCAAATGTTGCTTCATGCGGAGAAGGATCCCACGGTTATCCTGGGTGGGGTGTTGCCCTCTTTGGGAACAAACGGCCGTTTTGGTGAATCCCCCTACTTTATTATCGAAGCCGATGAGTACGACAATATGTTCCTTGGGTTAAAACCTGAGCTGTCGGTCATTACCAATATGGAGCATGATCACCCCGATATTTTCCCAACTTGGGAAGCGTATGAATCAGCCTATCGACAGTTTGCTAGCCTATTACCGAAAGACGGCCGTCTCATTTTGTGTGGGGATGATAGCGGTGCTCAGAAATTGTTAAGTGATTTAAAAGTGGACGTTACAGAAATAACTACTTATGGGATTTCTGAGAACACGACCGTCGATTACAGAGCGCTAGATATTCGTCCTAATAACATCGGTGGCTCAGATTTTCTGGTTGAAACGCAAGGTGAAATTTTGGGCTTGCTGCGCCTCCGCGTTCCGGGCGATCATAATGTGCTTAACGGGCTGGCGGCTTTGATTGTGGGGCTAGATGTGGGCTTGGACTTTATCGATATTCAGCGTGGATTGGCGGAGTTTGGTGGTGTGGAACGACGTTTCCAACAGCTAGGCGAAGTCAACAGCGTTACCATTATTGATGATTATGCTCACCATCCTACTGAAATTAAAGTGAATTTAGCGGCCGCCAAACAGCAGTTTCCCGGTCGGCAAATTTGGGCGGTCTGGCAACCCCACACGTTTAGCCGTACAAAATTACTTGAAGCGGAATTTAAGCAATGTTTTACAGATGCGGACCGCTTGGTTGTGTTAGACATTTATCGTAGTCGAGAAACGGACGATCTAGGGATTGATATGCCTGACTTTGTGGCGGCGATTGAACATCCGAAGGTAGCCTTCGTACCTGAACGTGAAACGGCCGTTTCCTATATCCTTGACCGGATTAAACCGAATGATGTTGTTTTAACTTTAGGGGCTGGCGACGGCAATATGGTGGGCCAATGGCTTTTAGAGGCCCTGCAGAAGAGATAGTATGAACTTGAAGACTTCGATACACCTTTCGACAGTGGAAGAATTCCAAACGCTCTTTAGCGACAAGCTCCAAGTGGGGACGACTCTGGCCAAGTTCACGTCATCCCGTGTGGGTGGTCAGGCTGAACTGTTTTTGACGGTGAGCAGTAGCGAGGAGCTTGTTACGGCCGTTGAGCTTGCCTATAAACGAAACGTGCCGTACCTTGTCTTAGGTGGTGGTTCCAACATCATGATTTCTGATTATGGTGTTCGTGGGTTAATTATCATGAATCGAGCCAAAACGGTGAGCTATCGGCACATTGGTGCTAGCGTGATCTGTACGGCTGAATCAGGTATGAACCTGTCATCTTTGACTCGCCGCTGCATTGCTAAAGGACTCGGTGGGTTGGAGTGGGGCATTAGCGTACCCGGCACAGTCGGTGGGGCCGTTGTTGGCAACTCTGGGGCACACGGGGGGGATATGGCCAGCAACGTGCGCGCTGTCACGATTTGGGAACCGGGACGCGGCATCCGAATTTACCGACAAGACCAGTTGCAATACGACTACCGTGATAGCGTACTTAAACGGGAGCAGGGACGCAACGTAGCGCGCCGCGTGGTGCTCAGCGCTGAATTAGAGCTTAAACCAGAGAAAGTGGACGTTTTACAAGCCCGGGCCGACGGCTTTATTGCTCATCGTCGACAAACGCAACCCGGTGGGGCGACGGTTGGGTCCATGTTTAAAAATCCTGAAAATTATTACGCTGGCTACCTTATTGAAGCAGCCGGCTTAAAAGGGTTCCGCGTGGGCGGGGCCGAAATTTCTAAAAAACACGCCAACTTTTTTATCAATGACGGCAGCGCCACAGCTGAAGATATTCGCAGTTTGATTGCTGAGGCGTGGCACGCGGTACGTGAACAGTTTAATGTTGAGCTAGAGCTTGAGGTTGAACTGGTTGGTGAGTGGAAGTTTGAGGAGTGAGATGGTTATTGGCTAATGGTTACTAGTGGTGCACCAAACAAGGTTTGACGGGTAAGTTTGGTGCACCTTCAAGTAGTCCTTTAGTCCTTGTCATCGTTAAACCTTGCAAAAGATCTTTGGCGGACTACTAGGTCTCGAATAACTAATAACTAAGAACAGGATAACGGTTATCAAAACAAATGGCTGGAAAACAAAAGATTAAAGTCGGTGTCATTTTTGGAGGTCGTTCAGGAGAGCATGAGGTCTCGCTGAATTCGGCTAAATCTGTGATGGCGGCTTTGGATCAAGAGAAGTACGAGGTTGTGCCGATTGGGATTACGAAAAACGGCCGTTGGTTGGCGGGTGATGCGATGGCGGCCTTAAGCGATGGCCAAGCTGGTAGTGAAATGGCTACCCTATTGCCTGACCCTGAATCTTCGGCTTTGATGAAAATGGAAACGGCCGAAACACAACCCACAGGCCTCACAGCGGTGACAGAGCTTGACGTGATTTTTCCCGTTTTGCACGGCACGTACGGTGAAGACGGTACCGTACAGGGGCTTTTAGAGCTGGCTGGCATCCCTTATATTGGGGCTGGTGTGGTTGGCTCAGCGGTCGGTATGGACAAGGCCGTGTTTAAATATGTCATGCAGGCTAACGCCATTCCTGTGCTGCCTTGGCTCCTCTTTCCAAAGTCAGATTGGGAAAAACGGCCGTCTTCAATTATTGATGACATTGAAACCAAACTTGCCTACCCTGTTTTTACAAAACCTGCTAATTTAGGGTCAAGCGTTGGCATTCAAAAATGCAGTAATCGGACCGAATTAGAAGCAGGTATGAACGAGGCAGCAGAATATGACCGCCGCATCATCGTTGAGCAAGGCATTAATGTTCGCGAACTGGAAGTTTCAGTGATGGGAAATGATCAACCCCTTGCTAGCGTTGTTGGCGAAATTCGGCCTCGACGCGACTTTTATGATTACACGGCTAAATATTTAGCCGAGCCAGGCTCTGAGGAAGATTCAGAACTTATCATTCCGGCAGAACTGTCTGAGGAAATAAGTGACCAAATTCGTGAGTTAGCTGTCAATGCATATAAGGCGATCGACTGCGCTGGACTAGGCCGCGTTGATCTCTTGATGGACAAGGACACTGGCAAGCTGTACTTAAATGAAATCAACACCATTCCGGGCTTCACGAACATTTCGATGTATCCAAAGCTTTGGGAAGCAACGGGGATTGGTTATAGTGAACTGCTTGACCGTCTTATCGGCTATGCACTGGAGCGTTTCGATGAGAAGGATGGATTGCGTACCACGTTTGGAGAAGAGAGTAAAGAGTAGAGAAAGGGCAGAAGGATGAGTAATGGGGTAACCTGACACCTGATACCTGACAAAAAACTATGAGCGAACGACGAACACGCCAAACGAAACGACGAAAACAACCGCGGATGCGTAAAATGGAAACGGCCGTTCCGCTTGGGTTACCTAAATTACAAATGCCCAAGGCAGCGCGCAAGCGTAAGCAACGCAACACGCGTCAGGCCAACATGCCGCTGCAAAGTGTGCGGTCGGTTTTGCTTTCCACCCGCTGGATTAGCTTGATGCTGTTTGGTATCGTCATTTATGCGCTTTACTTAACCGGGATGAATGAACAATTTTATTTGACGACCATCCCCGTTGAAGGCACTTTTTCAATTTCTGCAAATGAGGTGGTTCAATCAAGTGGGTTAGCAGGCACGCATATTTTTGCAGCAGACCCAAACAAAGCGGCTGAACAGCTTGCTGAAATTCCAGGCGTTATTGCAGCGACAGTAACGCTACAGTGGCCGAATGATGTGCTGATTCAAATACAAGAAGATATACCGGTGGCTATTTGGGTGGAAGGCAGTGCCCGCTATTGGATAACGGGAAACGGCCGTTTAATTCCTGCGCGCTCGCAAAGCCTCAATCTTATTCAAATTAGCTCAGAACAGTTGCCGAATGATACCGAAAACGGTGATCCGAATATTGCCTTTGTGCCAGAATCACTCTTCCTTGGCGCACTTCAATTACAAGAGCTACGTCCTGAAATCACGGCCCTTTCTTACCGTCCTTCCTCAGGGCTTAGCTTTGAAGATAGCCGTGGATGGCGAGCTTACTTAGGCACCGGCACCGATATGAATCAAAAGTTAGTCGTTTACGAAACGATTGTGGCAGAGCTCCAAGAACAAGGGCTTACACCACTGTATATCAGCGTCAGCAATAAAGATAAACCGTACTTTATGGCGCAATAATAAATGGGTAAATGGTAAAACATCATGGGAGACATAATCTTCGGGCTAGATATTGGAACGACCAAAATCTGTGCTTTGGTTGGTGAAGTCTACGAACAACAGGTACAAATCATCGGATTAGGCATCTCAAAATCGCGAGGCATGCACAAAGGCATGGTGGTCGATGTCAATGAGGCTTCATTGGCTTTGGCAGAAGCGATTGAGCAAGCTGAGCAAACCTCAGGCTATGATCTGTCGCAAGCGGTCATTAGCATGGCGGGTGAGCATATCAGCGGCACCAACAACAAAGGGGTTGTGGCGGTTAACCGAAACAACAATGGCATTACGCGTCAAGATATTGAGCATGCCCTTGATGTAGCTCAGGCGATTCCTATTCCGCATAATCGCCAAATTGTGCACCTCATCCCTAGAAGCTATACCTTAGATAATCAAAACGGGATTCGCAACCCAATTGGGATGCACGGCTATCGGCTGGAAGTAGAGGCGCACATCGTCACGGCCGCATCTCCAGCGCTCAAAAATCTCGGGCAGTGTGTGGATAACGTTGGCATCAAGCCCGCAGAGTTTGTGCTCAACGCTATCGCCTCAGCAGAAGCCGTTTTGGAACCAACCGAGCGAGAGATGGGCGTTATTGTGGCAGACATAGGTGGCGGCACAACGGATATAGCGCTGTACGTTGATGGCAAGGTGTGGCACACAAAGGTGTTCCCTGTAGGTGGCTATCACATCACCAACGACATTGCGATTGGCTTGCGCGCACCACACGACGTGGCCGAGCAGGTCAAAATTCAGTATGGCGACTGCCGCCCAGACCAGATTGATCCAGAGAATGTGTTTAATGTTGACCCGTTTGGTGGTGAAACGATACAGGTGGGACGTCAAGATCTCGCGCAAGTAATTGAGGCTCGCGTTGAAGAGATTTTCCAATTGATTTTACAAGAGATTAAACGAGCTGATTATGGGGGCATGTTGCCCGCTGGCATTGTTTTAACTGGTGGATCAGCACAGCTACGCGGTATTGGGGATGTTGCGGAGCGCGTGTTGAATGTGCCAGCTCGAGTAGCTTCACCTAAAAATTTGATCGGTATGGTGGATCAACTTCACTCACCGGCTTTTGCTACAAGCGTTGGCTTGGTGAACTGGATGATCAGTGACAACCATACTTACCGGCCGCGTCCTGCTCAGCGTGAATGGGGCAAGCGAATGGGCTCGATTTTTAAGGCATTGCTGCCGGATTAGAGATTGAGGATTAGAGATTACTGGATTTTGCAGAGGGACAATTATGAATCAAACAACTAGCAAAAAGAAAAACGGCCGTTTACCATCAAACAGCGCCATGATCCGAGTTGTAGGGGTTGGCGGGGCTGGAAATAACGCCCTCAATCGGATGATTGATGAGGAAATCGCCGGTGTTGAATTTATTGCCGTTAATACCGATCAACAAGACCTTGATGCCAACCTAGCCAGTAAGAAATTGCTTATTGGTCAACGGCTTGCTCGCGGGTTAGGCACCGGTGGCGAACCTGAAAAAGGTGCTTCATCTGTTGAAGAGTCGCTTGATGAGCTCCATGAATTGTTACACGATTCAGATATGGTCTTTATCACCGCCGGTATGGGAGGCGGCACCGGAACCGGTGCTTCACCTGTCGTGGCGCGGGTGGCACGTGAGGTGGGGGCACTGACGATTGGTGTGGTGACTAAGCCTTTTACCTTTGAAGGGACCCAGCGCATGCGTGCCGCTGAGGCGGGCATTGAAAAGCTGAAAGAAGAAGTCGATACGCTGATTGTTATCCCAAATGACAAACTGCTTTTGTCTGCTGATAAGCGAATGCCGCTGAAAGATTCCTTTAAAATGGCCGACGATGTGCTGCGTCAAGGGATTCAAGGGATTAGCGAACTGATTACGACCCCTGGTCTCATCAACCTTGACTTTGCCGATGTACGTAAAATTATGTCAGTCGGTGGAGCGGCACTGATGGCCATTGGTAAAGGTTCTGGTGATGACCGAGCGCGTAAAGCGGCGGAAGCAGCTTTGGCGAGTCATCTGCTGGATGTTTCTATCGATGGGGCGCGAGGCATCTTATTTAACGTAACGGGTGGCTCTGATCTCTCCCTCTTTGAAATTAATGAAGCAGCGAACATTATTCGCGAAATGGCACACCCTGATGTAGAGATGATTTTTGGTGCCGTGCTTGATGACAGCATGGAGGATGAGCTAAAAATTACGGTGATTGCTACCGGTTTTGGTCATCAGCGTCCGGTGAACCGTCCCATCTCTCGGCATGAACCACGCTTGCCAGCTGTCGAACAAGAGGCTACACCTGCCCCTCAATCACGGCTGTCAAAACCAACTCAGCCACCAAAGCGAGAGCCAAGACAGCAATCATTACCGATTGATGATATTGACATACCAGCGTTTTTACGGCGTAAACAATAAAAACATCTGGCCATCGTTTGAGTTGTGAATTGTGAATGGGATTGAGCAAAAACAGGTTTTGTTTCAGGGACGAAAGATTACGGCCGTTTTGGTGCAAGATAAAAACGGCCGTGAGAATGTCTACGTCCCGCTGCGCCCTCTCGTTCAGGGAATGGGGTTGGATTGGTCTGCTCAGCGGAAAAGAATCAAAAAGAACCCTGTTTTAAGTGATGTTTGCATTTCCGTGGCAGTTACTGCCACGGAAACGGGCCGTGGGAAAGGGTCAAGAAACATTCTTAGCATCCCCATTTCTCATTTGAATGGCATGCTCTTTGGTATCAATGCGGATAGAGTACGAGAAGATATACGGCCGTTACTCATCGAGTATCAGAAAAATTGCTATCAAATCCTTTTTGACGCATTTAACGGCATCGAATCGATGCGGCGATTTTATACGGCCGTTGGCCTAGATGAAAAATGGATCGCCCAGCGCATTGAGAAACACCGCTCCTTCACCTCTCTAGGAGATGTTTGGCTGGAAACGGGCATTCCTATTGAAAAGCACACCTTATTGGAAGATGTCATCAACAAAGGTGCCTTTGGCTTGACAATTTCTGAGCATAAGGCGTACAAGCACCTGCCTGAAAGTGAAGATCTACGAGATAACATGACCGGTGTTGAATTACTCATTTCGATTTTTGGGGATGAAGCGACAGAGCGACTTGTGCAAAATGAAAGTCCTGAGGGCTTAGCTGAGCACATGCAAATTGCCGAGGCCGGGGGACATATTGCTGGGAAAATGCGTCAGTTGTTTGAGGAAGAAACGGGGGGACGACCTGTCCTTAGCAAAAACAATAATTTAGATAAGAAACGGCCATTGCTTGATTAAGTGAAGCGAAGTTCCGCTTTGAATAAAACGAAGTCTATAAACTTCGTTTCCTCGAGGTTCCGAAGCTTTTAGCTAGCACGGTTTTAAAATTAGACACTTCGGAACACTTAGCAATCCCCCTATACTTCATCAAACAAACTTGCCAATCGAGATAACTTAGCGACTAATTCCTCAATTTCACTCGGCGTTGGATTTTTAACCTCATATTCGTGGAGTAAAAAGCTAGTAACTTGCGCCATGATCGTATCATCATTGAACACGTCCTTTGAGGCACCTTCTCTGTCAGACAGCCAAAGTGTACCGGGATGCGCTTTGGCAAAGTCCATCAGGGCATTTTGTTCTTCGCCAGTGAGCTTGCTGCCATTTTCGGCATTAAAGGCATCTTCAAAGAGGGAAAACGGCCGTTTTCTTTCTGACCAAACGTGAAAGCGCATGGCGTTAACATCGAGCGTTTGCTCCCTTTTCACTTCCATAACGATTCGGGCTGCTGAATCATAGGCAGTTCGAGATTGACCATCCATTCGATGCGTCCTGCGCGGAAAAACGATGGGAATGTAGGCACAGTAACGGCCGTTTGCCAGACGCCCTTCATACCACTGCATTTGCTTATTTTTAACCGTTGGCAAAAGGCCCAGTGCGTTCCCAATCGCCCTGCTGGCGCCTTGCCGCTGTCGATTGCGATACATGACCCAAGCAACAGCGCCACCTAAAACAATCAAGGGGAATATGCAGGCAACAACTGCAATAATAACCGTCCTTAAAGCTTCAACCATGACTCTTTCCTCTATATTCAGTGCCAATTTTCATAAGCTTACAAATAGGGCGATCAAAAAACGATCCGGCTCTTTCCCAACCCCCTTTTACAAATAACTAATCTCCAATTACCTAATGCCTTAGCTACACACCTAAAATCTAGGCTCAGCCTGCACATCGTGCCGCTTGCCACAGGGGTACCGTTCTTGTATACTTTATCTATTCATTTATGCGGGGAATTACAACAAAACATTTGGGAGATTTGCGATGATCTTATCTTGTTTGCAAGAAAACTTGGCTCGGGGATTAAACATAGTGGGTCGCGCCGTTAGCACGCGCTCGACATTACCGGTGTTGGGAAACGTGTTGTTAGAAACGGATAACGGCCGTTTAAAACTATCAGCCACCAACCTTGAAATCGTTGTTACCTGCTGGATCGGTGCCAAAGTTGAAGAGGAAGGTGCAATTACTGTGCCTCATCGCACCCTCAACGACCTTGTTAGCACGCTGCCCCAAGAGCCAGTTAACATCGAGCTTAACGTGCCTAACCAAACCCTGCACGTCACCTGCGGTCGCACTGAAGCCAATGTCAAAGGCATCGACGCCCAAGAATTTCCCCTCATTCCTCAACCTGAACAAGAAAATCGCATTCGTTTAGAAACCGACGTTTTCAAAAAGATGATTTCACAGGTAGCCTTAGCCGCTGCAGTCGATGACTCTCGCCCTACTTTAACTGGGGTTTCCATTTCGTTTGAAGGTAGCCACATGCTCATGGTCGCTACCGATGGCTTCCGCCTCTCCATGAAATCAGCCAGCATCCCCGGCATTGTGGAAAGCCCAATGACGCTTATTGTTCCCGCTAAAGCATTGCTCGAATTGGCACGAATCTCCAACGATGACAATGATGCCATCTATATTTCAATACCAGAAGGCCGAAATCAAATCATATTTGACATGGAAAATGTCGTTTTGGTTTCGCAACTCATCGATGGCAATTTCCCAGATTACACGCCTATTGTTCCTGATTCATCAAATACGCGAACAGTTATGGGCACGGCCGAATCTCGTAAAGCGTGTAAAACTGCCGAAATTTTCGCCAGAGAATCAAGCCACACGGCCCGAGTTCGCATTGAACCTAGCGGTAGTGATTTTGGTACGGGGTTCGCGACCGTCACCGCCAACAGTGTAGAAACCGGCGATAATGTTGCTCAAATTGACGCTAGTGTTGACGGGGAAGCCATTGAGATCGCCTTCAATGTGAAATATATGACTGATGTTCTCAATGTCATTGACACACCGCAAGTTGCACTAGAAACAACAAATCCAATGGAACCAGGCGTCATTAAGCCAGTTGGTGATAATGATTTTGTTCACATTATTATGCCAATGCATTTTGGACGGTAAACGGCAAGAGGAATGAGCTACAGAAAATTAAGACCTGCTTTAGCTTCCATGATTCTCTTCTCTTTACCCTTTACCCAATTATTCATATCCAAAAATGCGGTCGGATTCCTGACTGTACTCATAAGATGGAGCCGCAAGCTGTGGAAATTTGCGAGCGTACTCGTTCCCGTACAGTTTTAGCATCGCCCAGTGCCACGCCTCCTCCTGAAAGATATCTTCCCTATCTTCTTCATCAATTGAATAATAGCGATAAAGCGTGCCTGCCTCACGGTAGGACTCATCAACAGCCATCTGACCATAGGTGATTAGGCACCAAGCGTATAGCCGGCGCTCGTGGAGCAGATAGATGATGTATTCAGCTTCTTCTCGGTAGGATTCTTGGTTCACGTGAGGAAATTGTAGATAAGAGATTGGAATATTTATCTCCCAATCTCTATAAACTTAAAGTTCGTAGACCTGTTCAGATGAGAGAATGACGATATTGGCTGCGGTTTCTGCTTTAGCTTTGGCTTTCCAGCTGTCGACATCTACAGCAATCGGAGGCCACGTGTTGTAATGACAAGGAATAACGTTTTTAGACTTTAAGAAGTTGATGGCCTGTATGGCATCATTTGGGCCCATCGTAAAATTGTCGCCAATTGGCAAAATAGCCAGATCTAAGCCACCCGCCCCGATTAAAGACATATCAGAGAATACGGCCGTGTCCCCCGCAATATAAATCTTTTTGTCGCCAATCGCTAATAAAAAGCCGTTCGGCATTCCGCCATTTGACCCGTCAGGGAGCATTGAGCCATGAAAAGCGATCGTCAGCTTAATGTGCCCAAACTCGTGCTGAAACCCACCACCAATATGCTGTTGGTGAACATTTTCATAACCTTGGCCGAGGAACCATTGGCCAATTTCAAAATTAGCGATGATTTTTGCCCCTGTTCTTTTTGCAATGGGTAGGGCATCTGCAATGTGATCGCCGTGGCCGTGAGTAATCAAAATGTAATCAGCTTCAACATCAGCAGCGGCGACTTGAGCAGCAGGATTGCCATCAAAAAATGGATCAACCACGATTTTTTTACCATCAACATCTAATGAGAATGTTGCGTGACCGTGTGAAGTAACTTTTATTGCCATTTTTTCTCCTTTGGTCGAGTGTTATGTGACTGACAGACTGTGTGCAAACGTTCTTCGTTCGGTCAATGACATAACATCAAAATAGTTTTAAAGAGAGCCGGTGAGAACCAAGTGTGAGTATAGATTTTGAGGGGAACTGTGTCAAAAAATAAAAAGACCGTTCATGACTCAATCATGAACGGTCTTGGAAATCGATCAGAGAGGAAAATTAGCGGAGATTCAACCTATTTGCGGCTTGCTGACAAAGAGAAGCCCCGCCTGCATTAAGCCACTCAGCCAGGGCAGGACTTTCAGTGAGTCCTGCCTGAGCATCGGCATAAATGGTTGTACTCCAGCGGAAGTAACGCTGCGTTTCGTTTGACCAACTGCTGAAATCTGAGCCGGCTGCCACGTGGCCCCCGTTGTAACCAGCAAACGCTTTGCCAGCATCACCGTTGGTTTGAACGAGTCGTTCAGAAAGATAGCCCAAGCCTCGCAGGGCGTTGGTGTCTGGATTCATGGCGTTTTCGTTTGCGGCAAAGTGGTAGGGCATCACTTGGAATAAGCCCTGTGCGCCCGCCGGTGAGAGGGCATTGGGGTCACCACAAGACTCAATTTGCATCACTGTAGCAACCATGTTCGGATCGAGGTTCTGGGCGTTGGCCCAATTTTCAATTTGCGGTGCCCAATATTGCACCTCGGGTGAAAAGATTGGTGAAATCGCACTGTCGGCAGCCACAACTGGCACCCCGCGCTGCTGAAATTGATTAACCGAATTGGCTAAGGGTTCAGCGGATGCGATTGTGGCACTTATTGATCTTAGAACGAATGGAATAACGAAAATTCCGAATATGAAAACTAAGAGCGTGGCCACACCGAGAATGACATACATTCTTTGCTGAAGCGAGCTTAGCGGAAAAGATGTCGGTGGTTGCTCGTAATCTAAAATATGAATGGAATCTTGAAGTTCTTGTTCTTGGTTCAATGGAGACTCTAACTGCCAAATGGTATGTGTATTAACAGTCATTATTTTACCTCGAGTAACAAATCAATTACAGCTTAATTTAGGTACCGTTTATTTTAGTGACGGCCGTTTCCCGTACTATTCTTCCCTTTCGCTGACATAGCTGATGGGCGAGGGAATGGGCCATTGGGGCGCGGTGGACGTTGACGAACCCGGCTAGAGGCAGGTTGGCGAACAGGGGCTGAAGTTTCGCGACGGACAACAGGCTCTGATTGGTCAAAATATTGCGTTTCCATATCGTCGAAGTATTCTGGATCAGCTTGTGCCTGAGGTTTTGGTGCGGCCCGCATCATTGTTTGTGTTGTTGTTTTACGGGGTGAGGCAATCCGTGAAACGGCAGGTTGACGACGCGTGTTTGAATAAGAATTGTTGCTGGCACGTGACCCAGTTTGGCGGCTTTTGCTGTAGCTGTTGCTTTGCTTTTTGCTATTTGATTTTGCCTCTTGTTGATTAGAGCGATCAAATATTCGTTCACCGGCTACAGTGAAAGCCCCAATAAAGAGAATGCGGGTTAACCAAACAAGGGTGGCTACAAAAATAGGTACGTAAAGTAAAAGCTGTTCGCGTGTCAACACCTCGTTGCCAAAGTTGTGATTTAATAACGTTAGAGAGATTGCCCACCAGGTCATCACGGCGTTCATGGTTGCCCCAAGTAGCCAAGCTCCCATCAAATACCAAACAACTTTTGGCTCTTCACTACCTTGTTCCGGTGTAAAAAGGCGGATGAGGCCCGCGAAGTCGATAGAACAAAAAGCGATTGCTAAAATGCTGGCCCATTGAATACCAGCAAAGCGAACGTCTCCAATCAGATTACGAAGTGCATATTGGGTGGTGTCAAAGTTAAAAATTTCAAAGGCTAGAAGTGATGTGATTAAAATAAAACCGATGGTTGTTTGTTTTGAGATAGGCCATTGAGATGCGCCCACTCGATTGGAAAAAGATTTGTTTGAATATTGGTTTCTCATGTTATAGTCCTCTCTTCTAAAGGTTTTGGTTGATTTGAAGGGGCGGAAGTTTGTAAAAACTCATCAAATCAGAACATGTGTTCGTAGAAATTTTGTTCTACATTGGGAGATTAGCACACGTGTTCTACAGTGTCAACAAGGAAAATAGCCATTTGTGACATTACTTGTCCCAATTTATGCGATGATTTACGGATGATTCACAAAAGATAGGGGCAAAAGGCTGGCCGTGAGGCGGTAGTGGCTGGAAGATACCGCGATTATGTGACCTAATCTATTGAAAATAGTCTTTAATTTACCATTAGTTAAGCAACCTATTTATAATACAAAAATGGATTTACGAGAAAGGCTTCGAGAAATTTTAGCGTCAGATGTTTGGAATATGCTGATTCGCGTGAAGGAAACGGCCGTTTCTCTTAATATGCCAGTTTATTTAATTGGTGGCCCGGTTCGTGATTTGTTACTTAACGTTTTACCAACCGATCTGGATATTATTATTGAAGGAGATGCCATTCAAGTTGCCCAAAAAATGGCTAAGCAATATGGTGGTAATCTGACCGTTCATCACCCCTTTGGAACGGCCGTATGGCATTTTGAATCAATTGCTCAAGAAGTGAATCAAAAAAGCGGACCATCAACCTTCATTCACGCTTTTGATTTTGTGACGACTCGAAAAGAGAGTTATGCTCATCCTGCCGCGCTACCAACAGTTGTGCCAAGCCACCTCTTAGATGATTTAAAGCGGCGAGATTTTCCCATTAATGCGATGGGCATACGCTTAGACGGTGACGCGTGGGGTGAATTAATTGATCCGCTAGGTGGCTGGCAAGATATGCAAGCGAGTGTTGTGCGGGTGCTGCACGACAAAAGTTTTATTGATGACCCAACCCGAATATTCCGAGCCGTTCGCTATGCTATGAGGCTCCAATACGATATTGAGCCACACACAGTAACCTTATTGCAGGAGGCGCTGCCTGTTCTTAACCAAACAACAGGGGTGCGGCTTTGGCATGAGTTTGAGAGGATATTTCAGGAGCCTTTCCCAGAACAAATAATGTCAAGGCTGCAAACGCTGGGTGTCTTAGCCAAGGTTGCCCCGGGGTTGAGGTGGCAAGAAAATACGGCAGTTTTATTTAAAAGGGCACGTGATAGTCACGCTTCCGTTTTTATTTACTTTGCCCTTTGGCTTCTATCTTTGTCGCAAAAGGTTGAAACGGCCGTTTTTGAAAGATTTGCCGTTCCAGTAAAAGTTCAGCAAGAGCTGAAATTGATACGCCGCTGTCTCCAAGCTATTCAAGCGCTACCGGATGACGCCAAACCGAGCCAAGTTGTGCCTAATTTACGGCCGTTGACTTCGAATGGCCTCATCGTTTTGCAAACGATTTTGGATCAACCGATTCAAAAAACGTGGCTGTCAAAGTATCAAAATGAGTGGCAACACATCTCCCCAACAGTCAATGGAGACGTCCTTATTGCCAAGGGGTTAAAGCCGAGTGCCCAGTTTAAGAAAATATTGGATTTGATCGATGCGGCCTGGTTAGACGGTGAAATTGTGGATACAGCCTCTGAAAATGCCTATTTAGATCAAATAATTACCCAATACCTATCCTGATAGTATTAAATTCGTCGCGGCTTGTTTACTATCCTATTCCACTGTCGGTATGCTAACCATCCCCAAAAAATAGTGCCCCCAAAATAAAACAAAAGGGCAATATACACGACGCCCGGCGGGTTTTGATCGGTAACGGCCGTCACCTCCGTGATGGGTTGTCGGGTTAGAATAAAGAGTAGGGCTGTTTCACCAAGATAGGGAGCATCTGACAAATTTGATAGCATACGGGGACCTAGCCAAGTGCCAGTGGGAAGAGGCCACAGGGCCACAATCATCTCTTGGGTTAACGGGGTTGCCATATCCAGACGGCCGTTCACGCGAGAGGCACCTATGCCAAACGCGGTGGCTGCTGTTCCGTACCCTGCCATTACGGGGCCTGCGTCGACGTCTACCAACCAGTTTGGATAAGATGCTTTGTTTGAAAACTCTCTAATCCCTCTGAGGAAACGGCCGGTTTGCCAATATTGCTGCTCAAATATTTGATACCATTGTTCAGTTCGCTCAGGCCAAAGTTCTGGTGACCAAATTAAAATATAGGAAGCCCCTATCCCACGTGATGGGCCAATCCCTTGTCCCGTATCAGGATTACAAATGTAGGTTGGTAAACCTGTTGATGGATCA